>JAEWDP010000157.1 GCA_023390055.1 Pseudomonadota bacterium | reverse complement strand
TCGCCCTCAATATTATGAAGCTGGATCCGATGAAGAAGTCGATCAAGCGCAAGAGGCTTCGTGCCTCGCTCGACCGGGACTATCGTGAACAGTTACTATGCCGTTAACGATTGATGATTATGCCGTGATTGCGTCTTTATGCCTCTTGCGTGAGTTTGCCGGATCATGTCATCTTTGTGGCACGATATGTGGTAGAAATTGTTCCGGAACGGTTGCCGGCTCTCTATTGAGGGCTATCTTATGATTTGGTGACGTCGACGGGTCGCCACGGCAGAAGATGGAGGGCGACTTGATCACGCAACTAACCTCAGGTGAGAGGCAGCTCTGTGCGATCGTTTTGATCGCGCTGGCCATTGTCGGCATTGCCATGGCTGCGGCCGGCCGGTCAGATCTGCTTGGTGTCCATGGTCTGCTGGTGTTCCTCTACAGTGGTGGACTACTTGCATTTGTCCTGACGTCGTTCTTCGAACCTGAACCCCGGCATGAACGTCTTTCACGCTATTACGACGATCCGATCAAGGTCGGAATCGCCCTGACGATGGTTTGGGCAGTTTTCGGTATGTTCATCGGTGTCTGGGCTGCAGCTCAACTGGCATGGCCTTCATTGAACTTCGACACGGCATGGACAAGTTTCGGGCGCATTCGTCCAGCCCATACGACAGGGGTTATTTTTGGCTTTGGCGGAAATGCCCTGATTGCGACCTCATTTCATGTCGTTCAACGAACATCGCGTGCCCGCCTTGCTGATCAGTTCAGTCCGTGGTTCGTCATCTTCGGTTACAACCTCTTTTGTCTTCTCGCTGTGACCGGCTACTTCATGGGCCTGACCCAATCGAAGGAATATGCTGAAGCGGAATGGTATGCAGACTTGTGGCTTGTCATCGTGTGGGTGACCTATTTCGTCCTCTACATACGAACGCTCGCGCGGCGCAAAGAGCCTCACATCTATGTTGCGAACTGGTATTACATGGCCTTCATCCTGGTCGTGGCCATGCTTCACATCGTCAATAATATCGCATTGCCGGTCTCTTTCGGTCATGCGAAGAGCTATACCGTGTGGGCGGGTGTACAGGATGCCATGGTCCAGTGGTGGTATGGTCATAACGCGGTGGCCTTCTTCCTCACCGCCGGATTTCTCGCAATGCTCTATTATTACCTTCCGGTGCGAGCAGGGCGTCCGATCTTTTCCTACCGACTGTCGATCCTGAGCTTCTGGGGGATCACCTTTTTCTACATGTGGGTGGGGTCACACCACCTGCATTACACGGCTCTGCCGCATTGGGTTCAAAACCTTGGGATGACGTTTTCGGTCATGCTTCTGGTGCCGTCCTGGGCCTCGGCCGGCAATGCGCTGCTTACGCTGAATGGTGCCTGGCACAAGGTTCGTGATGATGCGACACTTCGTTTCATGTTCATCGCCGCAATTTTCTATGGGATCTCCACATTCGAGGGATCCTTCCTGGCGATCCGCCCCGTAAACGCACTTTCCCACTATACCGATTGGACCGTTGGGCACGTTCATGCCGGCGTATTGGGTTGGGTGGCGATGATCGTATTTGGTGCCCTGTACACACTCGTTCCCACCCTTTGGAAGCGCAAGCGCATGTACTCTGCCGCTTTGGTCGAGGTTCACTTCTGGTTGGCGCTTGCAGGTACCTTCATTTACGTTTTTGCCATGTGGAATTCCGGGATCATTCAGGGTTTGATGTGGCGAACCTATACGGCCCAGAACACGTTGGCCTATTCGTTTATCGACTCGCTCGTTGCCATGTATCCCTATTATATCGCACGCACTTTTGGTGGCCTTCTCTTCCTTATGGGTGCTGTTGTGGCCTGCTACAATATCTGGATGACAGTGCGTGGCGTACCCTCGTCCGAAGCCGATTCCGACGTACCTGTAATGGACTATTCCCCGACATCCACGGCGCCGGCAGAGTAAGATCATGAGAGAACTTTTTCATCGCAAGCTTGAACGCACGGCCATGGGTTTTGTCTTTGCCATCATCGCAGCGGCAAGTGTGGGAGGTATCGTCGAAATCGCGCCGCTTTTCACCATAGATGAAACCGTGGAGGATGTTCCTGATTTGCGGCTCTACACACCGCTCGAACTCGCGGGCAGAAACATCTATGTTCGTGAAGGCTGTTATGCATGCCACAGCCAGATGATCCGTACCCTACGTGATGAGGTTGAGCGGTATGGACCATATTCGCTCGCCGTGGAGTCCAAATATGACCGTCCGATGCTATGGGGTTCAAAACGGACAGGGCCGGACCTGGCAAGGGTTGGCGGCAAGTATTCTGATTTCTGGCATGTCGCCCATCTGACCAATCCACGCGACGTAGTGCCGGAATCGAACATGCCGGCCTATCCATGGCTGTCACGAAACGCGCTGAGGATATCGGATCTTGGACTTCACCTTGAAACTCAACAGGCGCTGGGTGTCCCATATACGGACGACATGATCGCCAATGCTTCAAGGGATGCAATTGGCCAGGCGTCACCGGATTCTGATGCGGCATCAGGCGTGAGTGAACGATATGGTGAAGCCACCCAGATAAGCACTTTTGACGGTGTGACCACACAACTGACCGAAATGGACGCGCTCGTCGCCTATCTGCAGGTTCTCGGGCGATTGACCGATGCAGCATTTCAAGAACCGGTGAGCGATGAAGAAGCACCGGATCCAAACGACTAGCGTTGAAAGGACTTGATCATGGATATCGATCACGGAACGCTTGTCGCATTTTCGAAGAGCTGGGGTCTCTTCTACCTGATCGCATTTGCGGTTTGCGTTGTGGTCTACACCTTCTGGCCCTCGAACAAGAAGCATTTTGATCGCGCAAAGAAGGACATTCTCGACAAGGACGACAAGCCATGGACGTAGAGGAAGTCGACCCCGTCAGCGGTCGCAAGACAACCGGACACGAATGGAACGGCATCAAGGAACTGGATACGCCGGTCCCGCGCGGCGTCCTCATGTTCCTCGTGGCCACGCATATCTTTGCGCTGTTGTGGTGGGTGCTCATGCCAACCTGGCCAATCGGAACAACCTATACGAGAGGCGTTCTGGGAACGGATCAGTGGGCGATGGTCGATGCGCAAGTGGCGCGGGGACAGGAAGCCCGTTTAGAATGGACGAGCCGGATCGCGACCGAAAGTTTCGACGAGATCATGGCCGATGAAGATTTGATGCAATTCGTCAGGGCGTCGGGCTGGAGGCTGTTTGGTGACAATTGTGCCGCCTGTCACGGCACGGATGGCCAGGGCCGTTCCAATTATCCGAATCTCACGGACGATGATTGGCTGTGGGGTGGCGGTCCAGACAACATCGCCGAAACCCTGCGCGTCGGGATCAATTCGCCCCATGATGAAAGCCGAATTGGTGAAATGCCCGCTTTCGGTCGTGATGAGATGCTGGATCGTCAGCAGGTACGAGATGTAGCACTTTATGTTCATTCCCTGACAAGCCCGGAAACGTCGACGCCGGAAAATGTTGAGAGGCTCCAGGCGGGGCGCGAAACATTTCTTTCCACCTGCGCTGCGTGCCATGGCGAGGATGCTAAGGGAAGTCAGGAACTCGGGGCGCCCAATCTGACGGACAACTATTGGGTCTATGGCGGTGACATCCAGACCTTGATTACGACAATCCATGGCGGGCGTCGCGGACATATGCCGACCTGGGATGAACGCCTGAGCGCTGAAGAGATCAAGATTCTGGCACTTTATGTAAACGACCTTGGTGTGGAGAACCCATGATGGCCACAAGACGGTGGCCGTTCTGGGCCCTGATTGGAGTTGCGGCCTTGACGCTGATCGGCGCCAATGTTCACCTGGTCTATGTGGCAATCGTGAGCCAGCCTGACTGTGTCGATCACCTGAAGTCAGCCAGTGATCGCCCCGGTGAATATATGGCAGCCAAATCTGCCTGCTGATGACGCAGGAAGGAGAATTAGGATGAAGGCCCCGGGTAAGAGCTACGCTATATTAAGCGATACATCGAGCATCGAGGAGACGCGCAATCCCTTCTACAAGAGAAACCTGCCGACCAACGTCTCGTTGAACTGGTTGTCGCAAGGATGGCGGGATCTTTGGGTTCAACCTGGTCTCAGTCTTGTTTACGGCGTGGGCGTTTTTCTCCTGTCCGCACTCTTTATCTGGATCCTCGTTGTTGGCGGCATGGATTATTTCCTGCTGCCGGCCATGGCCGGCTTCATGATCATCGCACCCCTCCTGGCGGCCGGGTTATATGCCAAGAGCCGTGCATTGGAGATAGGAAAGCCCGCTTCGGCGAAGATGATGTTTCTGGTTAATCCGGCAACCGGCAAGCATATTTTCTTTACAGGCTTGCTCCTGGTCCTGTTGATGCTGCTTTGGATGCGTTCCGCGGTCCTGGTTTATGCTCTGTTTTTTGGAGTGAGCCCGTTCCTTGGTCTGGCCGACATTACGACCATGCTGTTCACAACTGCTACCGGTTGGGGAATGCTGCTGGTCGGTGGCTTTATCGGGGCTCTATTCGCCGGCTTTGCATTCGCGGTCAGTGTCTTTTCCATTCCGATGCTTGTTGACAAGAAAGTCGATGCGCTCACCGCCATGGGGACCAGCGTCGCTTTGGTCTGGAACAACCTGTGGCCAATGATGGCCTGGGGTGCGATCGTACTTGCCCTCTTTGTTGTCTGCGTGATGACGGCGCTTGTCGGTCTGATCATCGTCTTCCCGCTCTTGGGGCATGCCACCTGGCATGGATACCGGGCCATGGTCGCGCAATCATCATGAATGGGTATCATCAGGTAGCCTCGTGTTTTCAGGTGACGGCATGAGCTATCTCGCTGTCCTGGTACCTGTGGCCCTGGCTATGGGCGTTGTCGGTTTGATCGCTTTCCTGTGGTCACTGCAGAACGGTCAGTATGATGACCTTGATGGCGCAGCCGAGCGTGTCCTTTATGAGGAAGACGATTACGAAACGGAGCAGGATGGCTTGACTGCAGACAGGACTGCTACACCTAATGAAAACGCAGGGACGCATGGAGATCTCCAATGACGACTGTCGCCGCGCTATTTAAAGACATAGATGCCGCTCAAGCCGCGACCGCCGAGCTTGTTGCCATCGGCATTGCCGAGAATGATATCAGTATCATCTCTCATCAGAGCGCTCGCCTAGAGGCCATTCTTGACCCCGTTGAAAATACGGCGGCAGCGGCCGGTATTGGTGCGGTCGGCGGAGGCGCCATCGGCTTGATTGCCGGTGTCGTGACCACTCCGGTCGCCGGTATCGGACTGATCAGCGTGATCGGGTGGCTATCTGCAACTCTTGGAGGCATCGCGGCAGGCCTGGTAACCGGTTCAACAATCTCCGGCGTCATCGATATCCTGAGAAGGAGCGGTGCGTCCTCACAAGATGCCCACTTCTTTACCGAAGGCCTGCGTGCTGGTGGTACACTGGTCGCCGTGCGCACCGACAAAACCAGCGAAGTTGGTGAAGCCCTGCGCAGAATGGGTGGAGGCTTTGCGCTTCAGCCTGAAGATATTGCTGCGGGTTAGAAGACCTTTCAGGATCCTCGTGACCTCCCGCGCCATCCTGAAAAAAACCACGAAGTCAAATGTCAGCCTGGCAGTTTTCCTGTTCGCAGTCCGATGAATTACGACTGATTGATGTTCTTTGCCTCGAAAGCAAGGTGAAGCACCAGGCGCATATAGAGACCTCAACGTTCAGTCATAAATGTCGAAGGTCGATGACGCGACCGCAATGTTCCTTCGATCAACGGTCGAAACGAACAAAGATGAGTAAATCACTCTACTATTTGATCTGGAGCAAATAACTCATGTTTATTCCCTCTACTGTTCGCGCGGGACTTGAGAACGGTAAAGGGGGCCGCCGGCATGGTATCTGGCGTGGACATGACGCGTTATTTTGCTGGAGGAACAGGCGGCAGCGCATTGGAGAATGCATTCTCCCGTCGCAGCGCCGTGCTGCCGTTCAGAGGCAAGCGTCGGGTTCCGGCCGCAGATATGCCGATGATCTGGGAAAGGCTCATGACCGGGGTCAATCCCCCAAACAAGCGCCTTGTCTACATTCATATTCCATTTTGTGCCAATCACTGCCTCTTTTGCGGATTCTATCGCAATGCGCATGTGCCGGCCACATCCGCCGATTATGTAGCGCGTCTTGTCGATGAAATCCGGTCTGAAGCCGAAAATACTGCATTGCGTACGATGCCCGTCCATGCCGTCTACATCGGCGGGGGCACACCTACCGCGCTGCGTGCAGAAGAGCTCTCACACATCATTGCAACGGTTCGCAGGGTATTGCCGCTGGCGGCGGATTGCGAGATTACCGTTGAGGGACGCATCATTCATTTCGGTCACGAGAAGATCGATGCCTGCCTTGAGGCCGGCGCCAACCGCTTCTCGATAGGTGTCCAGAGTTTTGATACGGATGTTCGCCGGCGTCAGGGTCGTCGTTGCGATCGAAAGCAGGTTATTTCCTTCCTCGAAGACCTTCGCGAGCGTGATCGCGCAACCCTGGTGATCGACCTGATGTATGGTCTGCCTGACCAGTCACTCGAGATATGGCGTCAAGATGTTACGACTGCTACGGCGATTGCTCCGGACGGGATAGATCTCTACGGGCTAAACCTCATTCCCGGAACTCCCCTGTTTACCGCTATTGCAGCGGGCAAGTTTTCCGCAACACCTGATCTCTCCAAAATTGGAGCTTTCTATCAGCTGGGAGCGAACGTCCTGCATCGCGCAAACTGGCGGCAGATCAGCAACAATCATTGGGGGCGTACTACGCGTGAACGAAACCGCTACAATCTGCTGATCAAGGAGGGCGCGGATTGTATTGCGTTCGGTGCGGGCGCGGGCGGCTCCATCGGGACTATCGGCTATGGTCTCACAGGAGATCTTCGCCAGTACGCTGATGACCTGCGATGCGGCCGAAAGCCATTCTCCATGATGACTGTTGCGGACGATCATCAACCGGTACGCAACTTCGTGACCGCAGCATTTGAGATTGGCTATCTCGACATGAACCATCTCGATGAATTGGCGGGCTGTGAGACCGCGCCACTGTTTGGTCCACTCCTGGCCCAATGGCAAAGAGCTGGCCTCCTTTCATTTGCGGACAATACCATCGAACTCACGCTGGCAGGACGCTTCTGGTACGCGAACCTGATCTCCGCCTTCCATGAAATTCTCGAAAACAGGCTGGTTTCCACAGTGGATGCCGCCTGAACAACCCCGGACAAGCAACGGAGTGCACCCATGCAGGACCTCGATCATGCGCAGAAGATCAAGCAGATAAGACAGGCGATCGCGCAAAAGCCGGATGGTATTCTGGAAGCGCTGGCCAGCGAGTACTCGGTACCGGTCCAAACCGTTATCGAATGCGTTCCGGGCGGCGTGAGCCATATTGACGGGAGCCATTTCGTTGAGGTTCTAGGCGATATTGCCAGCTGGGGTCCCATAACCTTCATCTGCCATTCGAAGGATGCCGTGATCGAGTTCTCTGGGCCCTTTCCACAAGGCCGCATCGGCCACGGCATGTATAATCTCCAGGGCGCTGGCATTGGTCTTTCCGGTCATCTGCGGCCAGAAAACTGCAGGTCCATTTTCTTCGTGCGCCGTCCGTTCATGGGTATGGAAACGTTGTCGGTCCAGTTCTTCAACGGAGACGGTGAAACCATCTTCAAGATTTATGTCGGTCGCGACGAACAACGCAAACTGAAGACCGACCAGGTCGAGCGGTTCGATCAACTGGAGCGGCGGTTTGCTTTGGCCATGGGAAATGCCTGAGATGCGGCCCTTGTTCATTTTCGGCGCAAGTCGTGGTGTAGGGTTGGAGGTAGCGCGGCTGGAGCGCGCCTGCCACCGACAGGTCATCGCATTTGTTCGCCCACATAGTGAAACAGAAGAGCTCGTAAGAATCGGGGCGACAGTGGTGGAAGGTGATGCTCTGTCAAAGACGGATGTAACGCTTGCTCTGCCAAAAAAGGGGGTCGAATTCGATATCGTTTCAACACTGGGCGGACAAAGCAAGGATGGTCGGCGGGCTGACGACGAAGGCAATATCAATGTCATTGATGCTGCGGTGAAAAATGATGGGGCAGGGCGCTTCCTTCTGGTCACCTCGATCGGATGCGGGGAAACGGCGCCATTTCGTTCACAGCGGGCAATCGATGCCTTTGGTGCTGCAGTGGACGCGAAGACCCGCGCAGAAGAAAGGCTCAAGGCAAGCACACTCGAGTGGACGATCCTGCGGCCCGGCGGCCTGAAGTCGGAACCGGCGACAGGACAGGGGATATTGTCGCAGGATCCTGAAATTCATGGATTGATCCACCGTGCAGATATGGCGCTTCTCGTATCACGGAGCCTGCGGGACGCTTCCACACTCAAACACGCGTTCGCAGCCGTTGATGCGCAGCTGGCGCGCTGCGTCAACCCGATCCAGCCTTTTCAACTGGCGCAACTGGAGCAATTGTCATGAACCCGGGCGTAGTGATGATTATCCTCATGCTCTTGCCCAATGGCGATCTATCCTCGAGCTTTGTCAACATCGACACGATTGATGAATGCAACCAGCGCCTTCATCGTATCCTCCCCATTCTTGAAAACGGGGATTCCGAGTTGCAGGAAGCCGGTTGCTTCCATAGCTCGATGCAATTCAACTACTTTGATCATGACCCTCCAAAGGATGCACCACGGTATACCTTTCTGATCGACCTCCAACCTGATCAGGCAACCATGCGCAAGTTGGCGAACCCCGCCGAATGTCGTGCCGTGCTTGAGTGGCAAGATGCCCCTCGCAAGTACTGCACCACATCGACGCAGGACGTAACGAGCACTGCGAAATAGGGGCCCCGGCAGACGCTGGTGCTGGCGCATGGAATATATAAGGAGAGGTCAATCTCATGAGACGGATAAATGCCGGAAGATACAGATGGCGTGTGTCATCACAATATTCGCTTGTAACGGCGATGTTGATTTCGGTCTCCCCAGTGAGTGTTTATCCGACATTCGCTGACGATGTCGGAGGCACCTGGCTGGATACGATTACAGTTGTGGGGACGCGGACTGAAAGAGCAATTCGGGACAATCCCCGGTCCGTGGCAGTCGTCACTGCAGATGAAATCGCGCGACGTTCCACCGACAGTGTTGCGGAACTGCTACGGGATGTTCCCGGTGTGGAAATCGCTGATGATTCAGTGGCCGGGATGAAGCGGCTGCGCATTCGCGGTGAAAGTTCAAGACGGGTGACGATCCTGGTCGATGGCCAGGAAATTACCGATCACAGTACTTTCGGAACACCGATCCTTGTGGATCCTGCAACGATCGAGCGCATCGAGGTCGTGAAGGGTCCCTCGTCGGTTCTCCACGGTGCAAAAGCAATCGGTGGCGTGGTCAATATTATTACCAAGAAGGGCGCGCACAAGCCGATACAGCTGGACACCGGGGGTACCTACCACTCGGGCACGGCAGGATGGCAAAGCTATGCAGCTGTTTCGGGAAGCAAGGATGGGTTCGATTATCGCCTCTCAGGTACAGTTGACCGACACGGTAATCGCACAGTTCCGGTTGGCCAGTATTCGACCTACGGGGAACTCGATGACACCTCGTTTGGCAATAGCAATCTCTACGGACATGTCGGCTACAGGTTCGGGCTGCGAGATAACCATTACCTTGCTTTGAAAGTTGAGCAGCATCAGCTGGAGAGTGAAGGATGGGTAGGACCGCCGGGGGCATTCGAGCCGGGCCAGCGGTTCCGGATCGATCTTCCGCAGCGCGACCGCCGCAAGATCGGTCTCTACTATGACGGCGAAGATATCAGCGACATTGTCAGCAAGATCCATCTTGACGTCTATTACCAGACGATTGATCGATTGTTTAAAAACGAGGTCGTGACGCCGGTTTCCAGAGGACCTCGTCAGGGGACAATGGAAATGAAACTGACGTCTGATGACCGTATCACGAATTACGGTGTCAATGCGCAGATCGACCTTGACCTTCTGGAAGGCCACCAGACGATTGTCGGTGCTCAGTATCTCTCAGACAATCTGGTAACAACCAAGGATACCAGGACAACTCTTTCAGGATTTGCTCCTGTTCCTGTCAGGGGTCATTCCCTGTCGCGTGATGAAGCCCACATTGATACGTTCTCACTCTACCTGCAGGATGAATGGAGCCTGACGGATGATGTGAGACTGATCTCGGGCCTTCGCCTCAACCATTTGCGAACGGGTCTGGATGAGACAACGGTTGCGGAGCGCTCTCATTTCGAAGGGACGACAGATACACGCCTATTGTCATCGCTTGGAATGATTTGGGAGCCCCTCGACACGTTGGCATTGCGTGCCAGCTATTCGGAAGGCTACATCTCACCAACCCTCTTGCAGCTTTTCAGCTCAACTGATGCAGGTGGTGAGGGAACAACCTATGGCAACCCGAACCTTGACATGGAACTGGCGCGCAACTTCGAAATTGGTGCCCGTTATGAAAACGCAGGCCTGACGTTCGATGTGGCGGGGTTCTACACAAGATCAAAGGACTATATCACCACGACACGCTGTGTAGCTGTCACCGAGTATTGCCTCACTGCGGGCACCGGCCGACCCTCATCGATTTATGTTAATGCTGATCGCGCGACAACGTTCGGACTGGAATGCCTGGCCGAGTACGAGATGTCGGCAGGATTTACGCCTTACGTTTCAGGAAGCTGGATACGCCGGGAGCTGGAGCAGGCGACATATTCCACATTCAACAGCGACACGCCGGCATTGTCTGGAAGGATCGGAGTAAGATACGAGGGCGCATGGCAGGAGATGCCTATCTGGGCTGATCTATTCGTGCGTGGCGCCACAGGCAGCCGTGAGACCTATTTTGATGCTGGCAACCTCGTGACAGATCAACTTCCGGGCTGGGGGACACTCAATTTTGCATTTGGGGGTGCTTATGGCGAAAATCAACGACTGACGTTTTCTGTGCACCTCAATAATATTTTCGACAAGGAATACCGGCCGACATTTGGAGAATTGCCGGGAACCGGACGGAGCATCGAGGTCAGTGCCCGCATGAAATTCTAAAGATATCTGCGATTGCGTCGACTGTTCGGCACCACAATGAATGGTGCCGAATAGAGCGCAGACACTGCATCGGCCAGCATGTTGCCAGCGTGGCTAACGTGAACGGGAGCTCGAAACTGATGGTTTCGAGTTTTGTTTGCAACCTTGCACGTTGGCGGTTATGGCCATGTCACAGAAGAAAAACGTATCGATTTAACAAAATACACCAAATTACTGAAAAGAAAGATAAAATTATCTATCGTCTTGCCGGACGGGCTTGTTTTTATGAGCTTGGCATATTATATATTGATCATGTGTATGGAAACGTTCATCAGGATATCGAGGCTGGCCGGCGAAGCACGTTCTTCGACCCGGGGCGGTACTCATTGAATCCTTGATCGCCGCACGCCACCTGCTCCGGGACTTCATCAAATGCGGTTCATTCCTGCGACGACCGTCAGGCGTCCCGATGGAGCGTATCCGTGAGAAAGTCACAACCCAGACAATATTGCATTTCGTGTACTCGTTATCTGCCTCGTGCAGCCCGCCGTTGCCCATGGTGCCGGCGCTTAAGCTGCGTCTATTCCAGTGAAAACATCATGCCACCGAGAAAGGTCAGCCGGCGACCCGTGGCGAGCGCATTACTGGAGGGGCGGATATGAGTACTCATTCGGCAAACAACGGCCGGGCGCGACATAGCGATGCAACGCAACAGCAATATGGTGTCATACCTTGGAGAAGGGACAAGCATGATTGTGTGCGGGTGCTCTTGATTACATCAAGAACGCATCATCGCTGGATCGTTCCGAAAGGTTGGCCAATCCAGGGTCGAGCCGCATATATGTCTGCAGCATTGGAAGCTTTTGAGGAAGCCGGTGTGATCGGTGACATTCAGACACGCCCCATAGCCACCTATCACCATGAAAAGAATTATGCTGACGGAACGCAACAGTATCGTCGGGTTACGCTGTTTGGCATGCGCGTGCGCGGCACATTGACGAATTGGCCAGAGCGGGAGGAACGGCAGCGACGCTGGTTCAGCCTCGACGAGGCCGCAGAGGTTATAGGCGATCGGGAACTTGCCGACATTTTAGAGTATATCAGTGGCGCACCAGAGGCGCTGACAACGTTCTCGCGATCTGCAGCTATAACCGATGTACAGCAACCGGCACCCTCGATTGCGACGGGACTTCTGCACCCGTAAAATATCAGAGGTGGTTGGCCAGGCCCCAGGGATTGGGGCCAGCCTGTTTGAACCATTGCGTGTGGGCCCCGCCTTGCCGAAGATTGAGAGACGAAGAGAAAATCATTCTCTTCGTCTCTCAGTTCTACAGATTGTACTGTTCGCGGGCATAGTTACCCAGGCCGACGGCGTCGAGACGATCAATCGGCGCCAGGAAAGTGACCTGTATGACGCCCGGAGCGCGGCCAATTTCAATCGCGCCATTGACCGTGGCCCTGTTGCGTACTTCCGCAACGGTCATTTTGAGAAGCTTTGCTGCACGTTCAAGTCCGTTGTCTATTGCCGCGTTCATGTTGGCGGCTGTGCCGACGACCGAGATGGGTGCCAGTTCTTCAACAGCACTCATGCCCCACGAATGTGCCAGGCGCTCAGCTCGGCTACGCTCGTCGGCATCGAATGGTCGGGCAAGCGGCGGCAGATCCTCAAGCAGTGGAAACAGAACGGGACCGTCAATCGGGTAGTCTTTTACTACCTCCACCTGCAGGGTCACACTGCCGGAAACGTCCATGGTATGACCGGCAATCTCCCCGTCACCTTGAGCGGCGTGCATGTCGCCCATGTAGACACCCGCACCTTTCACCTTTACCGGGGCAATCAGGATTGCACCCGGCCGCACGGCGTCGATGTCCATATGTCCATCGGTCTTGTGCTCGGCAAGTTGCTCGGCGGTAATGGCGTATGAATGCGGCGCGTCGACGAGAAAGGCACCGAAGTCACCGGCATTGTGTGAATCCGGCATTGGGTGAGAAGGTGTCGTTCCCAATTGCCCGAGGAAGGGGCGCATTCGCACCATGACACCCGGCATGTCGGAAGGAGCATATGCGAGGATAGGATGTTGCGTCGATTCATCAGGCAGCGCTGCATAATGATGCGCATTGCGTGCAATCTTCTCCGCTACGTCCTTTGAAACAGTGATGCCGACACGGCGTGTTTTGTCGAATACGACGGTATAGCCGTGAACGATCTCAAATGGCTTCACAGGATTCCCGCATTTATTGCATCTGACCGCGTCCTGACCAATACCTTCCAGATGTGTTTCTGGCCAAATTTCATCGCAGGTCGGGCAGCGAGCTGCGACATAGGGATCGCCGAGGCAAAAACCTTCTGGTGAAGAATCGTGACCTGAAGCCGTTGCGGTCGCCGTGACCGTGATATCGCGGATACGTATCGCGATCCCGTCACCAGGCTCCGCGCCGTCAACATATACCGGCTGTGTCACTTCATGGCCACCGCGCAGGTGGGGTGTAATCATCGGTCCCCAGCATCCAGGCGCGGTATTTGCAATGATCGTTCCACCATTTTCGACTGGTCCGAGCATGGGCAGTGCGGGGTCAAGGACGCTGTTGGTGAAACCCTGAACCACGACGCTTCGTTGCGGTGTGGCAGAAATCCTGGCCTGAGTGTTCATAAGGCTGCTCCAATGTTGCTTCTTCGCTACCAGGTCTGGCTATCGTCAGACGCTGAAGGGTGTTCGCTGGCAAACTAGCACAGGAAAATACCATAGTTGATTGTGCTCGTTTTGAGGATGGCGGTAAAGAGCCGCACTTGAGGTCTGGACCGGGCGCTGATGAAAATTCGTGCCCGCGCACCGGTGCCCTGGTTTTATCACAAACCCAACCTGGAGACCGTACAAGACGGGCAGAATGTTGCATCCTGACGCCACGTCGAGCGGCAAGATTGCGTGAGAAGCATGAGGTATCGCAACCACACGAGAGAGATACCTTTCATGTCGATTTTTACCGATACGAGGTTCAGTATGCAGCGCGTGCATCTGCCGACAGACGGCTGAAGAGGCGAGCCGGAAGGAAGATGGTCAGCGAGGCAGCTTCCTCCAGCGCGGATGCTCCCTCTGCCAGCGCACCTGGCGACGTTGCCGACTGTTCATCGCGGATCAGAGCTCGCATCAGTGCATTGTTGCCGACAAGCTTCATGAGTGTATTTGAACTGGCAAATACACCATGACTTCCACCATCAAGGTCGGAAACGTCAAGGACGATTATCGCTCTTTCCTGCAATGATGCAATCTCCGTCCCGCTGCCGACGCGCGGATGCCCGCCTGCGATCCGTCGGGCTATCCCGAGCGCCCGGTCACGGCGTGACACAATGATTGTAAATGGATCGGGCAGATTGCCGATATCCGTGACCTGGCTCTCGAATACATCCGCGTCGATATCGGGGGCCGCGAGGATAACGCCACTCAATCGCTCCAGATAGCGTGAGCCGCCACTTATCGCCAGGTCGCGAAGTGCTTCCATGACTACAAACGAACCCATGGAATGACCGATGATAATAATGCGGCTTGCCTCGGTCTGTGCCGCGATCTCGATAGTCTCGGCAAGGCCACGTCGGGCAACAAGGACACTGTCACGGTCGAATACATAGAGAGGTACAGATCCAGCAGACGGCCACGCATAGTGGACCGCCACGGACTTGACGCCATAATCGTGGACGATCTGTGCGTTCCGGAAAAGGCTGTCGGCTATATTGTTGTTATAGCCATGGACAAAAATGAAGATCTCGCGGTCAGCAGGCTGGCGCTGCCGCAGGGCCGTATTCAGGTCGGCAATCATGGCTTCCCGGCTATCGATTGGGTGGTAGGAGAGTGCTGTGAAATGCCGCGCGGGATCTGGAGCCCGGCTACTTGTCTCCACATGCCCTGGAGTATGTCTCTTCGGGATCCCGATCTCGAATTCGGCAAAATTCAATGTGTGAGACCGTTCTGCCGTGTACGGCCTTGCCGGATTATCCGTTCGTTGCCTGTTCGTGGTAAGAAAGATTGGGACAACGGCTGAAGGTTGCGCCGTTGATTGCTCGCTTATTGGCCCGAGAACGGCGCGCCCCCCACAGCCTGACAGCGTGATCAGCAAAATCAAGAATGTCAGCAATCGTAGCGTCAGCATCTTTGAGCCTGACTGTTTCAATCCAATCACCTTAGATCATCGGATTGCGCTCGCAGCAACCATCAGCATCCGCCTGAGTAAGAAAAAAGCCGACCTCCGAAATATGGTCGCATAGACAAGCCGGAAGATCCTGTTCATCTGCCAACCAGAATCTGAAAATCATACGGCGGTAAATGCCGGTTTCATGCCGTACATCAGATGTCTTCGAAGATATCGCTGTCAACGCCGCCTCGTCTTGCGTGTGCTCCGGAAGGCGTTCGATCTCCGATTAGGAGATGTCTGCAATCCCATTCGCTGCCTGCAACATAAGTGAGGCGTCGTTCTTGTCCAGTCGATGGGCCAGTCGCTGCAAGCTTGCCGCGGCGCGTTCAGGCTGTGCTGTGATGCGACTGAGCCTGCCGAGTGCCAATCGGGCGAACCTGGTTGATGAAGGCGGGGCATCAGGGGTTTGTAGAATTTCATGGCACTGCATTGTAGCTTGCGCCACCCGCAAGACGGAGGTTCCCTTCTTCGTGGCTTTTCCTTCTGCCTTTGCCAATTTATCCGAGATACGCACCAATCGAAGGACACGGTGATAGGTTCGAGCCTGCCATATCTGACGATGGGAGAGTGCATCAGAACTTCCGGCAATGGCCGCCAGATCACGCAGCATTATCTCCAACAGGTGGTCCTGTCGACGTTGAAGGTTGATTGGAAAGACAAGAAGATAGCCGACCCAAGCGGTTAAGGGAGCCGCGAGGACAGCGAGGCCGAGCGCTACCGACTGATTGAATTCGCCCGTGAGCGGAAAATGCGGCTGTGACATCAACAGCAAGACCATGTTGAAATCTGTTGACGCGATGAAAGTATACCGGTGGGCCGCGAGAAAGGGACCGAGCATTATAAACGGAAACAATGCCATAATCTGCTGCCATTCGCCCCCCATATGGGGCCAGACGGTCCACCGGCAGATTATTGCGCCAATGACACCCAGAAGCTGTCCGGCAAAGATGTGACGCATTGTGATCGCTGGATTCTCAAAGCTTGAAAATACGGAAATCATGACGGACAGGCCAAGCAGCATGTAGGGTCCGACACTCCATCCGGTCAACAACCAGATCGCGCCGAATAAAAGCATGGCCGCGGCAGCGCGCAATCCTGCTTCACCCGCGCCGATCCAGTCGCGATGCAGGACAATTCGTGGGCCTTTGATCCGGCTAACATCGATTGAACCGGCAGGAGATGCGACCCAGACGCCTAATGCAAGGGTCAACCTTTGCAGCGGAATTTGCAGATTTGACGCGTGACTTGCCTCCAGCAATCGCATGGTGACAGGGATATCATCATGATCCAGGGCGTTCGCAGCATCTTTAAGCCGCTGGGCCATTTGCCGGGTTATCGGTTCACGCGTTTCACCGAGGAGTAGGGGGACCATGGCGAGAAGTACGCCGCGTATCGAGCGTACTTCTCGACGGGAGCGCAATGACCCCGCCGCATGAGGATCGAGCCCTTCTTCAATGGCGGCAAGGGCAGACAGATATCGATTTGCGTGGCCCTTGTCATACGTTGGCTCAGCCAGATGGCGAAGCAGGCTTGCCAGCAGGCGGTGAACCCGTCCTCGCAAATCACCTTCATCTGTCCGTTTTGCAAAGAAATAGCCCACGACAGTTGCGGTGACGACACCTGTAAGCACTGTTGCCAAACGGTCCGCACCCAAATGGAATACCTGGTCTGGATGTGCCGTATCCAGCAAGGAGACCATTGATGCGGTATATCCAGCCAGGACTGTGCCATAACCAACGAGTCCTCGCTGAAGATTGCCGATCCAGGTGCAAAGACTGACCCAAAATGCGAGGCCGGTGACAAGGAGTACAGGATGAACCTCCATCGCAAACACGAGGAGGATACCGATAATTGTGCCGGTTACAGTACCCGCAAAACGGAAGAAGCTCTTTTCGATCAATTGGCCACGTAACGGTTGTGATGCCGCCCAGACCGACATGCCTGCCCATTGTGGATGCTCCAGCCCTAATGCCTGGGCAAGTACAACCGCCAGGCAACATGCAAGTGCCGTGCGAAACGCGAAGCGGAATCGCGCGACATCGAAGCCATTACTGGAAAGCCAGGAGATCATGGCCGGTGTTCCTGCTTCAGGATGGCGTCAATGCGTGTCTCTATGTGCTGAAAGTCCGCCATGAGTGCAGAGAGCCTTTCATTATCAAGGCCCTCCAGAAGACGCGTTTCGATCTCGCTGATTTCCTGGCGGATCCGTTTATATTCTGCGTGTCCTGCATCAGTAAGTATGATTCGACGAGCTCTTCGGTCAGACGGGTCAACGAGACGTCTGATGAAACCGCGTCCTTCAAGAAGGTCGACCAGTCGCACCAGCGAAGACGTATCCAATCCAACACGGTTTGCGAGCTCGGTCTGGCTGATATTGTCGCCGCCGTTCGCGAGTTGAACAAGAGGCGCCCACGTCGCATCGGTCAGTTCAGCTGACGAGAGGGTTTGTTCAATGGCGCGGCGCCATCGACGCGACATTGACATGAGACAAAGGCCAAACCGAAGGCGAGCAGGTTCTGAAATCATGGTCATTGCAATAGATGATAATCAAAATAGTTGTTATTGCAAAGTAATTCCTGGTAAAATCGCTTGCTCAAATGCTTCAGCTTCGGCACGACATTGCAGTAACGTATATTCTGAAGAGGAAGATGCATGTTGACTCGGATTGTTAGGAAGACATTGCGCTCACTCTCCATACCCGGTCTGATATTTGGCTTTCTGTTTTTTGGCTTGTCACTGACACCCACCCTGATGCCACGATCCTACCTTGTCCAGGGAACGCTTTCCGGAGCATGTGCGGCAGTCGGTTACATGATCGGGGCAGGACTGGCCTGGCTCTGGCACTATCTTGAAATTCCCCAAATAACGTCTCGGCGTTTCGGCTCCATCCTGATTGCGCTCGCTTTTCTCGCAAGCTTCGTTGCCTTGTGGAACGCAGTTGAGTGGCAAAACTCCATTCGAGCGCTCTGGCACATGCCGCGCATGGAATCGTTTGCACCCTTCAGTCTGGCCGCCATTGCGTTGGCGACTTTTCTGATTCTGCTATTTGCAGGTCGGCTGTTCCGTATCGCGTGTCTGTATTTTGCAGCTTGGCTCAACCGTTTCGTTCCGCGCCGGGTCTCCAATGTCATTGGTGCGGGGCTTGCAGCCCTCCTGTTCTGGTCGGTAGGCGAGGGCGTTCTGATGCGCTCTGCTCTGAATATGGTTGATACGTCTTTCAGGGAGATTGATGCGCTGATCGACGACAATATGCCGCCGCCGTCTGAGGTAGGGAAAACCGGGAGCTCGTCGTCTTATGTCAGTTGGCAAGGGCTTGGGCGCCAGGGGAGAAACTTCATTTCTGATGGTCCGACGTCGGAAGCAATCTCAAGGTACTGGAAGCGATCGGCCTCGGAACCTGTACGGGTGTATGTTGGCCTGAACAATGCGGAAACTGTCCAGCAGCGAGCTGCACTGGCATTGCAAGAACTTCAAAGGCAAAATGCATTTGACCGCTCCCTTCTGGTTGTTATTGCGCCAACAGGTACCGGCTGGGTCGATCCGGCGGCCATGGATACGATCGAGTATCTTCATGATGGGGACGTAGCGAGCGTTGCCCTTCAGTATTCCTATCTTTCGAGCTGGCTGTCACTTCTCGTCGAGCCGGAGGAAGGGAAAGAAGCAGCGGCAGCCTTGTTTGAGGTCGTCTACGACTACTGGACGACCCTACCAAAGGAGCACCGGCCGCGTCTTTACCTTCATGGACTGAGTCTCGGTGCCTTCAATTCACAACTGGCCGTTGACGCATATAGCATTCTCGGCGATCCGTTTCAGGGTGCGCTTTGGAGTGGTCCGCCATTTAGAAGTCAGCGGTGGCAAAGCATCACGCGTCTGCGTAATGAAGGCACGCCGCAATGGCTCCCGGAGTTCCGTGACGGGTCTGTCGTACGCTTTGCCAATCAGGCCGGGTTTCCAGATCAGGAACCCGCACCGTGGGGACCGGTACGTTTCATCTATCTTCAATATGCCAGTGATCCGATTACCTTCTTCGAACCGGAGGCAGCAATTCGCGAGCCGGAATGGATGTATGATCCACGAGGGCCAGACGTTTCTCCCGAACTCACCTGGATACCGGTCGTCACAATGCTTCAGTTGCTGTTTGACATGATGATCGCGACGACGTCACCAATGGGCTACGGGCATATTTACGCGCCCGAACACTATATCGACTGCTGGGTCGCACTCACCGACCCGCAGGTCAGCGCCGGCGATATCGAAAACCTCAAGGCATGGTTTCACGACGCAATGCGTTGACAGCCAATCCCATTCGTATTCCGGGGAGACCCACCAACTCCCCGGATATACTGCTGTTATCAAGGACGCTTCCTGATCAACGATACACCAGGACAGGGGTCTTGGACTGGGCAAGGACTTTCATCGTAACACTACCCAGCATGAAGGCCTTGAAACCACCTTTCCCATGCGATGCCATGGCAATGAGATCGCAACCGGCATCCTCGGCAGTGCGTACGATCACGCCCGCCGGATCCGTATTTTTGCTTGTAAGGACCTCACATTTAAGGCCGTGTGTTTCGGCAAGTGCCTTGCCGTCGCGTAATGCTGCTTTTGCCGCCTCAACGTTTTGCTGGTCTATCTGTGCATAGGCCTCATGCAGGCCTTCCGGGTTTGCCGTCAGGACCTGGAATGGCTCGACAACCATCAGCAGCGTGACCTTAGCCCCAACATCCTTGGCAAAGCTAAATGCTTGCTCCATTGCTCGATTGGAGATCTCTGAGTTATCTGTCGGAATAAGAATGTGCTTGTACACTGTGAATTCCCTGTCTTTGGCGTAACGTTTCCCGGTTTGGGTTTTTCATTGCCGGTGACGCGCCCTTTGGATCTCGACGGATCTTAGCCGATGCACATCACTGCTGCTACCTCTACTGCAGCGGCATAATTGCACAAGACGGCATCGCCCCTGGCCTGATGTTTTCTAACAGTTGAAGGAAGGTCTGAGTAAACGACTGCACGAGCATCTTGCAGTGCTCCACATACATGATAAGAATTGTCATGTATGTGGATGGTGTACCATCATCACGATCGTTGAGGCCTTAGACCATGCCGTGGAGAAACTGGCGCCAATGAGATGTTCCATTGTCGGGCTCCGACCCAAAGCGCGGACAACAACATCGATAATCACAAGCGGTTGGCTACATTGAGCTACCTGCACTCCATGACTTGTTACACCGAAGGTATCCGGCCAATTGTCCCTGTCAAATGGCGCGGGCTGGACGGCCTTGTGAGTGTATTCTGGGAAGCTGAAGGTCAGTCCGGTGCGAAAGGCTATTATCTGTCACCTGACCCCCGCATTGTGATTTTCTTCAGCGATGTTTCGCCGCATATCCGGATGTCGAACCAGGAAGGACTCCGTGGACAGGATGGTCGACCTATGTCGCGCGCCATCTATGTTCCCGCAGGGGTACCATTGTGGACGAGCTTTACATCCTGGTACCGTTTCTCACATCTTGATATTCATCTCCATCGAGATCGTCTTTTGCGCTATCTGGCGCCATCGCTCGGGACCTCACATGCACTTGCCGCCGTGCGTCGCCCGGTTGAATTGCAGGATGTCCCGGCGATTGAGAGCCTGGCCGGGTTGGTTGTCGACGAGGTCTCTAATCCATCCAGACATCCCATATTCGCAGAAACGCTTGTCGGTAGCATTGTCACGGGCCTGCTTGATATCCCGATGAGCGAAAGGGTGCCGGTCAACGGCAGGCTCACACAGGCCCAACTGAACAAGTTGATCGCTCGCTTCAACGAAAAGAGTGATGGGCGCTTGGCTGTGGCGGAAATGGCCGAGATTGTTGGTTTGTCGGAGAGCTGGTTTGCAAATGTTTTCAAGCAGACAACTGGAAAAACTCCACTGCAATGGCAACTGGCGCGGCGCATCGAACTGGCTCAGGAACTTCTGTCAAAGAGCAAGCTGACGGTTGCTGATATTGCGGCGCAGCTCGGGTTCTCGGACCAGGCCCACCTGACGAAAGCCTTCCGCCAGGTGGTTGGTGAAACGCCAGCTGCCTGGCGGCGCTTAAGGCAGATTGGTTGAGTGCGAAATTGCACTCGATGAAGTTCGAATGTCCCGGCATAGCCCAACCGTCTTCTCTATAAAAAACGAGGCCGATGCGGCTTCCATGCGGTGTCCAACGCCTGCCGCCATCGCGATCTGTGCCGTGACCCACCAAGTCGGGTCGCCTCCCACCTTTTGTTTGCCAGCGGCACAGCTCGTTGCTGGGGTATCGTTTGCTACCACGTATGACGCAATGTAGCGTATACGGCGCGACCAGGATTATAGAAGTCCGCTCCGAAGCCACCATATGCGACATGTTTTTCATCAAACAGGTTGGTTACATTCACCTCAAATGAAGTGTTTTCCTGAATTGCATAGCTGAAGGCCGCATCGAAGATAATGCTATCGCCAGTGGACTGAGTATTGGCGTCGTCAAAGTAATAGGATCCAGAATAGCGTGCCCCAAGCCCAAAGTTCATGTCACCTCGGATTCCATTACCGGGTATGGTGTAGTTGATCCATAGTGATGCCAATTGATTGGGAACGAACGATAGTTCGTTTCCTTCATTGCCTCCTGTCCCGTTGGCAATGATCTCGGATTCCATATAGGAATAGGCCGCCGTCAGACTAAGATTATCAGTCACCTCAGCCTTTGCCTCCAGATCTATACCGCGAACGCCGACCTTTCCGATAGTTTCATCGCGCCCTGTCGCAGGATTTGTACGGGTGATATTACTCTTGGTTAGATCGTAAACCGCGGCACTGAACAGGGCAGGAAATTCTGTCGGACGGTATTTGACACCGATCTCCCATTGCTCGCCTCGCTCGGGCTCGATCGTCAAGGCGCCCGGAAGAACCGATTCTGCATAGCTTACGTAGGTCGCGACTTCATCCGTCACCTTGTATGTAAGTGCCGCACGTTTAGTAAATTCGCTGAGATTGTCTTCATCCACAGTGCTGGAAAGATTATTCGTCTGTTCGAGGTCAATCCAGTCATTTCGCACCCCGATGGTGGCGATCAGGTTGTCGAAGAATGTCAGCTCCTGCTGAAAGTAGATGGCCTTTGTCTGTTGATCGCTGCGCCTATCCTGGATTATGGCGACCGAACCAGGTGCACCTGAATAGATCGGATTTGTCCAGTCGATCGCTGGCGCATTACCCCAATAGATCCGATTATTGGAACGAGTATCCTGGTACTGTATACCGAGAAGGCTGCGGCTCTCGATATCGGCGACGGAGGTTTCATATTCTACATTGGCATCTATGATGAAATCTTCGCTCGAAGAATCATTCGCGAAGAAATCTCGGGGCGCGATTGTCGAACCGTTTGTTGGAGTACTCGCGATATAAGCGTAGCCGAAAGTGCTCTTGGTATCGCTATAGCGCGCGCTCGAACTAAAACTCAGCCCAGAGCCAAAATCGTGATTGAAAAACACGCTGACTGAATCTCTGTCGACATCACGATAGTTATAGTCGGGTTCCCCAAAGAACCTGCTTCTATCGAAGTTCGAACCGACGGGATGCCCCCCGCTGCCAGGGACCCCGTCCGTGTTCAGATGGTCATAGACGATCGTCAGGTTCGTTGCATCTGTTGGCCGCCATGTCAGGCCACCCATGAAGAACTTTGCGTCATTTTGTGAGTAGTCATACTCGGCGTCGGCATTTCTGACTTTACCGGTAAGTCGGTATGACAATGTGCCATCGCTCGTGATATTATCGCCAAAGTCGAATCCGGTTTCGGCATGGTTGTTGAGCCCACCGGTAGCGTAAACTTCGCCGAACCTTATATCTTTGGGTTTTTTGGTAACATAGTTGACTGAACCGCCTGGATCGGAAACCCCGAAGACCGTTGAATTGGCGCCCCTGAGGATTTCAACGCGATCGTATGCATACGGTTCTTCACGAATACCACCGAAGGGAGCCCCAAGCGTCAATCCGTCTCGGTATGTGTAGGCGTCGAACCCCCGAATCTTGAAGAAATCAAACCGATCATCCGAGCCATAGAAATCGGTCGCAACACCTGCGCTATATTGTAGGATATCCTCCACATTCTGGGCGCGGCGCTGTTGGATTTCCTTGGCAGTAATGACGGAAATTGATGCCGGCGTGGCGAGGATATCCGTCCGCATCCCGCTTCCACTGGAGGTGCCGGTTGCGACGATTGAGTTCATATCGTTGTCGCCAGTTGCCGTTCCCTCAATCGTGATGGTTTCAAGGACGGTAGTTCCGGAACTCGAAACGTCCTGAGCATGCGTGGGTCCAGCGACGATAAGTGCGGTGCAGGCGAGAAGTGCTGCATGTCTATGGCTGATGCGTGCCGTTATGCTTTTACGGATGTTGGAAACGGTTTTGATCGTCAAGTTCCGGACTCACTCTTGCTGGTAACGACACTGATTGGCAATCGGCATCACCAAAATGTTGGTTGGCAAGCATGCCCGCCTCACCTTGATACCCCCATGGATCAAGGTTGCTGCTCCGGTCGATGGCCGGAACAGACAAGTTGGCATACACAGGATCGCCAGTAACTTGAGCATGTTTGTCCAGTATTGTAAATTTCCTGGAATTTGTAGGAAACCATGGAAAGTTTACAGCCAGCGGGCAGGGTACTCGCACGCGTCTTGACGATACCGGCTGAACCTGAAAGTGGAGGTCCACTTAAACGTTCTGGAGAAAAGCCCATGCTGCTATCCCTTGGTTTTCCGGCAATCATTGCAGCGGCATGCATTTCATTTTTCTCATCTACCGCTGCCTGGGCTGAGGAAGGCACGCAATACCCCATCGTCTTAGAACACGCGCTGGGGGTCACGACGATTACGAAGAAACCGGAGCGCGTGGCGACTGTTGCCTGGGCAAATCACGAGGTGCCGCTGGCGCTCGGGATCGTTCCTGTCGGTTTCGCGGCGGCAAACTTTGGTGACGACGACAATGATGGCATGTTGCCATGGGTATCGAAGAAGCTGGTCGAACTTGGTGGAGACAAGCCTGTGCTTTTCGATGAGGGTGACGGGATCGACTTCGAGGCAGTTGCCGCTACCAGGCCTGACGTGATCCTTGCTTCCTATTCGGGTCTTAGCCAATCAGAATACGATATCTTGAGTCAGATCGCTCCAGTCGTTGCCTATCCGCAATCTCCCTGGGCAACGGACTGGCGTGAAATGATCCGCTTCAACAGCAAAGGCCTGGGGCTGGCTGCAAAGGGCGAGGCACTGATATCGCAGATTGAAGGAAAAATAAGTGATGCCATCAGTCGCCATCCGGAAATTAATGGTAAGTCGGCAATGTTCATTACGCATCTGGATACGACCAACCTCAGCCTCGTGAATTTCTACACGACCAACGATACGCGGGTGAAATTCTTCCAGGATCTTGGCCTGAGCACGCCCAGGAGCGTCGCCGAAGCCTCCGTTCCGGGCCAGTTCGCAGGCGCAATCAGTGCTGAACGAATTGATGCCTTCGACGATGTCGATATTGTCGTAACCTACGGTGGGCAGGCACTTCTGGATGCACTGCTGGCGGATCCTCTGATGTCACGGATGCCGGCTGTCGCCCATGGTGCAGTGGTCATGCTCGGACGTGATCCCCTGGGAACGGCTGCCAATCCGACGCCACTGTCCATCCCATGGGTGCTGGAAGACTATATTACACGTCTATCCAATGCAGCCGCTAAAGCCGAATGATGGCAAGCAAGGGCATATCGGCAATACGCATGATTGCTTTTCATCGCACAAATGGGACCAGGTTTGTGTGCCTTTGCGTCGTCACCGCCTGCCTTGGTCTACTGTTGATTTCATCAGTTGCAGTTGGAACCCGTCATGTCGGTTGGGGTGATATTCTGTCGGCCCTTGCTGGCGCAAACGACAACATCGGTCAGGCCGCCGTAGCCGTCCGGATACCAAGAACCATTCTGGCAGGACTTGCGGGAGGTGCTCTTGGCTTGTCCGGTGCGATCATGCAAGGCGTAACACGCAATCCATTGGCAGATCCCGGCATTCTGGGTGTCAATCTCGGCGCCTCATTGGCTGTCGTTGTGGGTATTGCCTGGTTCGGTATTTCCTCGGCCAATGCCTATATCTGGACGGCGGTAACAGGTGCCGGAATTTCAGCTGTATTTGTCTATACAATCGGGTCGCTGGGGCGGGGAGGTGCGACTCCGCTCAAGCTTGCATTGGCGGGTGTCGCGACATCTGTTGCATTTGCATCGCTCGTCCTTGCAATCGTTCTCCCTCGCGCCGACATTGCCGGCGGCATACGCTCATGGCAGGTTGGCGGAGTGGGTGGAGCAACATTCAATTCCATCTGGCATGCCCTGCCTTTCTTGGCCATTGGTCTCGTGCTGGCCATGCTGTCAGCGAAACGCCTGAACTCTCTGGCGCTGGGGGATGAAATGGCCGCAGGATTGGGCGAACGTGTCGCTCTGGCCCGCGCAATGGCCGCCCTTTCTGCAATACTTCTGTGCGGGGCGACCACGGCTGTTTGCGGGCCGATCGGTTTTGTCGGCCTGATCGTGCCGCACCTGTGCCGTTTGCTAGTAGGGGTCGATCATCGCTGGTTACTTCCCTTCTCGGCAATTACCGGTTCTTGTCTGCTACTGGCCGCCGATGTTGTTGGCCGCATCATCGCCAGACCGAACGAATTGGAGGTTGGTATCGTCACGGCCTTTGTCGGAGCACCGTTCTTTATCTGGATCGTCAGACGACAACGGGTTCGAGATCTATGATGCTGCTGCAGTCTTCCATCGAGCGCGTCGCATGCGACAGGCGTAACCGAATCACCAGAAGACGGCTGATGATCATGGTTCTGGTCGCGATTGTTGGCTCGTTGATTGCCATTTCCCTGGTCCAGGGCCAGAGTTATACATCACCTGGCGATGTCATACGGGTCATACTGGGAGAGGACGTTGCCGGAGCCAGTTTCACCGTGGGTCAATTGCGTTTGCCCCGTGCACTGCTTTCGCTCTTGGTGGGGCTAAGCTTTGGTCTGGGTGGTTCTGCCTTCCAGATCATGCTGCGCAACCCTCTTGCCAGCCCCGATATTATTGGCATCAATGTCGGTGCCAGTGCTGCAGCAGTATTCGCCATTGTTGTTCTGCAACTGAGTGGTCCTGCCGTATCAATTTTCGCCGTACTTGCAGGCATCGGCGTTGCGTTGTCGATTTATGGACTGTCTTTTCGCAATGGTGTCGCTGGTACCCGCCTGATTCTGGTCGGCATCGGCATTTCCGCCATGCTCGAAAGCCTTATCGCCTATATTCTGTCGCGAGCTCCTGCGTGGAGCCTGCAGGAAGCCATGCGCTGGCTAACGGGTAGCGTCAATGGCGCTCGACTTGACCAGACTATTCCCGTCCTTTTTGCACTCATCACCTTTGGTGGAATTCTTCTGACACGTGCACGCGATCTCGACACCTTGAAGCTCGGCGATGATACGGCCGCTGCATTAGGGACACATGTCTCTCAGACCCGCGCAATCGTTATGGTGACGGCCGTTGGCGTCATTTCAGTTGCAACCGCCGTGGCGGGGCCGATTTCCTTTGTGGCATTTCTGTCCGGATCGATTGCAGCCCGCATCATGGGTAACAGCGGATCGCTGCTGATCCCGTCTGCACTGGTCGGTGCGGTGTTGGTGCTGCTTGGCGATTATGTGGGCCAGTTTCTGCTACCTGGACGTTACCCCGTAGGCATTGTAACCGGTGCATTGGGTGCCCCGTACCTGATCTTTCTTATCATTCTCGTTAACAGAAGAGGGGGCTCGCTATGACCGCGCATACGCTTGCAGCCAGTCGTCTTTCAGCCGGATATGGTGAGGCGCTCATCCTGAGCGATCTGGATTTCGACGTACCTCCCGGCCAGATCACGGCCATTGTGGGGGCTAACGCCTGTGGGAAGTCAACGTTGCTGCGCGTGATGTCGAGGTTATTATCTCCACGACAAGGTCAGGTCCTTCTGGATGGAAAGTCGATCCATCGAATGCCGCCGCGGCAGCTCGCGCGCACACTCGGTCTTCTGCCTCAGCAGCCAGTCGCGCCGGAGGGGATTACAGTTGCCGACCTTGTAAGCCGGGGGCGCCACCCTCATCATGGGATACTAAGTCGCTGGTCCCGCGATGATGACGAGGCTGTCGCTTCGGCCCTCGCTGTTACTGGTACAACAGACCTGGTAGATCGAGCCGTAGATGAACTTTCCGGAGGCCAGCGGCAGCGTGTCTGGATTGCAATGGCGCTGGCCCAGCGAACCGACCTCCTGCTTCTGGATGAACCAACAACATTCCTTGACATCAGTCATCAGATAGAGGTGCTCGACCTGTTGACTGATCTGAACCAGACGCGTGGCACCACAATTGCGATGGTGCTGCATGACCTCAATCTTGCGGCACGCTACGCCGACCATCTTGTCGCAATGGCCAATGGGCGCATCCACATCCATGGGACGCCGGAGAAGGTTTTGACGACGAAGAATGTCCGGGATGTGTTTGGCCTCGAAAGCCGCATCATTGCCGACCCTACTTCGGGCAGACCCATCATGCTGCCTATTGGTCGCCACAAGGTCTCCAATCAATAAGATTGGCAGTGACAGGTAGCGATTGCTTGCTTTTGCGTTCGTCCTCCAAACTCTGACTACCGCCTTCGGCACGGCAATGTCTTAAATCGATTCTAAATTCAGCTGCTCGCGGCTGGGAACCGGCCAAAATCCCTTAGTTTACAGGGCTTTTAGGCTCTGTTTCCAAGCCTGTACACCACGCCGATTACCTAACAGATCTGCAAGTAGATTCCATCCGCGCATCCGTGCACCTTCTTGTCGTGTTGAAACGCAGGAGGTTTCCCAGATGAAAATTCTCGCCGTGCAAAGGCCGACCACGTCGGCAGAAAACAACATCCTCGACCAGATGCATCGCCTTCGGGCCAGGGTATTTCAAGGACGACTGTCCTGGAATGTCCGATGTGTTGATGGCAGGGAGTTCGATGAATTTGACGGCCTGTCGCCGACCTATATCATTGCCATGTCCTCAACCGCGCGTGTGATAGGCTGCGCGCGGCTGCTTCCGGCGCTCGGCAAAACGATGCTGGAGAACGTATTCCCGCAACTCCTTGCGACCGGACATCTGGCTTCCCATCCGCAGATGGTTGAAAGCTCACGCTTCTGTGTTGATACCGAATGGCAGGAAGGCCGGCTTGATGGATCGCTCCCTTCGGCAACATTAGCCATGTTTGCTGGCATCATCGAGTGGTGTCTGTGCAATGGCTATACCGAGATAGCGACGGCCACTGACGTCAGGTTTGAACGCATACTCAAACGCGCCGGATGGCCGATGCGACGTCTCGGGGATCCGATGAAGATCAATGAGACATTGAGCGTCGCGGGCCTCTTGTCAGCAGACAAGGGCAGCTTCGAGCGCCTTCGCCCTCCTCACTACTGCTCGCTGCAAAAGCATGCGACCGAAGAGGCGGCCTAAGACATGGTAACCAGTCTCATTCGTTCGAGGCCGCGCCTCATAAACAAGCTGTTGACCGCTCTTGGGGACGACATTTGTCAAGCCCTCGACGACCCGGCGGTTGTTGAAATCATGCTCAATCCGGACGGCCGACTGTTTGTCGAACGGGTGGGCCAAGGTATCGCTGCAGCGGGAGAGATCTCTGCCGCCACAGCAGAGATGGTGATAGGAACTGTTGCGCATGCACTTCATTGTGAAGTTGACGCACAACGTCCGATCGTGTCCGGGGAATTGCCCATTGACGGCCATCGGTTTGAGGGCTTGTTGCCTCCGGTTGTTGTAAACCCGACATTCACAATTCGACGTCGTGCATCGCGACTTCTGACAATAGCGGATTTTGTTCACGCGCAAGTCATGAGCGAGCATCACGCAGAACTCATCCGTGCTGCAGTTGTATCACGCCGCAATATTGTCATTGCCGGAGGCACTGGCAGCGGCAAGACGACACTTGCCAACACGGTGATCAATGAGATGATTGAGGCAACGCCAGATGACCGCCTCGTCATCCTCGAAGATACCGCTGAAATTGTCTGTACGGCATCAAATGCAGTTCCGTTGCATACGAATGCCACGATAGACATGGCCTGCCTTCTAAAGAGCACAATGCGATTGCGTCCCGACCGGATAATTGTTGGCGAGGTCCGCGATGGAGCCGCACTTACGCTGCTTAAAGCATGGAATACGGGCCACCCAGGTGGCGTAGCAACGCTTCACGCCAATTCGGCCAATTTGGCACTGCGGCGCCTTGAGCAATTAACGGCAGAGGCCAGTCAGCAGCCGATGTGCGAAGTCATTGGCGAGGCCGTCGATCTCGTCATCTTTATTGAAAAGACGGCGCGTGCACGCCGAATACGCGAGGTCCTTCAGGTCGATGGCTTCGTCAATGGTCGTTATGAAATTCACATTCATCCGAACACAAACAAAATGGAGGATATGCGCCATGTCGCGTAATATTACAGTGCTTGCAATCTCATTCTTGCTGATTGGGTTTGGCATTGCGGTTTCCACGCCGGCATATGCAGGATCGGGAGGCAGCTTGCCTTGGGAGGCACCGCTTCAACAGATCCAGCAATCAATTACGGGTCCGGTGGCAGGCTATATTGCACTTGCAGCGGTCGCTGTCGCCGGCGGCATGCTCATCTTTGGCGGCGAACTGAACGACTTTGCAAGACGACTTGTCTACATCGTTCTCGTGGCGGGCATTCTGCTTGGTGCAACAACCATAGTCGGCCTGTTTGGAGCGACTGGAGCCTCAGTTGATCCAGTTGATGATACTGCCACGTACAGTGACTTAGGTGGAGCGAAGAATGGCTGAGTACACCACCAGCCTGCAGCGTCACTGTATCCATCGAGCTTTATCACGTCCAAATCTGCTGCTGGGTGCTGATCGGGAGCTGGTTTTGACGACCGGCATTGCGGCCGTGATCCTGATCTTTGTTGTTCTCACTGTCTATTCGGCGCTCTTCGGAATTGCGGTCTGGATGATTGTCGTCGGCTTGCTTCGCATCATGGCGAAGTCAGATCCGCTGATGCGGCACGTCTATCTCAGGCATATTTCTTTTAAGCCCTATTACAAAGCCACGGCCTCGCCGTGGCAATGAAAACGAGGAGAAACTGATGGTTGCTCTCAAACGTTTCCGATCAAAGGCGCCTTCCTTCGCGGACCTTGTCCCCTATGCAGGCTTGATCGACAACGGCATCCTCCTGTTGAAGGATGGAAGTCTGCTGGCCGCCTGGTACTTTGCCGGGCCTGATTGCGAGAGTTCGACGGAACTGGAGCGTAACGAACTGTCGCGACAGATCAATCTCGTGTTGTCCCATCTGGGTAGCGGCTGGATCATTCAGGTCGAAGCAATCCGCGTTCCAACTGTTGATTACCCTACGGAAGCTCAATGCCACTTTTCCGATCCGGTAAGCCGCATGATCGATGCTGAACGTCGGGCACATTTTGTGCGCGAGGGAGGCCATTTCGAAAGCAGACATGCGCTCATCCTGACCTATCGTCCACTGGAACCAAAGAAAACAGCGTTCAGCAGATACATCTATTCCGATGCTGAAAGTCGCAACAGGTCCTATGCCGACACCGTGCTGCTCTTCTTCAAGCAAGCAGTCCGCGAGATTGAGCAGTATCTTTCAAATACAATTTCCCTGCAGCGGATGGAAACGCACACCGTTGCTGGACGGGCCGGAACGGGTTCCGTCAGGTATGACGAACTTCTCCAGTTCATACGGTATTGTATTTCTGGAGAAAATCATCCTGTCCGGCTGCCGAACATACCTATGTATCTCGACTGGATTGTTACCGCAGAGCTCGAGCACGGGCTCACACCCAAGATCGAAGACCGGTTTCTGGGCGTAATTGCCATTGACGGCCTACCTGCCGAAAGTTGGCCGGGCATACTCAACAATCTCGATCAAATGCCGCTCACATATCGATGGTCGACGCGCTTCATCTTTCTTGATGCAGAGGAAGCCAGACAGAGGCTTGAGCGTACCCGCAAGAAGTGGCAACAGAAAGTTCGACCATTTTTCGATCAACTGTTTCAAACCCAAAGCCGATCGTTCGATCAAGATGCGATGGTTATGGTGACGGAAACCGAAGATGCCATTGCGCAGGCCTCATCACAGCTTGTTGCCTATGGCTACTACACGTCAGTCATCGTGTTGTTCGAAGCTGACCGCGAAGTATTGCAGGAAAAGGCAGAAGCGGTCAGACGCATAATTCAGTCGGAAGGTTTCGGTGTACGGATCGAAACCCTCAATGCGACGGATGCCTATCTCGGCAGCCTTCCAGGCAACTGGTACTGCAATGTGCGTGCACCGCTGATTAACACCAGCAACATCGCCGATCTGGTCCCACTCAATTCAGTCTGGTCCGGAAATCTGGTTGCACCTTGCCCGTTCTATCCGCCTGCTTCTCCACCACTGATGCAGGTTGCCAGTGGATCGACTCCATTTCGCTTGAACCTGCATGTCGACGATGTTGGCCACACGTTGATATTCGGACCGACCGGGTCAGGAAAGTCGACATTGCTCGCTCTGATTGCCGCACAGTTTCGTCGGTACAGGCAAGCTCAGCTCTTCATCTTTGACAAGGGCCGGTCTCTTATGCCTCTGACACTTGCATGCGGCGGAGACCATTACGAAATCGGCGTCGATCAGGGCAATGATGACGACCCGTTGGTCTTTTGCCCTCTTTCCGAGCTCGACAGTGACACGGACAAGGCGTGGGCCAGCGAGTGGGTGGAAATGCTGCTTGCGTTGCAGGGCATTACCGTCCTTCCAGACCATCGCAATGCGATCGCACGACAGCTCACATTGATGGCAGGCGCGCCTGGAAAATCATTGTCGGATTTCGTCAGTGGTGTCCAGATGCGTGAAATCAAGGAAGCACTTCTGCATTACACGGTCGACGGCATGATGGGGCAGTTCCTCGATGGAGAGAAGGACGGTTTGTCACTGAGCTCCTTCCAGACCTTCGAGATTGAAGAACTGATGAATCTCGGGGAACGAAATCTGGTGCCCGTGCTGACATATCTCTTTAGACGCATCGAGAAACGGCTGGATGGCTCACCGAGCCTGATCATTCTTGATGAAGCCTGGCTCATGCTGGGTCATCCTGTCTTTCGAGAGAAGATCCGTGAGTGGCTGAAGGTGCTGCGTAAGGCAAATTGTGCCGTGGTGCTCGCAACTCAGTCAATCTCCGACGCAGAACGTTCCGGGATCATTGATGTCCTGAAGGAGTCGTGTCCAACAAAAATCTGCCTCCCTAACGGGGCTGCCAGCGAACCTGGTACGCGTGAGTTCTATGAACGCATTGGCTTCAATCAGCGGCAGATCGAGATTGTCGCAACAGCTTGTCCTAAACGCGAATACTACGTCTCCACGCCTGTTGGGAGGCGTCTGTTCGATATGTCCCCTGGTCCCATCGCGCTGAGTTTTGTCGGGGCATCAAGCAAGCAAGATCTGCAGGATATCAGTCAGCTCAGCTCGAAATATGGACCTGACTGGCCTGCCCACTGGCTCAAGAAGAGAGGAGTTCAAGATGACGTGTCACCATCAAACAATGTTTAGACGCAGCGTCGTTGCCATGACGGTTTTCGCGATAACGGCATCAGCCATCACCTCCGCGCATGCCGGGACAATTTCAGGAGCCGCAACCGAATGGACACAGATTGCAAACAATGCGCAACTCGTTGAACTTCTGCATAGCTCGGGCCTGCAGGTTGATAACCAGTTGACGCAGATTGGCCAACTCGCAGAGCAGATCCAGAACCAGCTCAAAATCTACGAGAACATGTTGCAGAACATAGCGAGGCTTCCCGACCAGGTATGGGGTCAGGTCGAAAATGACCTCAACCGGCTCCGCAATATTGTCGGGCAGGGGGACAGCATCGCGTTCTCGATGGGCAATGCAGACGAGCTGCTCAAGCAACGGTTCCAGGGCTACGCCCAATTCAAGACAGCTCTTCCCGATGCACAAAGTTTCTCCTCAACCTATCAGAAATGGTCAGACACGAACCGGGATACGATTGCCGGTACCTTGAGGGCGGCAAGCTTCACTGCCGACCAGTTTGACAGCGAAGAAGGTACGATGAGGCAATTGCGATCCTTGTCGCATTCCGCAGACGGGCAGATGAAAGCGTTGCAGGTCGGTCATCAGATTGCTGCACAGCAAGTCGCGCAGATCCAGAAATTGCGTGGTCTGGTGTCCCAGCAAATGACGATGATGGGGACATGGCTCCAGTCCGAGCAGACTGAAAAGGACCTGGCGAAGGCGCGCCGCGAGAAATTCTTTGCGCCTGCCAATCGTGGCATACCCGAAGGTCAACAGATGGAGCCACGCTGGTGAAACACTTCATCTTTGTCGTTCTCCCCAACGGGACTGTAATCCCGGTGGTCGCGGCCTGTCGCGCCCACCTTGCCGTTTTCCATCAGACCGGACGGGATCGTTTGTGCCACGCCGTCTGGACTTTACTTGGGACAATATTGTGCTTGCTTCTTGCAGGACCGGTCCTGGCCCAGGAAGGGCAAGTGCTGACAGAGCTGGAGAACCAACTCTCTTCGGCTGCAAAGGGGTGGGAAGCCACGATCATGGATGCGGCAAGGTCCCTCTTCTGGATCCTTGCAACCATAGAGATCGGCATTGCGGCGGTATGGCTGGCGCTTCAGGCCGCATCGCTTGACAGCTGGTTTGCCGAACTGGTGCGCCGGATCATGTTTGTCGGATTTTTTGCATTCGTTCTCGATCGAGGACCGACTTTTGCCCGGACAGTTGTCGACAGCCTGTTCCAGATCGGTGCAGCGAGTGGGTCTGCATCACCTTCGGCGATCTTCGATGCAGGGATCCAGGTTGCCGGAAGCATGTCGACGCAGATCAGTTTTGGTATTTTTGAGGACAACATCCTTGCCGTCGCGGCCGTTATTGCAATGGTAATTGTTGTTGTTTGCTTTTCACTGATTGCCGCAATCTTCGTCGCCGTTATGGCCGAAATGTATGTGGGGCTCCTTGCCGGCATGATCATGCTGGGTCTCGGCGGTTCATCCTTCACCAAGGATTTTGCCGTTCGATATCTCGTCTATGCGTTTTCCGTCGGAATGAAACTGATGGCTCTGGTCATGATTGCCCGGATCGGATCCGAAGTTCTGCTCGGACTTTCCAGTGCGCAGGTTCCAGTCGATCAGCAGTTCATCACCTGCCTTTCGATTGCTGGGATTTCCGTCGTTGTCTTCATGGTTTCAATCTATGTGCCTGGCATCATACAGGGGATGGTGCAAGGGGTGTCCGTCACCGGAGGAATGGAAGTCATTCGCCACGGTGGGCAAGCGGTCTCACTTGTCAATCGTGCAGACGCACTTTCCGGAGTTGTTACCCGGGCTGATTTTGGGTTCGCTCAGGGCATGAACCCAAGGGGATCGGCCTGGGCAAGGGCAACCTTGAACTCCACGGGGCTTGCTGGCCGCGGCAAACCCGGCGGCTCTTCACGTTCGCATGCCGGGTCAGCACTTTCACTGGCGAATTCCAAGCTCGATGGATTGCCTCCTGAGGGTTCAGGCTAGCCGCTTTTGTCCCGACAACAATTGTTCATTGTTATTTTTTGATGAGGAAATGATGGCTGCAAATCACGTACCGGAAAATCCCTACCTTGCCGCACGTCAAGAGTGGAGTGAACGCTACGGCTCTTATGTCAAGGCCGCTGCTGGATGGCGTATCGTCGGCATCCTCGGGCTAACCATGGCGATAATCGGGTTCAGCTATGCTTTGTACCTGAGTACCCAGGTCAGGCTGGTTCCCTACATTGTCGAGGTTGACAAGCTCGGCATGTCTGTCACGTCCGGCTTTCCCGAACAGATCGAATATGCAGATGCACGCGTCGTGCGAGCGACACTCGGCAACTTTATTACGAGCTTTCGCTCGGTAACTCCGGATGCCGTCGTGCAGAAACAGTATATCGACCGAACCTATGCCCTTCTTCGCCTATCGGACCCATCGACCGCAAAGATTAATGCGTGGTTCAGGAGCAACTCACCGTTCGAAATGGCGAAGTCTTCAACAGTCGCCATTGAAGTCAACAATATCATCGCGTTGTCGAACCACACATATCAGATCGACTGGACTGAATATGAGCGTGACCGCAAGGGCAAGGAAATCGGTACGCGCCGATTCAGGGGGATCGCAACAGTTACACTGACGACGCCTCAGGATGAAGCAACCATC
>JAEWDP010000044.1 GCA_023390055.1 Pseudomonadota bacterium | reverse complement strand
TCTCAGGCACTTCGGCTTCCGGCAGAAGGTCCGTCCTGTAGGCCATCACCGACAGGTGCGCACGATAGGCGGCATATTGGCCATCCGGGTCACGCTCGTCCGCCGGCCATTTGTCGGCCACTTCCTGCGGAACGAGTGGCAGGAGCCAGCCTTCACGCTTGAAATAGGCAAAATGGACGGCATCCGAGGTTTCGATGACATCGACATTGTGGATGCCTGTCGAATATTCCTGGCCTATTCGCTGGAAGACGCGCTCGGACCCGGCGCGTTCGACCTGGACGGTAATTTCAGGATATTTCGTCCTGAACAGATCGGCGAGTTTCTCCGCCACCGTCACATCGGTCGCGGTATAGAAGACGACCTTTCCCTCGGCCTTGGCGGCCGCCTCAAGTTCCGGCGTGATCTGATAGGGCTCCGGCGCATCGGCGAAGGCGGCGGAAGAGCCGACCATCCCCAACGCGAAAAGCGCGGCGGATATTGTTTTATTCCACATTCATGCTTCCTCCGTTAGTGCGCGAGCGCCCGGCAGTTCTCCGGTGGGAAATGCAGCCAAACCTCTTGGCCAACCGGGATCGCGACGTTGACCGGCGCGACGGTGCGCACCGTTTCCCCACCGTTAAGCGTAACGAGATAGTCCCGGTGTGAACCGAGATAGATTTGACGTTTGATGATACCGCTTGCCCAGTTGGTATCGGCGTTTTCGGGCTTTTCTTTGGAAAGCTCTATGTCGTGATGACGGATCGAGACAGCGGTTAGCCCGTCCTCACCAAAGTCACCGCTGGCACAGCGCAGGACAAGACCATCATCGCAAACAACGGTCTGCCCTTCACCATTCTTGCCCTTCAAGATGTTGGTACCACCAATGAAGCGCGCGACGAACTCGCTTGCTGGACGCTGATAGATATCTTCAGGCGATCCTGCCTGTTCGATACGGCCGTCGTTCATGACAACAATGATGTCGGCAGTTGTCATCGCCTCGGCCTGGTCATGCGTCACATAAACCGTCGTGTAACGGAATTCGTCATGCAGTCGGCGGATTTCAAAGCGCATCTCTTCGCGCAGATTGGCGTCAAGATTTGAAAGCGGCTCATCGAGGAGAAGGATTTCGGGCTTGACCACCAGGGCCCGCGCCAACGAAACGCGTTGCTGCTGTCCACCGGAAAGTTCGCCTGGATAACGCTCTTCAAGTGCTGAAAGCTGGGTGGACGCGAGTATGGCACGAACACGCGATGTTACTTCTGCTGCTGGAAGACTGCGCAGTTTCAGGCCGTAGGCGACGTTCTGGAACACTGTCATGTGAGGCCACAGCGCATAGCTTTGGAAGATCATCGACATGTTGCGCGCTTCCGGCGGGATCGTCACCTCTTGTGAAGAGATGGTGCGTCCATCCACCCGGATAGCGCCGCCGTTTGCGGCGACAAATCCGGCGATGAGCCTGAGCGTAGTGGTCTTTCCACAACCCGAGGGGCCAAGCAGACAGACAAGCTTTCCCTTTTCGACCGATAGATCCACGCCTTTGACGACCGTCAGCGCGCCGTAGCGTTTTGTCAGTCCATCCAGTTCAAGAAATGACATCCCACCTCCATTTGACGGATCAGGCTAACCATCGACCCATCGTCTCCTCCAATCAAAACCTATGATCGAGATTGCAGATTGTCAACAGATTACTATTTTGATTTTCAAGTCTGTGGTGTTTTTTCATTATCCGGGCGATTTCGGCCCATCCACCAGCGGATTGTCGGCGGAACGAGGAGATTGGTCATCAGTGACCGCGTCATCTGATATCCGGCAACCGTCGCCGCGAGGAGCCCGAGTGTTGCCGCAGATGCAATCATTTCGCCAAGTCCGCCCGGCGCAACAGCAAGGATCGCCGAGACGTGATCAAGGCCGGTCAATATCTCGACCGTCGAGGCCAGGCCGATGAACGCCACGCCGATTAAGAGCAGGCCAGACACCAGGCCGGCGAGTGCTATGCGCGGAAACTGCTGCATCTGATCCAACTTGAACCGCAGGCCGAGCGATGCGCCGATGCCGATCTGGGCAAGCACCAGCAAAGGTGCGGGCACCGGCGGCAATCGATGGCCAGCCGACACAACCACGAGACTGAGCAGCATCGGTGCGATGATCCATGCATTTGTCACGCGAAGTCTGGTCGCGATGGCCGCAAGGACGCTGGCTGCGGCCACGAGCACCAGAATTTCGATGGTCCCGCCGTGGCTGCTTGCGAACGGTTCTCTGGTGATGCCGTTCGTCACGAACCCAAGCCAGAGTGGGATCAAGGTGAGCACCATGATCACCCGAAGCGTATGAATTATCGCCACCGCCTGTTCATTGGCATCAAGTTCGAGCGCAAGTGTCGCCATCTCTGCCATTCCAGCCGGCAAGCATGACAAGACGGCGCTCAGGCGATCGATCCCCGCAATCTTCGCGACAGGCAATGCAAGCAGCAAGCCGACAAGGTTTGACGCCAGTGCGATACCAGTCATCACTGGCAAAAGCCGCAACAGTTCCGTCACAATATCGGGACTGAGCACGGCACCAATCGAGGCGCCGACAAACAATTGTCCGGTACGGCGTAAATGTCGTCCGCCCCTCATCGGGGCGACCATATTGGCGATGACGGCAGAACCGATCAGCGAACCGAGGATCCAGGCCAACGGCAGGCCAATGGCCTGAAATGCAGCGCCCACCAGGGCGGACGACAACAGGGTCAAGATGACCAGGACGGCATTGCGGATCCTGGTCACAGGCATCAAACCATCAGCGCTCCGCCATTCAGATGAATGGTCTGACCGGTAATGTAACGGCCACCCGGGCCGCACAGCATCCGAACGGATGCAGCGACCTCGTCCGGTGTCCCCCGGCGCCCGAGAACATTCGTTCGACTGGCATGATGCTTAGGTTCTTCGCCGGTGCGACGTGTTTCTATCAGGCCTGGAGAAACGCAATTGACCGTGATCCCGCTTGATCCAAGGTCATGAGCAAGCGCCTTGGTCAACCCGACGACTGCCGCCTTGGCGGTAATGACGTGGGCCCGGTTTGCTGCTCCTGAATGACCTGTAAGTCCGCCGATGGTCACGATCGCACCCTGATTGCTCCGCTTCAGATGCTCAAGTGCCGCCTTGGTCAAAAGGAACACACTGTCGACACCGAGCGCCATGACCTGTCGCCACTCTTCGTAGTGCAGATCCTCGATCCTGGCTTCCGGCCTGATCGCAGCATTTGCAATGACAATATCCAACGCCCCAAATGCCTTAAGCGCGTCCGCGACGAGCGCATCGGCTGTATCAGGCTTAGACAGGTCTCCAAGGGCGACGCTGGCTTTGCCGCCAGCCTCGCTCACAAGCCGCGCTGTTTCTTCCGCCCCATCGCGATCATGGTGGGCATGAACCAGAACCGACGCGCCGCCGGCTCCCAGAGCAATGGCGATGGCGCGTCCAATATTGCGAGAGGCACCGGTGACGATGGCGACCCGATCGCCAAGCTCCTGGATAGACATGCAGTTTCCCTTCCTGTTTACGCCACGGCCAGCGCCGCGACCTTCGACGACAGATCACCGGCGCTGAAAAGCGCCGTACAGACTTCCAGCATGGCCTGCGGCTCTAAAATGCTGCCATGGCTGGCATTGGATAGAAACTTGGCGTTGATATCCGCGCGTGAAAGCGGCGCATCCACTCCGCCACGCATGTGATCCTGCCTGGCCTCATGGACCGTTCCGTCCTTCATCGTTACCCGAACATGGCCCGTGAAACGAGCCGGGTACGGATCTTTGGGATCAACTTCGTAGGTAATCATCTGGCAGATGCGCAACAATGCATTGTCGGTGATTGCATCATCCGAAAAGTCGGCAAGCCCCGCGTGACCACGCACAAGCCCGAGCGCGATGCCAAATGGCGTGCTGAACTTTGCTCCATAGGACGTCGGCGGCGCCCGTTTCAGTTCCAGCGGCTCCCACAGGCGATGAACATAACCTTCCGAGGTCAGGCAGTGGATCGCCTGAATGTCGTCAACGACAACACCGTCGGCCCGCAGCTTCAGCGCGCAATCGATATAGGGCTGGACCATAGTGCCACAGGGAAACGGTTTGAAGGTGATCGTTTCGGCATGCCAGCGATCACCAAGGCCGTCCATGAGATGGCGATAGAGTGGTTGAATCGATGGCGCAAACGCCTTGAAGAAACCGTGCTCTCCTTCAAGAACCTTGCGCGGCCCCGCGAAACCTGCACGGCCCAGATATGCCGCGCGCATGCCGGACTGGGCCGCCCAGCCGGCATGCATACGCTTGGTCGAACTGCCGTCACCGAGATATTCGATGATACCCGAAGCCGTCGAGCCCGCAATACCGAGCGCGTTAGCCAGCGCCTTGGCGTCAAGCCCGAGCGCCACACCAACACCGAAGGATGCGGCAAGCGATCCGAGCACGGCTGTCGGATGGAACCCGGCCTTGTGTATCGCCTTGGGCGCGACAAGCCCGAGCCGGCAAAGGAGCTCGATGCCCGCCGCAACACCCAGCAACATCCGCTCACCCGGCAATTTTTCTCGCTCACAGGCGGCAAGCACCGCTGGAATGATGACGGCACCCGAATGAACAGGGCCTCCTTCAAAGGTGTCGTCGAAATCCTCACCGTGAGCGGCCGTACCGTTTGCGAGCGCCGCATCAGCCGCAGTCAATCGCCTGCGGTGACCGATAGCGACATGATCACCATGTTCGGCAGCTGTCATGACACTGGCGACATAGTCGGTCTGGCGCGCAGCAAGGCAAAGGCCAACGACATCAACGAGGATCTCCTCGCTCTTGGCGGCCATTGCCGGGGTGATATCTCCCGGCGTCAATTGAGCTCCCCAGGCAGCCAGTCGTTGCGAGTACGTCGCGTCAAGCATTGATGTCTCCATTTGACACAAGAAAGTTAGATCGGATCATGTTGTTGGCCGTCCGGTTCGCGGACTGCGCGACGTGCCCGAAATTCATTGATCAGCGACGCACCAAGAAAGATGACCGACAGGGCGAGAAACACGACCGCCACCGTATCTTCGAGAAAGATCGTGTGGTCGCCACCCGAGATGACAAGCGATCGCCGGTAGTTTGCTTCGATCATGTAGCCGAGCACGAGGCCGAGGATAGTCGGCAGCATCGGCAGGCCGAAATAGCGCATGCCGAGACCAAAGACACCGGCCGCCAGCACCAGTGCAAGATCAAACAGGCTCGCATTGATCGAATATGCACCCGCAAAGACAAGGGCGAGAATGAATGCCATCAGGTATGGCTTTGGCCGGTTCACCAGCCAGATACAGACGGAGAGCGTCAGGAATGCCGCCGGTATCAGCGTAATGGAGGCGACAACCAGCCCGCTGAAAAGGCCATAAAGGATGGTTGGATCCTTGTCGAACAGCACCGGTCCCGGGATCAGGCCGTGAATCAGGAAGCCACCGAGCAGGATGGCCGTGGAATTGGACGCGGGTATGCCAAATGACAGAAGCGGAATCAGACCGACACCCGCATCGGCGTTGTTGGCCGCTTCCGGTGCAGCGACACCTTCCGATGACCCCTTGCCAAACTCCTCCGGCGTCTTGGAGAAACGGCGTGCCTCGTTATAAGCCATGAAGGACGCAACGGTCCCGCCAGCACCAGGCATGATGCCACAGAAAATGCCGATACCGGAGCCGATGACATTGGACACCGCAATCTTTTTTTGTACCGCCCAGTTGGGAAGCCGCAGACGCGAGGCCCCGCTCTTTACCTTTTCCCACTGGGTTGGCGTCGAAATCTGCTCGAGCACTTCGCTCACGGCAAACAGACCGACCATGATGAGAATGACGGGCACACCCGTCAAAAGGTTCGGATTGCCGTAAGTGAACCGCGCGACGCCACTCACCGGATCTGTTCCGATCGTCGCAATCATCAAACCTATCAGGGCTGCGATGACACCCTTGGTCAACAGACCTTCGGAAACGGTCGCAATGACGCTGAGGCCAAGAATGCCAAGCGCAAAATAGGTTGTCGGCCGAAACGTCAATGCCAGTTGCGACAATGGCGCGGTGAAGAGGACCAGGCATAAGATGCCGGCAAAGTTGCCGATCGAGCTTGCATAAAGCGATATGCCCAGCGCTTCGCCAGCCTTTCCCTGCTTCTTCATTTCGTAGCCGTCGATCAGTGTCGCGGCGGCTGCGTTCGTACCCGGCGTCCGGATCAAGATTGCAGGAACCGAGCCGCCATATTCAGCACCAATATAGGTTGCCGCAAGCAGGACGAGCGCCGGGATCGGCTCCATCGTGTATGTGAAAGGCAGTAACAGTGCCATGGTGATTGAGGGCGAGAGCCCCGGCAGTGCCCCGCCGAAAATGCCCCAGACCATCCCGAGGATGGCCATCGGCACGATCAGGGTGGTCGTCAGAAGTTCAAAGCTTTGAACTAGCGCATCCATCAGAATCTCCGAAAAATTCTCGTAAAGGCTGAACGGCGGCAATCTCGTCAGAGAAGACCGGCGAGAAAGCCATCGGGCAGGTTGATGCCGAGAAGTGCATCGAAGAGAAGCCACAGCACAAACGCACCGCCAATCGGTGTTAAGATTGCGCCGGCAGTGAAGGGCACCCTTTGATAGACAAAGAGAGCTGCGAGGAACAATGCTGTGGCCGGTATATAGCCAACTGGGCGCAGGATCGTCAGGTAGATCACGGTAATGAAGACGACCCCGCCCGCCATTGTGATCAGCCTGCGCGGGTCGTCAAACACGATGGAAACGGGTGTCGTCACCACCTTTCCGGCCCGGCGCAGCCACAGATTGTGAACGATCAGCAGCGTTCCGGCTGCGGCCATTGCCCAGCCAAGGATCAGCGGCACGCCACCCGCCCCGACAGCGTCGCCCAGGGCGCTGGTCGGAATCTGAGCGGCCTGCCAGAGATAGAAAGCGGAGAACAGGAGGGAAAGGATGCCGAGAACGAGATCCTTGGTCATGGCAGATATGCTCCTGTTTCGGCTTACTTGATCACACCCGCCTCTGTCAGAAAGGTCTTCTGCTCAGTTGCAAAAGTCTCCATGAAGGTCACGTATTCAGCATGCGGGATGAATGTCGGCACGAGATTGGATTTTGTGTAGGCAGCCTTGTATTCCGGATTTTCCAGGAGCCGGGGGATAGCCTCTTCCCAGGCCGCCACTGCCTCATCCGACAGACCTTTTGGCCCCGCAAGACCGCGGAATTTCCGGATTGTCATATCGATACCAGATTCTTTGAGCGTCGGAACATCCGGCAACGTTTCCAGGCGATTGTCGGTTGAGACGGCAAGGATGCGTATCTGCTTGGCATCAAGCTGCGAACGCAACTCCTGAACTTCGCCGACGGCAATATCGAGCGTACCATTGAGGATATTGATCATCGTCTCACCGCCGCCTTCGCTGGTAACGATCGCAGCATCAACGCCAGTCTTGCGCTTCATTTCCTCAAGCGAGATCCGTTCCAGTGATCCCGGATTGGCGGCACCCCAGGCGCTCCGGTTTGTCTTTGCGTGTTCGATCACGTCGCCCAGCGTCTGAAAGGGGGCGTCGGCGCGCGTGTAAAGGACTGCCGGGTCGTAGAATACGTTCACAAGGGGTTCGAGATCCTGATAGGTCGCCGAAAGATCGCTCATCAGCGATGTGAATATGTAGGTCGGTGTCGTTGCATACAGGACGCTGCCATCCGTCGGCGATTGAGCCAGATGCGCCATGGCGTTTGCACCACTGCCGCCGCTCACATTTTCGACGACAAAATCAGCGTCGATGATCTCCCGAAGGTAGCGCGCCATATCACGCAGGAATACGTCGCTGCCACCACCGGGACTGGAATGGGTCACCAGAGTTACCACGTCGGTCGGATAAGCAATTTTCTCCTGGGCTGCTGCTGGCAACGCGATGGCTGCAAGAAAGCCGGCGGTAACTGCAACCATTGTGCCAATGCGCGGACCAAATGCCATGATTGAACGTCCTCCCTGACGTTTACGAACCGATGTTCGCTGTTATCTTTGATGATGCGCACCTTCGTTCGCCGCCGAGGTCCTCGTGTCCCTGTCACTCATCCTGCAGCAGCGCTCCTCGTCGGACGCTCGTTCACGGTAATCCACAATTGTTTATTGTCAACAGATTTATCCGTAAATCGAACAGCCGCTGCCGCCCGAAAATGGACAAGCCCCTCGCCCGGAAGAAGAGCCAAATTGTGCATTCATGTAAGACAACTGCCAACGGGCACATGTGCAAGCTACAGGCAACATCGCCGGTGAGAAACGCTCAAAGCCGCTCCTTAAAGGTATCGCATCAGACCTGGCAGCGTCGATGCTCTTGTCTTCTTGACGTCAACCAGGCTTCATTGAATGTAGCCGAGGCGCAGTGCCTTGGCGATCGCCTGTATCCGGTTTACCGCATCAAGTTTCGTCGTCGCAGATCCCAGATATGCGTTGACGGTATGAACCGAAAGACCAAGATTTTCAGCGATTTCCTCACTGATACGTCCGTCGCCAGCAAGCTGCAGGCAGGCGGTTTCACGTTCGCTCAACATCTCTGCAGGGACGGTCTTGCGTTCATCGAGCGCCAATAGATTGCTCATGATCTGGCAGCACAGGACATGATGTTCAATGACGAGGTCGCTGTCGAGGTTGAACATATTGGCGGTAAAGATGACAAAGCCATTGCCCATGGCTCCCAGCCTTGCCGGAAATGCAAGGCCCGAAAAACGCGTCATGCCAGCCGGTAATTGCTTCACAATCGGCGGCCCATCAGCTGCGTCGCCATGGTTCATGTGATCTGCACCTGCCCATACCAGTGGCATCATCGATGTTTCGATGTGGTCGAGCATCAGTTCGCCATAACCGGTGACAAGCGCGTTAATGCTTCCAGGACCGTCATCTTCCCAATTCTCGACCTCGCAGACCAGCTTCCGCTTGCCGGGCAATCCTCCCCCGGAAATGCGAAAGATCGCAAAGTGCCTTGCCCTGAGTTGCCGTTGCATGGCGACAAGCTTCGGCAACATGTCCGCGCGGCTTGCTGCCCAGTGCAGACCGAGACGATGCGCTGCTGTCGACGATCCCGAAGAAGAGTGGTTGCGCGGATAAGGCATATGTTCGACCACCTCCTAGACCAGGTTATTGCGGACAGCGTAGGCGATTGCTTCGGAACGTGTCTTGGTTCCCGTCTTGCGCATGACGCTGGTAATGTAATTATTGATCGTATTGCGCGAAATCCCGAGGATCGTCGCAATCTCGTCGCTGGTCTTTCCTTCAGCGATCCAGAACAGGCATTCAAGTTCACGATCCGTCAGGTCGAAATCACGTTCGATCCTGGTCCCCGAATATTCCTGGACACTCGCCACATAGGCAGCAAGAAGCCCGACCTCGCGAAGGCGTGCCTCGGGCAGCATCACGCCTCCATTGAACAACAACAACAGTGAATAACGGGTCTTGCCGACGCAAAATCCGATGGAACAATATTGCCGGCTGAGCTCGTCAGACAAGATGACGTCATCGGGAAGGGGCGCAAACGTTGGCGACAACAACAACAGGCATTTTTCGAGTTCGGTGGATCTGGAATAGATGCTGGCCAGTTCCGACCCCATGCGCCTGACGAGATCGAACGGCCAGTCGGAAGAAACGATGAAATCGAGCCCCTGCTCCTGGATGAGATCACATCTGGCCAGAAGAAAGCCGGCGGCACCCACATAGGTGGCAAGCCTGTGAACGGCTGCGGGAAGATCTTGAGACTTTCCCGCCCGCATAAGTTCTTTGATCAGTTGCTCTTTCGAGGCAGGCATCAAGGCGTCATCCTCTTCAACCGGATGCGCCTCCAATCCATCATTCATGCCAGAATGTTCCATTCGCTACCCTACCCTTTAAAAGGCAGGGCAGGCAAACAGCCCAGCATCCATGACTTTTGATCGTCCAGTTTCCTGCCCCCAGGTTGATTACGACGAATCGCACGCATTCTAGGAAAGACACGATCAATTGCTACGGGCCGTGACGTTTCCCACAGATCTCCGCATCGCCTCAGGCAAGCAGGCAGGCGTTGATCCCTGCCAAGTCATGAAGACTAAAGACAAGAACGGGTCGGCCATCGGCCGACCCCTAATGTCACTTTTGCGTGAACCTCAGGCCGCCTGATCGATGGCCCACTTGCGCAATATCTTTGCGGCGCGCTCTTCGCTGATCTCCACCATGCGGGTCAGGCGCCGTTCCGGGCCTTCCTTGATGCGGCGGTTGAAGCCACCGTCATCATCATCAAGGCCGAGCAGGTCGTCCGTGCTGTCAAAGCCGAAGTCCGAGCCAAAGCCATCCATGAGCGAACCACCCGCTGCGGCCGGCGAAAAGTCCGGAAGTTCGAGGCCAGCACTATCCGACACAAGGTCCGTCGTCGATGCCGTTTGACCGCCAACAGTGCGTACCAAGGGGCGGATCCCAAGCCAGATCACAAGGAAGGCGACGGCGACAAAGGCGAGCGAATTGATGATACCACCAAGGTTGCGGCTCAAGATCTCGCCAATGCCCGGACCAGTCGGCGCTTCCTCCAGGAGTTGTGATTCAAGGAAGTCCATCGCGGTCAGTGTCACGACATCCCCACGATCCGGATTGATGCCGGCTGCGGTCGTGACGATCTTTTGCATTTCAGCAAGATACGCATCGATTTTCGCCTGATCGACAGGCGCACCAACCATCTGCTCGATACGTCCCTTGTTGACCACCACGGCCACAGACAGTTTCTCAATCTCGTAGCCGTTACGTACCGTCGCGACAGTCTTGCTGTTGATCTCGTAGTTGGTCTGCTCTTCCTTCTTGTCAGATTGATCAGACGAACGGGGGCCGCCGGCAGCACCGGCCTCCGGGGCAGCCTGGGGTACGTTCTGCTCCACCGTGGTCGCCGAATCATCCTGTGTCTGCTGCGAGCGCTGTTCTTCCTTTGTGATGCGGACAGAGCGCTCGACACGCGATTCAGGATCATAGATCGTTTCCTGGATCTGCTGACTGTCTGTGTTGAGGTTCGCCGTGACGCTGGAGCGGAAATTGTCCATGCCCAGGAAGGGAGCGAGCGCCTTGTCGATGTTCATCTCCAGTTCCTGCTGGAACGACTGAACGATGGTGAGCGATCGTGTGAGCGCGCTGTTGCCGTATTCATCACCGGACGCCAGCAGTTGTCCCGTCGAATCGAGAATTGTCACGTCATCGACATCAAGGCCCGGAACGGCCGATGCGACGAGGTGCCTGATCGATGATGCCGACTTTCGGCCGGTCGACGTACTCGCTCTTATCATCACCGATGCCGTCGGTTTTTGCTCACCGCGACGGAAGTTTCCGACATCCGGCATCACGATATGAACGCGCGCTGCGGCAACCCCGTCTATCTGCTGGATCGATCGGCCGATTTCGCCTTCCAGCGCCCTGACCCTCGTTACTTCCTGCATGAACGACGTCAGACCAAGCGAGCCGACATTGTCAAACAGCTCGTAGCCCGCATTGGCACTGTTTGGCAGGCCGCGTTCTGCCAGAAGAAGGCGCGCCTTGCCCGACATTCCCACGGGGACCTCGATGCTGGCGCCATCCGAGCCAACCGCAAAGTCTATGCTTGATTCGGCAAGCGCAATGCTGACCTGATTGAGGTCGGTCGTCTCCAGACCCACATACAATGTCTCATATGCCGGCCGATTAACAAAAATTGCAGCAGCGAGCACGATCGCCATGGAAACAAGGCCGGCACCTGCAAGGGCAATAAGCTTTGTCTGGCCCAGACCAGCCAGATTCTTAAATATTTGTGGAAATTGAGCCAACAGATTCATTCTGTTCCTACATCGCAAAATTGAGATCAGGCTATTGCCCATGACCACGCTATGCGACGAAGCTTGTGCGAACGTTTCCGTTTTTTCGATGTATCCGAAGGTCAGACCGCAATCGGTTCCGACGCGCTAGACAATCCCTTGGGATTGATTTTCACTCAGAAGAAGTCGAAATCACCGGCCGTCTTGCCAAGTGGCTGGCTATGCCCATGGCGAATGCCGGTGGCCAGCGCCTTTCGCATATCTGCAAGCTTGACGAGATTGAGAGCTGTCGACACATCGACGGCCCAGTCGTCCGGGATATTGGCCGTGATGGTATCAATGAATTCCGCCAGGCCCCGCGCCTTTTGAACTGCAAGATCTATCCCCTGCAGGACCTTGAGACTGTCTGGTTGTTCGAGGATCTGTGTACCGCCAAGCTCGAGGAGCTGCGGTTCGATACGTTCGATCAGATAGGCAACATCATAGAGTTCCGAAACCAGCCGCATCAATACATCTGGAAGGGCTTCCTCGAGGGAAGCTTCCTTAGGCCTCGCGCTGTCGTTCATGGGTTTCCTCGCATGCACGTATTTTTCCCTAAAAGAACTCGATGGCTGTTTCGATCGGTTTTGGCATGCGAACAGGACGCTGTTCGAGTGCAACCGTCTTTCGTGTTTCCGCGCCCGTGAGCGGATATTGACGCGCACGCCCGCTCAACGGCCAGAATTCGAGCTTGCGTCCATGTTCGCCACCCGTGGATGCCCCAACGATCGGTATTCCCTCATCCTTCAGGAACTGGGTTGCAAATTCCGCATTCTGCTCACCGACATTCGAGAAACTGGCAATCGTCTTGGCACCGCCGAAGATCTTTGCCTCCAGCCTGTCGCGCCTTGCACCCTGCTTCAGCAGGCCATTGATCAAAAGCTCCATCAGGTGGACACCATAGCGTGTCGCATCACCACCGGACATCAACGCGCCACCAGTGCCGGGCAAAAGGAAATGGTTCATCCCCCCGACACCGGCCACCGGATCACGAAGACAGGCCGCCACGCAAGAGCCCAATATTGTTGCAAGAACAACATCCGGATCTCTCACGACCTTGTACTCGCCCTGAATGATATGGACCCGCTTTGCGGCGGAGATATCATTCATTTAAGGGCTCCGAACACCGCTTCGATGGCAGCCTTCATCTTTTCAATGGTGAACGGCTTTGCCAGAACGTTGTTGGCCCCCAGCTGCGCTGCTTTTTGAACAAGCGCGCGGTCCCCCTGTGCGGTCAGGATGATGAAAGCCGCCTTCTTCGTGTTCGGATTGCTGCGAACCGCCTGGAGAAGGCCGAGGCCATCCATCTTGGGCATATTGAAGTCGGAGATGACCAGGTGATGCGGTTGCTCGTACATGATCTTCTTGCCCTGCTCGCCGTCACCGGCCGCAGTAATTTGCTTGAAGCCCAGCTGTGTCAGAGCGTCGCTGAGCAGCAGCCGGCTCGTCACCTGATCATCAACGATCAGAACTTTTATCTTTTCAGCGAGTGACATTTATTCGTTACCTTCTTTTCGGGCAGCAGTTAGTTTCAGGATTTCCTCACCGATGGACCCCAACGGAAGTTGCAGTTCCACTGCTCCAATCTCATGAGCAACACGCGGCATACCGTAAACCACACATGTCTTTTCATTCTGGCCAATCGTACGTGCGCCGGCCTTGCGCATTTTCAACAAACCCGAGGCGCCGTCACGCCCCATCCCGGTCAGGATAACGCCCACGGCATTGCGTCCTGCAAGTTCACAAACGGAATCAAACAGAACATCCACCGACGGTCGATGACCATTGACCGGATCACGACCCGCAAGCCGGCACGATGGCGCAGACGGATTGACGACCTCGAGATGGCGATCACCACCAGGCGCCACATAAATCTTGCCGATCTCCAGCCGGGCACCATCGCTTGCTTCTTCCACAACCGGTGCACACAGCCGGTTGAGACGTTCAGCAAAGCTCCTGGTGAACGTTGGCGGCATGTGCTGCGTGATCACGGTCGGCGGGCAATTCTTCGGGAATTTCTGCAATACGGTGATCAAGGCCTCGACCCCGCCGGTCGACGAACCGAGCGCGACAAGCTTGCGACCGACACGATAGTCTACAGCTGGTGCTGCGGCTGGCAACGGTGTCATCGCCTGGCGTCGCATGCCCGATCGCCCTGCAGCTTTCACCTTTTCGACCAGGTCCATGAACGGACGGATATCGCCAGGAGTAGGTTTTCCGACGCAATCGAATGCGCCGATTTCCAGGGCCGCCAATGTCGCATTTGCCCCCTGATGGGTCAGGGTGGAGACCATGATGACCGGCATGGGCCGCAGCCGCATGATCTTTTCCAGAAATTCCAGACCGTTCATATTCGGCATTTCGATATCAAGCGTGACAACATCAGGATTGAGTTGCTTGATGGCGGCGCGTGCCTGAAGCGCATCACCTGCCTGACCCACGACGTCAACTCCGGGGTCAGCATTCAGGACGGCTGATATCAGGCCACGCATGGTCGGTGAATCATCGACAACAAGGACGCGTACGGGAGATGTCATGTCCTGCCTCCAGCGCGCCTGGCCGAATAGCGATAGGTCGTGATCCCTGTATTGTCGAAAGCCTCCTTGGCTTCACCGGACACGCGCTCAGAGTGGCCGATATAAAGATGACCGCCGTCAGGCAGGAGCGTCGCAAAGCGTGACCAGATCGTCATCTGCGTCGGCTCATCGAAATAGATGACGACATTGCGACAGAAGATCACGTCAAACTGTCCCCTGAACGGCCATTGGGCCAGGAGATTAAGTTCATTGAACGTGATGAGCTTCTTCAGCCTGTCATCGACCTGGTATTTTCGTCGACCCGCAGCATCGACCTCACGAAAAAACTGCTTGCGGATAGCTGGCGAGATCGTCTCCAACGCATTTTCGTCATAAAGTCCGGCGCGTGCCAGCGCGAGGATCTTGGGATCGATATCCGTCGCAAGGATACGGAAATCATGGTCTGCGGCGTTGGGAAACAGCTGCAGGACCGTCAAGGCGATCGAATAGGGCTCCTGCCCGTCCGAACAGGCAGCGGACCAGATCCGTACGCGCCCGCCAGACTTGGCACGTGCGATCAGGCCCGGCAGGACTTCGTCGCGCAGATGCTCGAAATGATGGTTTTCTCTGAAGAACCGCGTGAAATTCGTTGTCAGATGCGACAGCATCTCGCGACGGGCCGTCGCCCCTTCCGGAGACGAGACAAGCGCGCAATATTCCCGAAAGCCCTTCAATCCAAGTGCACGGATATGCTTCGACAGTCGGGAATAGACAAGCGATGCCTTGGTATCATTCAGATAAATCCCGGCATCCGAATGGATCATTGCAGCGATTTCGGACAGATCGCGACGGGTCAGCGGATATTCCCCACTGGCCATAATTTCCTCCGACGGTAACCGGATATCGACGGCACCCATCATGCTGCTTCACTTTCAGTCTCGGAAAACAGAGCATCGAGCTCGATCATGCAGATCATGCGGTTGTCGATCGACAAGATCCCGCGTGCATACTGCTTCTCCACGTGGGACGACACCTCCGGCACTGGCTGGATGATATCGTCCGTAACCGTCAGGATATCGGACACCGCTTCGACCAGCATGCCGACGACACGGTCCCGCATCTGCGCCACAATGATCACGTGACGTGCACTGGGCTCGGCCTCACCTATCCCAAGCCTTGCGGACAGATCGACAATCGGGAGCACTGCACCGCGAAGATTGATCACACCCAGCACATAGGCTGGCGCGTGCGGCAGCGGGGTTGCCTTCGTCCAGCCCCGGATCTCGCGCACAGACATGATGTTGACGCAGAATTCCTGGTCACCAATACGAAAGGCGATCAACTCGCGACTTCCCGCAACAGTGCTTTTCATGGCATTCGACATGCAATTAACCCGTGGCAGCTAATGACGTTTCTGGTTTGAGTGACTGGCCGCGCGACGCGGCAACGACAGCATCAACGTCCAGAATAAGTGCCACGCGGCCGTCCCCGAGGATGGTCGCGGCCGCAATGCCGGGCACATGTGTGTAATTGGCTTCGAGAGACTTGATCACCACCTGACGCTGCCCCTGGATTGCATCCACCATCAGCGCGCGCTGTCCACCACCTTCCGATTCGACGAGGAGCGCCACACCGTCCACGGGATCGGCCTGGGTCGGACGGAAATTGAGGATCCAGCCGATATCCACGAGCGGGCAGAACGAATCGCGAATGGAAATCAGCCGCTGGTTTGCACCGAAGGAATGAATTGCCGATGCCTCTGGCTGCAAGGTCTCCACGATAGCTGTCAACGGAACGACCAGTGTCTGACCGGCCACAGTGACAACCATGCCATCGAGCACAGCAAGCGTCAGCGGCAGGCTCATCGTGAAGGTCGAACCAAAGCCTGGACGCGATGCAATCGAGATGCGGCCACCCAAAGCCTGGATCGAGCGCCTGACCACGTCCATTCCAACACCTCGGCCGGAAATATCCGAGATCTTGTCCGCCGTCGAAAAGCCCGCCATGAAGATGAGGTTGTCGGTCTCCTCATCGGTGAGATTTGCGTCAGCGGCAATCAGGTCGTTGTCGATTGCCTTCTGACGGACCCGTTCGCGGTTGATACCGGCACCGTCATCACGCAATTCGATCAGGATGCGGCCGGATCGATGCTTGGCACTCAGTCGGATCGTCCCTTCCGGATCCTTGCCGGCAGCTTCACGTTTATCCGGCGTCTCGATACCATGATCGACGGCATTTCGGATCATGTGGGTCAGCGGCTCTGCGAGCTTGTCGATGACCGTCTTGTCAACTTCCGTATTCTCACCCTCGGTGATCAGGCGGATTGACTTGCCGACCATATCTGCCACTTCGCGGACAATTCGCGACATGCGCTGGAAGACCGGTTTGACCGGCTGCGCGCGGATCGCCATCACCGAATCCTGGATCTCGCGCGTCAGTTGCTGCAGTTCCTCAAGCCCCATGTTGATGGACGAGGTCCCGCTGTTGTCATTTTCGATTACGCTCTGCGACAGCATCGCCTGGTTGATAACCAGTTCGCCGACAAGATTGATGAGGCGATCAACACGATCAAGATCAACGCGGATCGTCTGGCCGGCCGCGACCGCCGCCGTCGTCTGGGCGGCCGCTGTCATCGTATTGACTGCCGCCTCCTTCTTTTCCACACGTGCGGCAGCCTCTACCAGCTTGGCGACACCGGTTGCCATGCCGGCCGCGGCAACGGCGTCCGCGACTACGGGTGCGGTGGCTGCAAGGTTCACAGGCGTATCAGCCGAAATGTCGTCCAGTACCGAAAGATCAAATGGTACCGGGATCATCGGCTGGTCTTCCTCCGCCAGATCTGGAGAAAGGGGCTTGATTTCAAGATCACAGTCCCATTCAGCAAATTCGAATACGGCGCGGATATCGTCCTGCGACTTGTCAGTCTTCAATGAAAGCGACCAACTCAGATATGATTCTTCAGGGTCCATCTCGTCCAGGGGCGGCACGGTATCGGTGTCGCAACTGACCGCCATTTCGCCAAGACGTGCAAGGTCGCGTAACAGCAATGCTGCCTCGTTGCCCTTCGAGTAGAGTTCTCTTCGCGGCCTGAATGTAATCTCAAATGCCTGCTTGGGAAGCTCGACAGGTTCGTCATCAAAACCATCGAATGAAAACGGAACAGGTTTGAAGTCTGCGTCATCGCCACTTTCCACTGACGGAGCATGTACGACAGGGGCGGGCTCAGGCGCTTTTGCGGCTGCCGGAACGTCACCGGCTGCAAGCGCTTCCAACTCGTTGATCAGAGCCCTGCTGCGCGCCTCGTCGACATAACCACCGTCACGGGCAGCATTGGTCAGGTCCGACAAGACATCGGCCGATTTCAGCATGGTCTTCAAGACGTCTGATGTCGGCTCAAGGCGATTGGAACGGACACATTCGAGCGTGGTCTCGAACACATGTGCAAAAGAAACCAGCGCTTCCAGCCCGAAAGCCCCAGCCCCCCCCTTGATGGAATGAACAGCACGAAAAACAGCATTGACTGTCTCGGGGTCACGATCTCCATCATTGAGCCTCAAAAGCCCACTTTCCAGTTCGGCAAGTTGCTCCTCGCACTCCTGGAAGAA
>JAEWDP010000181.1 GCA_023390055.1 Pseudomonadota bacterium | reverse complement strand
TACCACAAACCGTCTGAATGCCGGCGATAATTCGGACGACTGTGAGTTTGACCGCGATGTCCATTCCAATAGCCTCGTTTGTGGGATCTCTCACGATAGCTGTGGCGATGGTTCGGTTTCTTCCGGCGCCATTCCTTTCGATGCTGTATGTTGTAGACGTTCGAAGACCCCTCTGGCGCCATTGTTATTGCGGCTGCATTCATCAAAGTGGCGGCCGTTGACGTGGCAGGCACCATGCCGATCACAGCGCTAAGCGTTATTGAACAAAGTATCGATTTAAACGTCTTCATATGCTCCCGCCAATGGTAGTCGAATGAACAAACCGGCCTTCTTCAGGGGGAAGGGTCATGAACCGAACCTTTGTGCCGCTACCGAGCAAACCGGGTTCGTCTTGCTCCTGCTTCAGCAGCGCCCCGGCCGTCACGCCAGTATCGAGCACCACACGCATCACGTGTATGGTAAAGGATAATTCAAGGATGTCCCCATTCAAACGAACGGGGCGGTTCCACTTTCTTCCGGATAAGTTGTGCGAATCCTGTCATGATCGTGGAGAAACATATGTGGGATTTCAGCATAAGCGGTGCATTGGGGCTGATGACACGCACCATGCCGTTCATCTTGTTGCGCATGGCAGTCTATTTCGGCATCACACTTGGCTACATCCTGGTGACGGGTGCGGGTGCGGGCATCGGCTACGGCGTCGGCGCTCTCGGTGATGAGAGTTTCCAGGCGGGTTCCGCTTTTTGGGGCGGGGCGATCGGGTTTGGCATATTCGGTGCGGCCATGTACTGGGCGCGCGAATATATTCTGTACATCGTGAAGGCCGGCCACATTGCAGTGCTCGTCGAAATGATTGATGGCAAGCCTATGCCACAGGGGAAATCGCAGGTCAGTCATGCGACGGCAGTGGTAAAGGAGCGCTTTGCGCAGGCGAGCGTCCTCTTTGCAATCGATCAACTCGTCAAAGGAGTGATCGGCGTCATCACCGGACTGGTGCGCGGCATCCTGACAATTCTGCCGCTGCCGGGAGCGCGACAGCTTTCGGGAATCTTGCACGCATTCCTGCGTGTCGCTGTCGGATTCGTCGACGAGGTTATCCTCGCGCATGCCATCCGCACCGCTTCCACAAACCCCTGGAGCTCGGCCAGGGAGGCGCTCGTCCTTTACGGTCAAAACTACAAAGTCATGCTCAAGAACGCTGCCTGGCTGGCGATCATCGTCTACCTGCTGAGTTTTCTCGTCTTCCTGGTCATGCTGGCCCCCGCCGCTCTCGTTGTCTATCTGATGCCCGGTGCATGGGCGGCAGGTGGCTTCGTCTTTGCGCTGCTGTTTGCCTGGAGCGTCAAGGCAGCACTACTTGAGCCCTTCGCCATTACATGCCTGATGCAGGTATTCTTCACGACAGTCGAGGGCCAGGAACCCGATCCCGAATGGGACGCTCGTCTTGAACAGATGTCAGCCAAGTTCCGCAAGTTGAAGGCACGCGCTCTTGGTGGTTCGGCGCCGGAAGCAACCGGTACGGAAACATTACGTCCGATTTGACTTATTTATCCCGGGGGAAGACGATGAAAATTCTCAACGCAGCAGCCATAACGATTGCCACGATGCTAATCCCGGTCGTAAACGCGGTGGCCGCCGAACGAGCGATCATTGTTCTCGATGGGTCAGCCTCAATGTGGGGACAGATCGACGGCGTGCCGAAACTCGACATTGCGCGCAGGGCCCTTCGTGATGTTCTGGAAAGTGCGCCCGGCAGCCTCGAGCTCGGCCTCATGGCATACGGCCATCGCGAAAAGGGCAATTGCGCGGATATCGAGCTGCTGGTACCGCCGCACACCAATGCAGGGATGGATATTGCGGCAGCTGCCGACAAGATGAAATTCCTCGGCAAGACACCCATTTCAGCGGCCGTGAGCCAAGCTGCCGATGCGCTCCGCTTCAGTGAAGACAAGGCGACCGTGATCCTCATCACCGATGGCATCGAGACGTGCGAAGCCGACCCATGCGCGATTGCTGCAGAACTGGAAGAGCGCGGCCTGGATTTTACCGCACATGTTGTCGGATTTGGCCTGTCGCCAGACGAAGGTAAGCAGGTTTCATGTCTGGCCGACGTTACAGGAGGACGTTATTTTTCGGCAGGCAATGCAGCCGAGTTGACGCAGGCATTGACGCACGTCCAGTCCGCCATGGATACACAGTTGGAAGCGGAACCCGAGCCCGAAGCGGAAGCGACGGTGGAACTTTCCGGTCCCGAACAGGTAACGAATGGTGCGGCCTTCGATTTCACATGGACGGATGCGATCAACGGCAACGACTTTATCACCATTGTGCCAGCCGGCGCAGATGAAGGCACGGTGAAGAGCCATATTCGGGTGCACGACAATGACAAGGGTCGGCTGACCGCGCCGGGAACGCCCGGCCTCTACGAATTGCGCTACGTGGCGGAAGACGGACGTCGCACGCTGGCATCCACCTCCGTCGAAGTGGTGGAGGCGGAAGTCGGCCTTTCCGGCCCTGAACAAGTGACGAACGGTGCGGCCTTCGAATTCACATGGACAGATGCGAACAACGGCAACGACTTTATCACCATTGTGCCAGTCGGCGCTGATGAAGGCACGGTGAAGAGCCATATCCGGGTGCACGACGACGAAAAGGGCCGGCTGACCGCGCCGGGCACGCCTGGTCTCTACGAACTGCGCTACGTGCTGGACGAAGGACGTCGCATGCTGGCATCGATCCCCGTCGAGGTGGTTGAGACGGAAGTCGGCCTTTCCGGCCCTGATGAGGTGATGAATGGCGCGGCCTTTGATTTCACCTGGACGGGTGCCGTCAACGGCAACGATTTTATCACCATTGTGCCGGCCGGCGCTGATGAAGGCATGGTGAAGAGCCATATTCGGGTGCACGACGACGACAAGGGCCGGCTGACCGCGCCGGGCACGCCTGGTCTCTACGAACTGCGCTACGTGCTAGACGAAGGACGTCGCACGCTGGCATCCAGCCTCGTGGAAGTGGTTGAGGCGGAAGTCGGCATCACCGGCCCTGGGATCATCAGAGCCGGCACAGCCGTAGATATCGCCTGGTCGGCCACGATCAACGGCAACGACTTCATCACCATTGTGCATGCCGGCGCGGACGAAGGTAAAGTCGAGACGCATATCCGTACGCAAGACGCGACAGAAGGCCGGATGAAGGCACCCGACGCAGTTGGTCTCTACGAGATCCGCTACGTGCTGGAGGAAGGCCGCCGCACGCTCGCAAGCGCTTCTCTGGAAGTGGTGGCCGCCGATGCCCCGCTTGATGATGGCGCGGGGCTTGATGTTCCCAATTCGGCACGCCCGGGTGATGTCATAACGATCTCGTGGGTAGGCGGAACAGACAGCGCCGATCAGCGCATTTCGCTCGCTCGCGCCGATCAGCCAGACTTTAGCTGGATCGCTGTCCACAAGGTGGGGTCGGACAAGACACTGACATTGGAAATTCCGGAAGAAGCAGGCAGCTACGAGGTACGTTATCTCGACATTAGCAAACGCAAGGTTCTCGGCCGGGCCATTGTGGACGTGAAGTGATGAGGACCATACCGCTTTTGATCCGCCTGGTGGTCACGTGCACAATTTTATTATCCATCGGCTTGACGCGGTCGGCATTGGCTGTCCTCGACGGCCATGGGCCGGATGGTTACCAGGTAATCGGGGTGAGGGCTAATGACGTCCTGAATGCTCGCATGGGACCTGGAACTGACTATGCTGTCATTAGCCACTTCAATCCGGATGAACGGGGTCTCCAGCAGGTTACATGTGTGCCATTTCTCCCCGCCGACGTATTCATGACAATGTCAGAAGCAGAGTTGAAGGCGATGCCTTCCAGATGGTGTCTGATGCGAAGCGGAGATCTGGCCCGCGCCGGTTGGGTCGCAGCACGATTTTTACAGGAAGACGGGCTCGAGCCCATCGAAAAGGACAAGACTGTGCCTGTACTGGCCAGTGTCGATGGCACGATCCTGACCGCCGTCAATATCGGCGATGGCGGATTGATGATGGTCATCGAAGCGCCGGATGTGGGGTTGGTTTATACATTGCCACCAGGCTGGGCGACCGATGAGCCGTTTTTCTACGAGACTGCTGCCGGCGCTCGAGCAACTCGACCGACAATGACGTTTTACGTCAACGACCAGGAGGAGTGGCGTGCCCTTCTGTGGCTAAATCCCCGTCAGATGCTGGGCGTTGACTGTATCGGAACCGACGCTGGTGACCTCTGCTACCGAGACAGTGAAGACAGACATGCTGCAGAATATATCGAACCGTTGCTAAAGTTGGATCCCGGTGCAACCCCGATAAAATAGAGATACGCCAACTCCGCGAAATGGCGGCGACGGACGCGTTCGACCTCGATACGTTCTGATTGCGCGGACAATAACGGTGCTGATAGCAGGCGCTGCCCGGCGCGGCAGAGCCGTTGCACGGCTGGAAAAAGCCTCGCCCCCGAGTCCATGACGAACGCTGTGGCCTGCGTGTTGTCCGCAAAGGTGATAGGATTGTCCGGCGCGTCTGCCTACTATTGCCTCGTGGCGGCCGCGAAACATCTCTTTGTGCCGCGCTCACACACTCGCAGACGTTGGGCCTAGAGGCGTTGCCCGGCGACCTGGTCGCGTCTACCACGTCTGCACACGGGCAAGCGATGGAACTTTATAATGAAGCAAAGTTGCTGGTGGACTATGATTCGCGCCTCTATAAACACCTGAAGCTATTGCCGAGCAGAAGCTTGATCCGGTGCAAGGCGAAGAGCATAAACTACAAGGCGCTTGCTGCCGACGGTATCGCCCGACGAACAATCTGGAGGACGTCTCGCGTCCTCTCCGAGATTGTCGCGCCATACCAAGCGTGACCTCAGCACATGGACGGATACTGACGACTGGCCCGATCACGTGCCGGTCACGGATGACGAGATTGAGGTGTTCGAGCAATGGTTCGGCGACCTGTTCAGTGGATTGTTTAGCTCATCCGATGCTTGATAAATCCGGCAATATGCCGTGTATAAATGAAGCAGGGAGATCAGTCATGCCCAGACCAGCCAGTGAAGTCAAAACCGCCCGCCTTGAAGCGCGGGTGCCTGTCAATATCTATGAGCAGATGCAGCGCGCCGCACGGCTGCGCGGCCTGACGCTGACTGGCTACCTTATCGCGACGGCAGGCGAGGATGCCCGCCGCACGGTCGAGGAAGCCGACGTACTGCGTCTGGCTGCCGAGGATCAGATGCGTTTTGCCAAGGCGCTGATTGATCCGCCCGGACCCAACGCCCGTCTGGCTCGTGCGGCCAAGCGCCACGCCGATCTGATCGCGCCCCGGTGAGTGCAAGGTTTGCGATAGAGGCGCTGGGTAAAGGCCACCAGCGCAGGGCGTTCTCATCCGGCAATGAACGGATCGACCGCTATTCCCGCGAAGCGGTCACGCAGGACATCAAGCGCCGATACGCAACCTGCTTTGTCACCCACGATCTTGAGACAGACCGGATTGCGGGCTTCTATACACTGTCATCGACATGGCGGAAGAGGTGGGATTCGAACCCACGGTACGGTCTCCCGCACGCCGGTTTTCAAGACCGGTTCCTTAAACCACTCGGACACTCTTCCATCTGGTTGATATCATTGACGAAACGTCTTTGATATCTGGAGGCGAAAACGCTGGTTGCTACGCAGCTTGCAACTATTTCATTTTCTGAGTTGCGCTTATAGCGGCTTGTAGCGCCGCGTCAACTTGTTCTGCGGCCTCTGCCTGCATTCCTGGAAGCACATATGAATACAGATCAAGTGTGATGCCAATTGATCCACGGCGAGAGAACAAAAATCCTTGCGAATAGCCTTGATCGCGTTTCCACGGCATTTATCGCGGTTGGCGTCCTCGGCAACACCTTCGAGTTCGCGCCGGGGTCCGGGTAGGTGCTACCCGCCCTCAACGTTGCAGCTAGGATTCTCCCGGCTGTCGTACTACATTTGATAGCAAGACTTGTTCCGTTGCAAGCACCGATGCACCCGGGCGAATATCGTAACGAACTGATTTTAGCGGAATTAATGGCATTTCATGGAATGGATTTGACCGCCGCTACCCTTCATACTCCTGGCCATGTGCCTATGGCCTTTTATCAGATCCGAACCTCTTGGGCAGCGAGACGTAAGCATTACCGATGGGGATGGCGTACTTGCTGCCCCCTGGGGTGGCTATGCCTCCGGCACAGTGGCAATTTCCGGTGCCTCTGCTTTCCGCGTTCCTCCTGACTCATCTTCCACATGTGTCATCTCCGAAGCTGCCGCCTGCCTTGAGGTGCGCATCATGGAACGTGCCGAGGACCGAGATGATCTTCCGCAAATTTACGTTCCATTAGCCATACTTTTAAAAGTAAAATCACAAACCACAGAATTCGTTCGCATTTTCGCCACTTTGAAAACAAATATTGCCATTGTTGCCTTGTTCGCTCGTGCGGAAATAGCACCGGCGACGGGAAACGGCTGCGATATGCGGGGTGCGCGCGGCCAGTACAGGCGGGGATCCAGAGGTTTGAAGTATAGCGGCGGCAAGCTTACTCAGTCAGTAAAATGGCTCGGTATAACAATGGTATGCCTGAGTATGGCTTCTTGCACGAGTACGCAGTCGAAGACGAATTCGAAGCGCAGCAAGGAATATTTTTCCGAGAAGGAATATGGCGTCAAGGCCAGCCCACGCATGGTGTCGGAAGGCAAGCGCGTGCCCAAGGGTGGCGGGCGTTATATGGTTGGCAAGCCTTACACGGTTAAGGGCAAGACCTATGTTCCCAAGGAAGATCCAAACTATAACAAGACCGGTCTGGCGTCCTGGTATGGCGCAGCTTTTCATGGTCGTTTGACTGCGAATGGTGAGGTCTATGACAAGGGACATCTGTCTGCGGCTCACCCCACATTCCCGCTTCCAAGCTATGCGCGCGTGACGAATGTCGACACTGGAACTTCGGTCGTCGTGCGGGTTAACGATCGAGGCCCCTTTCATCCTGGGCGCATCATCGATGTGTCCGCCAAAACCGCTGAACTTCTTGACATGAAGCAGACCGGGACCGCCAAGGTGAACGTCCAGTACGTTGGGCGTGCTCGCATGGACGGACACGACATGCCGTATCTGATGGCGTCCTATATCCGCAAGGGTGAACGCTTGCCGACGGTTGCTCCGGAAGGGCAGATCGCAACAGGGGTCATGGTCGCTTCAAATGAACCGCTGGCCGATCAGATGCAGCGCTATGATATTTCGGTGCCAACACCTATTGCTCTGAATGGCTCGACGCCAAGTGGTCCGCAAGCCCCGGCAACCGAAGCATTTGAGGCATTGGGCGTACTCGTCGAATTCACAGCATTGCCAGCGATTGGTCCTGTACCTGCGCTGCGGCCGACTTATGACTTGGCTGCTATAGGAAATGGCAGCCTTTCGTCCGGTTATGTGATGGAACCGGTCCAGACCGTCGACCTGGTCTTTGATGCCGTGATGGTGCGCAATGACGGGCTGACTGAGGGGTCCATTCAATCCTACGCGCAACGCGAACAGGTCAAAAAAGCCAAACAGTGACCAAAAGGCGATTGTTCGCCATGCATCATATTGCTAGGCCTGACGCTTGCATGTGTGGGGACTAACATGAGGCTCTTGGTTTTTGTGTGTCTGGCGGCAGGGCTGTTTGCCGCTCCATGGTGCGCCTTGGCACAAGAAGGTACGCCGGCTTTCGTCACGAAGGCGAAACAGGCCTATCTCGTGGAGAGCAAGACAGGAACCGTGCTGCTCTCGGTCAACGAAAACCAGGCTTTCCCTCCGGCATCTCTTGCAAAGCTGATGACCATGGAGGTCGTATTCAGCGCGTTGGAACGCGGAGAGATCAAGAGCGATACCTTGTTCCCGGTAAGTGAGCATGCGTGGCGCGCAGGCGGTGCGCCATCCGGGACGACGACCATGTTTGCTGCTCTCAAATCCCAGGTATCGGTCGACAACCTCATTCGTGGCGTCATCGTCCAGAATGCCAATGATGGCTGCATTATTCTCGCAGAAGGTGTCAGCGGCTCGGAAAACAGGTTTGCTGCCCGGATGACGGCGCGTGCAAAAGATCTCGGGCTGAGCCGCTCCACTTTCGGCAACGCAACCGGGCTTCCTTCCGCACAAAGTTTCACGACGGCCCATGACCTGGTCAAGCTGGCACGCCATATTCATCGGGAGTATCCGGACTTCTATCCGATATATTCGCAACCGGATTTCGAGTGGAACAGCATCTTCCAGCGCAATAAAAATCCGTTGTTCTCCCTGGACATGGGCATCGACGGCTTGGGTGCTGGCTATGCCGAAGGCGCTGGTTTTGCCGTAACGGCATCCGTAGAACAGGATGGCACTCGCCTGTTTTTGGCGTTGGGCGGGCTGGAAAGCGAAAAGGAACGGCGCGACGAAGCACGCCGTATTTTCGAATGGGGTCTCGCCTCCTTTGAGACAAGGGTCTTGTTTGAGGCCGGTGAAGTGGTAGGCCAGGCAAGCGTCTACGGCGGATTGACACGTAGGGTTGACCTCGTGTCGCGAGAACCAATCGATATCTACGTTCCAACTGACAACCCGGAACGGCTAAGCGGCAGAATTGTCTATCACTGGCCATTGCGCGCGCCGGTAGCAGAGGGACAACCCGTCGGTGAGCTTCGGATTTCCTCAGGTGAACGGGTCATTCGTGAAGTTGAACTCGTAGCGGCACATCCCGTTGCTACGGGTAGTCTCTTTTCGCGAGCCATTGATGCCTTGCTCGAACTCATGTTCTTCTGGCTTTGAAGGCTTGAGGTTTCCCACAAACGGTACTTGAGCTAAACAGAGCGGGTCTAACGGGCGTCATGAGCCTTATTTGGCTCCAATAGTGTGTAGAACTTCATGGCTTTGGCAAAGCAACCAGGACTATTTGTTACCTTTGAGGGCGGGGAGGGGGCCGGGAAGTCGACCCAGATCCACCGTCTCGCCGATTCGTTGCGCCAGCGCGGGCGGGAAGTTCTGGTAACGCGCGAGCCGGGTGGCTCACCCGGTGCAGAAGCCGTGCGCCATGTTATCCTGTCAGGTGCTGCAGAGGAGTTCGGCGTCAGAATGGAGGCCATCCTGTTTGCCGCAGCCCGCAATGATCATGTTGAAGAAGTCATTCGCCCGGCTCTTGAAAGTGGCGCAGTCGTCCTTTGCGACCGTTTCATGGATTCATCGCGTGTCTATCAGGGCGTTACGGGCAATCTTGAAATGGACTATATCGAGGCGCTGCAACGTGTAGCCGTTGCAGGCCTCAATCCCGATTGCACGATCATTCTGGATCTGCCGGCCAAAGACGGACTGGCGCGTGCCAGGATCAGAGGCGGTGAGGCGGCTCCCGATCGATTCGAAAGGGAAGAGCTTCAAACACATGAGAAACGTCGTGAAGCGTTCCTCGAGATTGCTGCGTTCGATCCAAAGCGGTGTCACGTTGTCGACGCCAATCGACCGGAAGACAAGATCGCTGAGGACATTCTTGGTATCGTCGGGCCAATGGTTGAGAATGAAGATAATCTCTCATCGGCCGACGCAGAAAGGGTCGGATGAGCGACGACAGGCAAATGCTGGATGGTGCAATTGCGCCTGTTTCCAATACTCAGCTTTTTGGTCATGAGGACGCAGAGGCGTTTCTTGCCCATAGTTACAAGTCGGGAAAGGGGCATCATGCAATCCTTATTGAAGGGGCCGAGGGTATAGGCAAGGCAACCCTTGCCTTTAGATTCAGCAATCATGTTCTGTCTTACCCGGATCCGGCAAATGCCCCGGATGCAATCTCGGATCCGAACCCGGAGGCGCCAGTCAGTCGACAGCTTGCATCCGGCGCTTCTCACAATCTCCTTCACCTTACGAGGCCGGTCGATGAAAAAACCGGAAAGGTAAAGAGCGCAATCACCATCGACGAAGTACGCCGTGCCGGTCGATTCTTTTCCCAGACGTCTGGGACCGACAGCTGGCGCATTGTCATCATCGACCCTGCTGATGATCTCAATCGCAATGCTGCAAACGCAATCCTCAAGATTCTGGAAGAGCCTCCGAAGCGTGCGATGTTCCTCGTGATCTCCCACGCACCTGGAAAGCTTCTGCCGACGATCCGGTCACGCTGCCAACCATTACGATTGTCACCGCTTGGTGACGATAATCTTCTCCGTTCTCTGGATAACCTCGGGTTGACGCTAGATGGGGGAAAGACGCGAGAGACCGTCCTTTCCATGTCGAAGGGCAGCGTCGCTCGGGCGTTGAAACTTCTGAACTATGGCGGGGTAGATATTGTCGGTGCTTTCGATGCCGTGTTGGCTGCGAATGGGCCTGCCGCAACAAAGGCGATGCATAACCTGGCCGACATCCTGTCCGCGAAAGAAAGTGATGTTGTTTTCACCTTCTTCCTTGAGCATCTCGGTGATCACCTCATTGACCGCGCACGTCAATTTGCGATGGACGGCGAAATCGCATCTGCGGATAGAATAGCTCGACTATCAAGCGAGATTGTTGAAAAAATTACGGTGAGCCAGGCGTACAACCTGGATCGCAAGCAGACAATTCTGTCCGTAATGGAAGCAGTACGCATCTGACCTGCAAAAGACAGGGACGGGCGGCTTGCCAAGTTTGGGTTTCGCTGTTGCGAAACATGCGCTAAGAGCGGCCAGACAAACTGTAGATTTTGAGTGCCCACATGCCCAGCAAAACGCCCTTCTACATTACCACCGCGATCTCCTATCCAAATGGCAAGCCGCATATCGGTCATGCATACGAACTGATCGCGACTGACGCCATGGCGCGCTTCGAACGTCTTGATGGCAAGGATGTACTGTTTTTGACGGGCACGGACGAACACGGCCAGAAGATGCAACAGACGGCTCGCGCCGAAGGAATTGAACCAGCTGTTCTTGCAGAGCGCAATTCCCTGGAGTTTCAGGGGATGGGCAAGCTGCTCAACGCCTCAAACGATGATTTCATACGCACTACTGAGCCTCGACATCATGAGGCATCGCGCGAAATCTGGAACCGTATGGCTGCACACGGCGATATCTACAAGGACCGATATGCCGGGTGGTATTCCGTCAGGGACGAAGCATTCTACCAGGAGAACGAAACCGAACTTCGCGACGATGGTGTTCGCTACGGTCCACAGGAAACGCCGGTAGAATGGGTGCAGGAGGAAAGCTATTTCTTCAGGCTCTCGAACTACCAGGAAAAGCTCCTGAAGCACTATGAGGACAATCCGGAGTTCATAGGTCCAGTTGAACGTCGCAACGAGGTCGTGTCCTTCGTGAAGTCGGGCCTTAAGGATCTCTCAATCTCACGTACGACCTTTGATTGGGGCATAAAGGTTCCGAATGATCCGGCACATGTCATGTATGTCTGGGTCGACGCATTGACCAACTATCTCACGGCTACCGGATATCTTGAAGATGAGAACGGACCGCGGGCGAAATACTGGCCGGCAGATGTGCATATCATCGGCAAGGACATCATCCGCTTTCATGCGGTTTATTGGCCAGCTTTTCTGATGTCGGCTGGTTTGCCCCTTCCAAAACGCGTCTACGCCCATGGCTTTTTGCTCAACAAGGGCGAGAAGATGTCGAAGTCGGTTGGCAATGTCGTCGATCCGGTCGACCTGGTACGCCATTTCGGGCTTGACCAGGTCCGCTATTTCTTCCTGCGTGAAGTCTCGTTTGGGCAAGATGGCAGCTATAGCGAGGAGGGGATAGGCACGCGCATCAACTCCGACCTTGCCAACGGCATTGGCAACCTGGCGAGCCGCTCCCTTTCAATGATCGTCAAGAACTGCGACGGAAAGATCCCAGAGCCGGGAGAATTGACCGAGGAGGACAAAAACATGCTGGCCTCGGTCGATTCGCTGTTGGAAACGTGCCGAGGTGAGATGCGAAAGCAACTGATCCATCGTGCGGTAGCAGCGATTATTGGAGTTGTGTCTGAGACCGATCGTTATTTCGCCGGCCAGGCACCATGGGCACTAAAGAAGACGGACCCTCAGCGGATGGGCACGGTGCTCTATGTCACCGCGGAAGTGGTGCGTCAGATTGCAATTCTGCTACAGCCCTATATGCCGCAATCCACTGAAAAGTTGCTGGACCTCGTTGCGGCACCGGCTGGACAACGAAATTTTGCAGCCTTGGGCGAGGCCGGCCGTCTCGTCCCAGGAACCCCACTCCAGGCACCTACTCCTGTGTTTCCACGTTATGTAGCACCCGAGGCAGGTGCGTAGACTTGAAGCGATAACATGTTGATCGATACCCATTGTCACCTGGATTTTCCCGACTTTGACGCTGAACGTGATGATCTCGTCGCACGGGCGCATGAGGTCGGAGT
>JAEWDP010000085.1 GCA_023390055.1 Pseudomonadota bacterium | reverse complement strand
TGATCTACCCGCGCACCACTTGTGAAGGTTAGCTTCCAGTCGGCGAGACGATCGCCGTCATCAAATCGTTATTCCAGTTACCTGTAACCTTGAAGTGTGCAGCAGCGCCAAGTTCGAATGCCTCGATGAGATTGTGGTTCACATAGGCATAGATGCCAGGCTGTTCGAAAGTGTAAAGTGCTGCACCGGCAGTACCTCCGGGGATAAACCAGGTTTCCTGATCGCGATCTGGAATATTATTGAACTTGCCTGTTGCCCAGACATAATCACCGTGGCCGCCGATCAGATGCGGGCGTGTGTCACGGTTTGCCTGCGAATGCAGGATGAGTACCTTCTCGCCGACGGCGGCATTGAGCGCATTCTCGCCCGTGAGGGCGCCGACGGCTCCGTTAAACACGATGTGACTGGGTGTCAAAGTCCGCATCACTTCTAAAGTGTCGGGGTACGATTCACCCAGACTGTCGTACTTCTTGAAATTGCCATCCTCGTCCCGTGGCACGTAAAAATCCTGTTCGCCCACATAGTAAACGCGATCGTAGACCAGTTCATTTCCATGCCCATCAGTGAGACCTTCGCGTGGCAGCACCAACATCGCGCCGTTCATGCCGGCGGTGACGTGCCACGGTACCATCCCGGGAGGTGCGCAATGGTAGACAAATACTCCAGCCTTGGTAGCCTTGAAGCGCAGCACAGCCTTTTCACCCGGGTTGACGACCGTCAGCGCTCCTCCACCAAGGGCTCCTGTGGCTGAATGGAAATCGATATTATGCTGCAGCTCATTTGTTTCGGGGTTGATGAGCGTCAACTCGACATAATCGTTCTGGTGGACGACCATCATGGGGGCAGGAACCGACCCGTCGAACGTCATGGCATGAATTTCCGTGCCTTTGTCATCGATGACCATCTTCTTTTCCTCGATGGTCAGCGTGAACTCAACGATCTTCGGAGCGCCATCCGCCTTCTGCGTGTGGGCATGAACGAAAGGCGGCTTCACAAGTTCGACCTTTACACGTTCCAGCGAAGCCAGATCTGTAGGTGAGGTAATGGGTGCGACCTCTTCATTTGCCTTTGCGAACGAACCTGCGACAAGTGGACTAATGGCTCCGGCAATGGCAGCTCCAGCCAACATCGAGCGCCTGGTAAAGCTAAAATTCTGGGTCATCGTCTTTCTCCTAGACTGGGTGCAGAGCTATCTCCGCGTCCCTGTCCAGCAAATTAGTATTGCGTCTCATGTGCATCTTTGACCCCGGACAAATATAGCCAGTCTTTTTACTTGCACATTAGCAAAGAGAATTCTTGTGCATGAAATAGACAAAGATCAAAGAGAAGAAGGAGTGTCCTGATATGATCTTCGGTTTGGTCGATCGACCAAGAAAGGGTGGTATTCCGCGCGGCTTGTCCCAGACGGCGCCCGTACTATTCTCCTATGGCTTTCGACCCTTCTTCCTCGGAGCTGCCATCTGGGCTCTCATTGCAATGATACTATGGATTGCCAGCCTCACGGGTCTGGTCGCAATCGCGGAAGGTTACGGCGCGACATACTGGCACGGGCACGAAATGCTGTTTGGATATTCCTCGGCAGTTCTTGCCGGCTTCCTCATGACGTCTGTTCCAAACTGGACCGGAAAACTGCCAGTATCTGGCTGGCCACTCTTTTTCTTGTTCGCGCTGTGGATCTCAGGTCGGATCGCATTCCTGTTGCCAGACATTGCCGATGGGGCGATAGCGGCTGTGGTTGACAGCCTATTTTTGCCGATCCTGTTTCTGGTCTGTGCCCGGGAAATCGTTGCCGGAAGGAAATGGAAGGACATCAAAGTGTTGAGTGGTCTGTTTGTCCTTTCTGTTGGCAACATCCTATTCCACATGGAGGTCATCCGTGGCGGCCACCCGGAGATTGCGACCAGGCTTGCAGTGTCAGCTTATGTCCTTCTGATAATGATTGTCGGCGGCAGAATTGTGCCGAGCTTTACCCGTAACTGGATTAACAAAAGAGGGCGGGCGGACTTTCCAGCGCCATATGATCAGTTCGACAATCTTTCCATACTGGCAGGAATTATTGCCTTGGTGTCCTGGGTGGCTCTGTCAGAAGGCGCCTGGGTTGCCTCGGTGTCGGCAATTGCATCAGTTCTGCAGTTCTTTCGTTTGTACCGTTGGCGCGGGTGGACGACGACATCGGAACATCTTGTTACAGTATTGCATGTCGCCTATTTTTTCGTCCCTCTGGGCTTTTTGGGTTTGGCACTTTCGGCGTTCGGCAGGGTGACACCAATGGTGGCCCTGCATATACTGACGGTTGGGACGGTTTCAACAATGATGCTGGCGGTCATGACCCGAGCGACACGTGGGCATACCGGGCGTGTCCTGTCGGCGTCGCGAACGACGTCCACGCTTTATGGGATGATCGTGCTGACGGCCATACTTCGTCCGGCTGCCGATTTTCTGCCGGGCAATTCCCGGATGTTCTATGTCGCATCGGGTATAACATGGGTTGCAGCATTCGGCCTCTTTCTACTCGAATATACCCCTATGTTGACTAGAGTGCGGCGAAAGATCTCTTGATCGTGCCTGGGTGGGGTCGACGTATGTTCCAGTCACGGAGCCATCATCGCCGGGGACCAGCGTGGCTCGTGGGTGAGCTGTACGTCGACCGTTCGAACGCCATTGATGGCCAGGACTGCTTGCTTCACGGCCCCGACGAGAAACTCGGAAGCAGGACATCCTGGTACGGTTGTCGTCATTAAAATGCGAACGTAACCTGAAGCTCCTGCTTCCATATCGTATATCAGACCGAGACCGACAATGTCTTGGCCCAGCTCCGGATCGATAATTTTGCGAAGACCGTCGCGAATTTCTTGGAGTAGTTCGTCTGCGACCCAATCAGACATGGACCCCACCTGCGTCGCTGCCAATCCGTATCATGATCCGGTAGAATGTTTTTGTGGTATCGAAGTTACCGACCCACTGATGTCCTCGCCGTGTCAGTTCAGGAAAGAGAAGAAGCGGTTCACGTGAGAGAACAGCGAAGATGACCTCACCCGGCTCCATCCGTTCAGCTTCGGACAGCAACCGAACCATCGGCTCCGGGGGATCGAGGTCCGAGAGGTCAAGATCGATGGAGGGTTCTGGCCAGAGGTCTGGCGAGACCGCGCCGTCAGAAATCTGTATGTCGATGGCGGTTTTCGGAAGAAATCGTACCTCGATTCCTCCATCAGGGAGCTCTTCCAGTTCATAATCAAAACCGCGACGCTCCATGACGGAGAAAAGTGGTTGAGGCCGAAAGGGTGCGATGAGACGCAAGCCTTCACCCGGAGCCAAACGGTCAACAGCTCCGATAATTGCCTGAAAGGGCTCCCCGCCCGATTCCAGTATGGGTCGGACATCCAGTGTCATGTAGCTGACGGGCATAGTCATTTCCTCTCGAACTGCGTGGGTAGAAAGAGCGGTGGAGCAGCATGCGCTCCTTTTCCATCTGAAGATGGCGACATTGATACATACGAAAGCCGACGCGTCCGCGCGAGTTCAACAATCACAACCGTTAAGCAGACCATCTGGACAAGGCTGACTGCGCGGAAAGCAGACGACATCTCCAGCAGAAGGGCGAATATCGATACTGCAGTGCAACCTGCATATAGAAAAAACCAGATGGACGCTCGTTTCTCATTGACGAGATCTTGCACACGCGGAACGGGTTTGCGCCCGAGGATGGGCCCGTAAGATTCCAGCCAGGTCATAAAGGCAACAATTTTATAGAGGTGGCCGAGACCGAGAACGGAGAGCCAATTCAATGCAACCATGTAGGTCAATGGTCCGACATGTGAGGCAAGCGAACCGTTCATGGCAAGTAAAAAGAAGAGGCAAACCGACAGGAATAATGCACCTGTCGCGACGGCGTTCATCTTCATGTTCAACTCAAGGGAAGGGCGCTTTCGCTGGCGGTAAATCGTCACGACTTCATATATGAAAAGACATGAGGCCGAGACGAATATGGAAATTGCAGCATAGACAGGCATCGCCGGATTCCATCCTGAAGCCACGGCGGGTATGGCTATCACTGCCATTAGTACTGAGGTGGTCATAAGCCCAGATATTGCATGTGTCCTCCACCGGCCTTTCTCGTGCACGAGGAGGAACATCGTAAGCAATTGATAGCTAACGCCGAATGTGCTGACACTCATCCAGCCAACAAGTCCGAGAAATACATGCAGGGAAACCCCGCTCACCAGCAACTGATCGAGAAATGGCGCACTCGTGAAACCGGAAAGTGTGAGTGTAAAGCACACGCCCAAAAACAGCGTTGCCACCAACGCAACGATACCTGTCGCAACAAACCGGGCAGGCACGCCCAGCGGTCTTCCCGTAAGCAGTGTCCCACCAATCATGGAAATGACAAGTCCAAAACCTGCTGCCAGAAGCAGCCCGCCAAACGGCAGGAAGGCGACGCCCCCCTCCAGATAGTCAGCGATATACATAAAGCCGAAAACCAGACAGAGTAATCCGGTGATCAGCAGGATCAGCGCAACAGGTGCGAGACCTGGAGCGTAGAGGGGTTTCGCCACGAGAACCGGGACGAACTGCAGCAACGCCCCGCTAAACAACAATCCCAGCCAGCCGATTGCAAGGATATGGACCAGGATCAATGTTTCTGGTGCCTCAATCGGCATAGCTGGATAGCCGAAGCCAACGACGAAAAGTCCATTCCCTACCAGAAGGAAGAAAAGCGCCGCCGCGAAATAGGACATGGTCCAACGGGAGAGCGAGGCACCGGCCATAACTGTTCCGTCAGTGGTCGCTGCAGCCGCAGCCACAGCCATTAGCGCGTGTTATTTCGACACGCCACGTGTCGGGTCCTTGCTCCAGATAGGACCAGTCGAACGTCTCGGGAAAACGGCTCTCAATCTGGTAATGCAACGGCCGCGGGTCGTGATCACTGGCGATATGCATGGATGCACCCGGTTCGAGCGACGTGAGCACGCCGAATATGCGTGGATGGCGTTCCGCGGGGGGGAGGGTCCTGACGTCGATTAATGGAATATCGGATACTTGCGACATATTGGAATCTTCCGAAGGCCTGGTTGGTCAATGCGGGAGAGTAGGCCGACCGCTCCCATCCCCGCAGACTACTGCCGATACTGGCAATCCAATTTGTGGTGCAACAAACAAACCATCACCTACCTGAGATCAACCGGTGTACTACGTCGGTAATTGACGTTGCGCAAAGACTTGAACAGTCACGGTCGCTACCTCCTTTCTTGCGATGAATGAAAGGAACGACGCGATGCTTCAGGCGATCGTAGAAAAATATGGTGAATCGCGGCTGCCCCGATACACTAGCTATCCGACCGCTCCGAACTTCAGGAGCGATGTGACGTCTGGTACATATTCGCGTTGGCTACAGGCAATACCGGCTGAAAAGGCAACGTCGCTCTACCTGCATATTCCGTTCTGTCGATCCATGTGCTGGTATTGTGGTTGCCACACAACCATCACGCAAAAGGACAATCCGATCCTGGATTATCTCGAAGTCCTTCACCAGGAAATTGAAATGATTGCCGTGGAGAGCGGTAGAGATTTCAACATTGGTGAAATCCATTTCGGCGGCGGAACGCCCACGATAATCCAGCCGGACGAGTTTATAGCTCTGATGGGGGCACTCCGTGATCGTCTTGGTTTTGCCAGCGTCGTCAATGCGGCAGTCGAAATTGATCCGCGCCGTTTGCAACCCGAGATGGCAGCAGCGCTTGGACAATCAGGTGTAACGCGTGCGAGCCTTGGCGTGCAAAGTTTCGATCCGAAGGTACAGAAAGCCATCAATCGAATCCAGACGGTTGAAACGACGGTCGCCGCGGTGGAGGACTTGCGGGAAGCTGGTGTAAGGGCGATCAACTTCGACCTGATCTACGGCCTGCCTCATCAGACTGTGGGCTCGTGCATAGACACGGTGGACCTTGCCGTCGCAATGCGGCCCAATCGTTTTGCGGTCTTCGGCTATGCCCACATTCCCACCTTCAAGAAGCACCAGCGATTGATCGATGAAGCAGCGCTTCCCGGTGCGCAGGAGCGGCATGCCCAGGCGGAAGCCATTGCCACGCGTCTGGTGGAGGTCGGCTATGAAAGGATCGGACTTGATCACTTCGCATTACCGGAAGATGATCTTGCGATCGCACAGCGCGCTGGACGACTGCACCGCAATTTTCAAGGGTATACAACGGATTGCTGTGAAACGCTGATTGGGATTGGTGCCTCTGCAATCGGCAGATTTGTCCAGGGATACCATCAAAATGAAGTACCCCCCGGGCTCTATGCGAAGCGTGTATCATCCGGCGAACTCCCGACGGCAAAGACATATACATTAACGGCCGAGGACCGGCTGAGAGCCGAGGTGATCGAGCGATTGATGTGTGACTTTGCGGTTGATGTTGCCTCCATTTGTACTCGATACGGGTTTGACCCCGACCAGTTGCTGAGGAAGAACCCGGCACTCGATGAACTGGAGAAAGATGGGTTGATTTCTCGAAACGACTCTATGGTTCGCGTAGATGCTAGTCATCGGTTCGTCGTCCGAGCCGTAGCGGCCGCATTTGATGCGTATCTGAGTGCTTCAAAACGAGTCTATAGCAAGGCCGCCTGATCCTTTCCCGGGTGTGAGACTGAAAAAGAGCCCGGCAGGAAGTTCCTGACCGGGCTCCTTCCTGGGGCCAGCCCCCCTAGATCGCCAGGCCGCGATAGATGGCCGGCAAGGCGGCCGGAAGTCTCGAAATATCCCCAACCATCGCAAAGCCATTGCGCCCGAACATGATCGGTAAATAACTCTGTGCGTCCCTATCGACGGTAACTGCAAAGACTTTAGTGCCGCTTCGGCGTGCTTCCTGTACTGCACGGCGGCTGTCTTCCAACGCAAACCGGCCTTCGTAATGGTCAATATCGTTCGGTTTTCCGTCTGTCAGTACCAGCAGGAGTTTGGTTCGGTTTGGTCGTTTTCCTAGCTCGGCAACAGAATGTCGTACGGCCGCACCGAGGCGAGTGTAGAATCCGGCTTTCAAGGCGCCAATCCGATTCTCGACCGGCGGCCCCAACTGTTCATCGAATGCCTTGACGGTTTCGATGCGGATCCATGAGTGTCGTCGCGACGTGAATGTGAGGATTGAGTAGTCGGTGCCACAGGCTGCAAGCCCTTGTGACAGGACAAGCAGTGCCTCCTTTTCGACATCGAGCACCCTGCGATTATCGACCCATGCATCCGTCGAAAGGGAGACATCGACCAAAATGGTCACAGCAAGATCTGATCTGGCCGGGCGGCTCATCATGTGGATGCGATCGCTCCCTTGGCCCCCGGCTGCGAGATCTGTCCGCGACCTTACGACAGCGTCCATGTCCAGTTCCGTGCCGTCGAGTTGAGCTCTCAGGAGTTCGTGACGGGGACGAAGAATCTCGAATTGTCGCCGAACCTTTTTCATAAGCTGACGCGTTTCGTTGCTCTCTTGCAGTACATCCCCCTTTTCCGGTGCCGGCACAGCGAGGACGTTGCAATAGTTCTTGTGATAGATACCGCTGCGGTAGTCCCACTCAGGATAGCTAAGTTTGGTCCCTATTGCGGCCGAATCCAATGTCTCTGGTGGCAGATCAAGGTCGAAACGAAAGCGGGAGGAAGGGCGTTCGCGGCGACGACCGAGAATGATCTCATCAAGGTCTTCCGCTGCCCTGCCGTCGTCATCATCCTTGTCGTCGGTCGGCCGGTCGACATTCACCATCTCCGCCATGGCAAGAATTTTCTCAAAGCGATTCAGTATGAATGGGCTACGCTTCGATCGTTTGTCGTCTGGTTGTTCGCGCTTGGCAACGATGCGCTTCACCCCCGCCGGCATTGATTCTCCACCGGGTAGTGTATCTGCATCTGCACCTCCCGGAGCAACGTTTTCGGTGACAAAGAATTCCGGCCATAGTGGCATGTCCATCATCGGCTGATAGCCAGGCGGAGCTTTGCGCGGGAAGATTGACGATGGTAAGGAATAGGTCAGGCCCGCACCATCGTGAAGTATTCTCAGAATTAGATTCTCTACCAGTTGCTCCACTGGCGGAAGTTTGCCGCGCTGCCGTTCGTCCAGCATCGCCAGGCACAACCGCCGATAGGTATGCCGTAAGCCCGGAAACGCCCGTAACGTCGCATTCACAGTCCGCTCAGCCAGTTTGAGACGCGTCAAATCGCTTGCCAATGGGTCGCTGTCAGTCGTCGGATCTGCTGGGATGGACGCGAGATAGGCGGTCAACCAGATGTAAAGATCCTTATTGAGGATACTGTCTGGGAACAGGTCGATTTGCAGTGGAAGCATGACGCGGGCAAAATCGCGTCCGACGCGTTCCACGCGCTCTTCACCCAGTCCTACAAGTTGCCGCAGCCTCAGCCGATGCCGAGACGTTCTTGCTGCCGCTGGGACGAGCTGGCACGCAATTTCGCCCCCGAAGCCGCGGAAGCAGGACGCCAGAATACTTGAAATATCCTCGAAACATACAGCATGATCGGGGTAACGCGGCATACTGTGTGTCTGCCCCACCAGGCGGTGCCACGTCTTGCCTACAGTTTCTTCCAGTTCCAGAAACTCAAACATGACAGCCTCACGGAACTACCGCGTTGGCGACTTCGCGCAGGGCCAGTCGGACGTCTGGATCGTCAGTCAATGGCTCTATAAGTGCTGCGGAAATTGCATCTCTGACATTTAATCCGCTGTTGATCAGGGAGGCGCAGTAGACCAGAAGGCGTGTAGAGACGCCCTCTTCCAGATCATGTCCCTTCATCGCCCGCAGTCGGTGGGCGAGATCGACGAGGGGGGCGACATGCCGCTCCTCAAGGCCACTTTCGGTAGCAACTACTGACGTCTCCTGTTCTCTGGGAAGAAAATCAAACTCGATCGCGACAAAACGTTGCTTCGTGGAAGGTTTCAGGGCTTTCAAGATGTTCTGGTAACCGGGATTATAGGAGACGACGAGCATGAATTCGGGGGGAGCCTCGAGAGTTTCACCCGTTCGTTCAAGTGGCAGGATGCGGCGATCATCTGTCAATGGGTGCAGAACGACCGCCACATCCTTGCGGGCTTCGACGATCTCATCAAGATAACAGACGCCACCGTTACGCACGGCCTGCGTCAGCGGTCCGTCGACCCACACAGTGTCCCCGCCTTTGAGCAGGTAACGCCCGGTTAGGTCAGCAGCTGCGAGGTCGTCGTGGCAAGAAACAGTCGACAGAGGCAATTCCAGCTGAGTAGCCATATGGCTGACGAAGCGCGTCTTTCCGCATCCTGTGGGCCCTTTGAGAAGCAGCGGAAGCTGGCGTTTCCATGCCATTTCAAACAATTCACGCTCGTTTCGTGCCGGAACGTAATGGGGTATGCGTGTCTTGCTGAACGCCGTTGCGGATATGTTCAAGGTCATCATCAGATCCTTATAAAAAGATAGAGGTGTAGCCCCACTGATAGCGGGGCTACACCGCTCATTCGGCTGGTACAGCCGCCGAGCCGGAGGGAAGCCGGTTACGGGCCGGCACGAACAAGGCCCAAAGGAACATCACAACCGAGATCAGGACGAAGACACCTGATCCGAGCCGGATCCAGTAGAACAGTGCGAGCTGTTCCTGAACGTCCATGTAGCTCTCACCGAGAACACGCTGGAGATGGATCTGCACCACACCTGCAAAGGTCAAGGCGAAGGTCATCACTGACATGGCCGTGCACATGATCCAGAAGCTGATCATCGAGAGCATCTGGTTGTAGGGGGCACGGCCGCGGATCTCTGGTACTGCGTAAGCCATGACAGCAAGATTCAGCATCACATAGGCGCCAAAAAATGCCAGATGCCCATGCGCTGCCGTTAGCTGTGTTCCGTGGGTATAATAATTGATCGACGACAGTGTATGCAGGAAGCCCCAGACGCCGGCGCCGAAGAATGCCATGACCGAGCACCCGATCGACCACAGCAAGGCTGCGCGGTTGGGATGTTTGCGGCCTGCCTTCCATGTCATCACGAAGGTAAACATGACCATCGTGAAGAAGGGGGCAACCTCAAGGGTGGAGAACAGCGAGCCGATCCACTGCCAGTAGCCGGGCGCACCAATCCAGTAATAGTGATGACCGGTGCCGAGAATGCCGGAAAAAAGGGCGAGGCCAACAATTACGTAGAGCCACTTCTCGACGACCTCTCTGTCAATACCGTTGAGCTTGATCATGAGGTAAGCCAGCACTGATGCCATGATCAGTTCCCAGACACCTTCCACCCACAGATGGACAACATACCACCAGTACAACTTGTCGAGAGCCAGATTTACCGGGTTGTAGAAGGCGAATAGAAAGAAAATTGCCACACCCCACAAGCCAAAGATCAGGATATTGGTAACAACCGTCTTGCGGCCCTTGAGTACCGTCATGGTGATGTTGAACAAGAACATCAGACAAACGACAACAATGCCAACCTTGATGAGGAATGGTTGCTCCAGAAACTCGCGCCCTTCGTGGATCTTGAACATATAGCCGATGACCGCAACTGCAGCGGCCACCAGAAAGATCCAGAATTGGGCAATGGCAAGCTTCGGACTGTAAAGTTCGGTTTCTGCTTCTTCCGGCAGGAGGTAGTATGTCGAACCCATGAAACCGATTAGCAGCCAGACGATCAGAGCATTGGTATGGATCATGCGCACGACATTGAAGGGAAGAAGCTCGGAGAGCGTATTTGGTAGTACATAGATCGTTCCGGCGAGTACTCCGAAGACGACTTGCGCGACGAAGAGGCCAAGAGCGCCGTAAAAGTACAGCATTGCGACCTTTTGGGTGTGATATTTCATTGATCCTAGTCCCTTTTCCCTCAGGTCAACCGGCGTCGTTCGGGGGCCAGTTCTGCGTATTGATCCGGCTGGTCCACTCGAGGAAGTCGGCCAGATCATCGAGTTCTTGTTCAGTGAGGTTGAACTGCGGCATCTGGCGCCGGCCCTCTATCCCGGTCGGCATTGCGGCCATCCATGCCTTCAACGTATCGCGGGCTCCTTCAGCGTCCTCATGTCCACCGTATCGCGTCCAGACATTTCCTAGTTCAGGTGCGAAGTATGCACCTTCCCCAAGAAGCGAATGACAGTTGATGCAGGAGTTCTTTTCCCAGACGTGCTTACCGCGGGCGACTGACTCGGTGAGTGTCGACTCATCAGTAGAAGCCGTGCGTATGTAATAATGGCTGTGGGCCGTCAGCCCTATGAATATAGCAAAGAAGAACGCGGATCCGCCATAGAAGACATTTCGCGCTCCGGTCTTTGTCAGGCGTTCTGACATGCCGATGTCCTTTTCCTATACCCACCCGCGTATAGATCACCGGTGGGTCTGTTGCGTCGCGGCCACCGACGCGATTCAGATCGGACTCGGTAAGCCACGGTCTTCTTGGGTTTTTTCGAGATGGTCTTCTTTGTGTTTTGGCAAACAGGAATGCTGTTGCCACGTCGCACATCGGCGGTGCATGCAGAAGGGGCGGTCGCTGCATTGGTCGCGACCGCCCCTTCTGCCCGTGTGTCAACTAAAATGATCCGCCGTCAGCCAACCCATAGGGTACTGAGTGCACGACCCAGGGTCGCTATGCAGAAGAATACCGGCCACGCCCACAGGGCTGCTGCCATGGTGGGATGTTCGCTGCGAAGGCCCATGAAATCGAGGATGACGAACCGAGATTTTATGACAGTCAGGACCAGTATGATCAAGAGTACGACCAGCGGGACTGCCTGATGCTTCCATTGTGCAGCCAGCAGTGCACCAACGATGGCGAGCATCATTACCCAGTTGGCGCTTGCGAACAGACGAGAAGATTGAGTTGTGTTCATCAATTTATCGGCATGGAACACCCGTCCTTTATGACGGAGAGGAACTGCCGCTCCCTTGTTGAATGTGATCGATGTAGCCGCTATTCCGCCCAAGTAGACGGCGATATTTGCGTGAGCAGCCTTGGACCGTGCCCGTGACGGAAAAGCCTGCGGCCCGATCTTCATGAACCCGCAATCGATGAGACATTCCAGGGGCACTCTTTTGCCTGTTGTCCGACGCAGGCACTGTCCACAATGCCATTTTCTGCTCTATTCCTGTGACATATGTCTGAGTGTTCTCATTCAGATTGCGAGGTAGATCAGGGGAAACATCACCAGCCAGATGAGATCGACGATGTGCCAGATAGTTGTCGCCATCACCACGTTCGCCTGGCGTGGTCGCAAAGCGACCAAGAGGAGAAGAAGCGAGAGAAAGACGACATGTGCGAGATGAAAGCCTGTGATGAGGAAGTACAGTTCGAAGAAGGAACCGAAGGCAGGGTCGCTCGCAACCGTCAATTCGGTTGAATATTCAATGATTTTTACCGTAATGAATCCAAGCCCGAGGACGGAGGTTGCAGTGAGGTAAAGCTTCTGCAGGCGGCGGTTTGAGCCTGCATGAACAGCGAGAGCGGCCGTCCAGCTGCTGGCAAGAAGTACGACGGTATTGAAACCGGCCAGACGCGTTGAAAGCTGTAATTTCGCGGCAGCAAATTCCACTGGCTGGAAGAGTGATACGACGAGGAAGCCGGTGAGCAGGATCCCGAAAGTTATAAGTTCGCTCCATGCCAGGATCCAAAGGAGCAGGTCTCCTCCTTCGTCCGTTGCTTCGGCCTGAGAAGCCGACGTGTCTGCCATTTGTCATCTCCAAATTTCCGTGGCGACAATGGTGGAGCATTGACGCTTGGTCTTTGCCCAATCGCAAAGACGATCAAAGTTCGAATTCTAGAATGCTCGCCAAACAAAGGACTTGCAGATGACGGATGCACAAGTAGGACTTGCATTGGCTACTCCCATTATTGTCGCTTTTGCGATTGCCCTTCGAAGAATGGGGGTGCTTCAAGGTTATAGTGCATTGGCAGCAGTGGTTGCCTCAATCGTCATTGCCACCACACTGTTCCTACAGCAGTAGACTTTAGTGCGCTTCACATAGAGGATTGCGCCATGATTCAATTTCTGGCGGCGTTCACAGTCTTTATTGCATTGCATTCGGTACCTGCAATCCCGACACTTCGTGCGGCTCTGATCGCGCGTCTTGGGCACACCACGTACATTGCTGGCTATTCGGCAGTTTCTCTCGTAGCGGTGGCTTGGCTCTTCTATGCCATGTTCAACATTGACTACATCGAACTGTGGCAGCCATCTGCATGGCAGGGGTTGGTGACGTTTGTCGCGGCGCCGGTAGGGTTGTTTCTGGTGCTTGCCGGCCTCGTCAGTCCGAATCCTTATTCAACAACGGCCCGCGCTGGTGACGTCCCCGGGGCTATCGTTGCGGTAACACGTCATCCAGTGCTGTGGGGTTTTTTAGTCTGGGCGCTCGGCCACATCCCGCCGAATGGTGATTTGCGCTCAGTGCTACTTTTTGGCGGTTTTGTACTATTTACTGTGGGCAGCATTGCGATGATGGAAAAAAGGAATCGTAAGAAACACGGAACACAGTGGCCGGAACAAGTCAGTAAAACTTCAATCGTGCCATTCAGGGCCGTCATACAGCGCCGCGCGAGCCTCCGGGTGGATGGCCCGATGATCCTTGCACTCGTTATTACTGTTGCTATCGGATTCTGGCTGCTGATCGGTGGGCATGCCTATCTGTTCGGGACGGATCCGATACTATTCGTGGAAAACTTCTGAACGCCGGTCATCAACGTTCCTTCACGGATTGCATGGCAACGGATGTGGACGTGCTGGCCACATGTGGCAGGCTGGATATCCTTTCGCCGAGAACTTCGCGATAGCGCTGAATATTCTGTGTCCTGATCTTTAGGAGATAGTCGAAGCGGCCCGCAATCATATGGCATTCTTCGACTTCCTTGATTTTGCTGACCGCCTGGTTGAATTCGGCCAATGCCTTTTCCCGCGTGTCCGACAGCGTTACTTCTGCGAAGGCAACGTGGTTGAGCTCCAGTTTTTGAGGGTTAAGGATTGCGCGAAAGCCAAGAATGTACTTCTCATCGACAAGACGTTTGAGCCTGACATTGCAAGGGGTCTTCGAAAGCCCAACCCTGGCCGAAAGCTCCGTTACAGGAATCCGGCCATTCTCGGCAACCAGCTCCAGAATCTTTCGATCGTGCAAGTCAAGTGTGCCGTGAGAAGCATATTTCATGGACGATTTACCTATATAAAACGGAATCATAGGTTCTTTACACTGCAAATAGCCGAATGAAAAGTCCTGTTGGTTTGCTCGATCAGTGCTATCCTGAAATAGAGCTACTCGTATTATCGCCGGATATGCAGATGACCATGAAACACCACCTCCCTCTCTCCGCACAGCCACGGCAATGCTTTGCAGAATTCGCACCACCCATCCGCGAGCAGAGTGCTATGCGGCTGGCAATCACCGCAGCTTATCGTCGATCAGAACCGACGTGCCTTGCTGATCTTCTGGAACCGGCGACCCTGCCGGATGCCCTTCGGGAGGATGTCCGTAATACCGCTGCGACGTTGATTGCCGCCCTGCGAAAGAAGCACAAGGGTTCCGGTATTGAAGGACTCGTTCATGAGTATTCTCTGTCGAGTCAGGAGGGTGTAGCCCTCATGTGCCTTGCCGAGGCGTTGCTGCGTATCCCAGATGTGTCCATGCGCGACGCATTGATCAGGGACAAGATCTCTAGAGGTGACTGGAAATCACACCTGGGTGGTGATCGATCCCTGTTCGTGAATGCTGCTTCCTGGGGCCTGGTCGTGACCGGCAAACTTACCACCACTGTCAATGACCGTGGCCTTACCTCTGCCCTGACGCGACTGGTTGCCCGATGTGGGGAACCAGTTATTCGTCGGGGCGTCGACATGGCAATGCGCATGATGGGCGAACAGTTTGTTACGGGTGAGACGATCGGGGAGGCGCTTCGTCGCTCTCAGTCGCTGGAAGCAGAAGGCTACCGTTATTCCTATGACATGCTGGGTGAGGCAGCGATGACGGCTGCTGATGCCCACCGCTACTATCAAGATTACGAGAATGCGATCCATGCAATAGGCAAAGCTTCGGCTGGGCGCGGTGTCTACGATGGTCCCGGCATCTCAATCAAACTGTCAGCGCTGCATCCGCGCTATATCCGCGCCCAGGCGGGTCGTGTCATGGATGAGCTGTTGCCAAGAGTAAAGGCTCTTGCATTGCTTGCGCGCTCTTACGATATCGGCCTCAATATCGATGCAGAAGAGGCCGATCGGCTTGAGATTTCGCTCGATCTTCTTGAAGAACTTTGCACCGATGAAACGCTGGCAGGTTGGAACGGTATCGGATTTGTCGTTCAGGCCTATGGTAAGCGCTGCCCCTTTGTCCTCGACTATCTCATCGATCTGGCTCGTCGCTCGCATCACAGGATCATGATACGGTTGGTGAAGGGAGCCTATTGGGATGCCGAGATCAAGAGGGCCCAGCTAGATGGACTTGACGACTTTCCTGTTTTCACACGCAAGATTCATACGGATGTTTCCTATATAGCCTGCGCACGGAAACTCCTCGCAGCCACTGACCTGATCTTCCCCCAATTCGCTACTCATAATGCGCAGACGTTAGCGACGATATACCATCTCGCAGGCCCGGATTTCCATGTCGGAAAGTATGAATTCCAATGCCTGCATGGGATGGGGGAGCCTCTTTATGACGAGGTCGTCGGATCGAGCAAGCTCAATCGGCCATGCCGGATCTATGCACCAGTCGGCACCCATGAAACATTGCTAGCCTACCTCGTTCGTCGGCTTTTGGAAAATGGCGCTAATTCTTCGTTTGTCAATCGTATCGCGGATCCGGCAGTCTCGATCGAGGACCTCATTGCCGATCCTGTCGAGAACGTAAAAGCCTCAAGCAATCCCGGTGCCAAGCATGATAAGATCGCGTTGCCGAGGGATATTCTGGAAGGAACGCGGATCAATTCAAGCGGATTTGATCTATCGAACGAGGAAACGCTTTCTATTTTGACAGAGAAGCTGCGATACAGCGCCTCCGTCGACTGGAAGGCGCAGCCGATGATTGTCGGGCTCGTAAGTTCTGGCGAAGGCCGGCCTGTTGCCAATCCAGCGGATCGATCGGATCACATCGGTGTCGTAATCGATGCAACTGCAGATGAGGCAAGAAGTGCTGCGCGAAAGGCAGCCGACGCGGCTGTTGCCTGGGCATCTGTGACGCCGGGTCATAGAGCGGACTGTTTGGACAAAGCAGCAGATCTGATGCAGGAGCGGATGTCGCTTCTTTTGGGTCTGATCATGCGTGAAGCCGGAAAGTCGATGCCAAATGCCATTTCGGAAGTTCGCGAAGCCATAGATTTTCTACGCTATTACGCAGGACAAGCCCGCCGAACCCTTGGGACTTCCCACGAGCCGCTCGGCCCGATTGTCTGTATCAGTCCATGGAATTTTCCGCTTGCCATTTTTACCGGACAGATCTCCGCAGCGATAGTGGCGGGTAATACAGTACTTGCAAAACCAGCAGAAGAAACACCACTCATTGCCGCCGAGGCCGTACGGCTCCTCCATCAGGCTGGCATACCTGCAGACGTCCTTCAGTTCATGCCGGGGGATGGCGGGATCGGTGCGGCACTTGTGGCGGCACCAGAAACGATGGGTGTGATGTTTACCGGCTCGACGGATGTTGCACGGCTCATCCAGAAACAACTCGCTGAGAGATTGCTTCCAAACGGTAGACCGATACCACTGATTGCCGAGACCGGCGGCCAGAATGCGATGATTGTCGATTCTTCCGCACTTGCCGAACAGGTCGTTGGTGACGTCATTGCATCGGCTTTCGACAGCGCCGGTCAACGATGTTCAGCGTTGCGGGTCTTGTGCTTACAAGAAGATATTGCCGAGCGGACACTGACGATGCTGAAGGGCGCTCTGAAAGAGCTCAGCATCGGTGTTCCTGATCGAATAAGTGTCGATATTGGACCGGTTATTACTGAAGAGGCCAGAGACAACATCAATGCGCATATCGAAAGAATGCGGAGGCTTGGCCGCAAGGTGGAGCAGACAGAAATGCCGTCCGGGACTGCATCTGGAACGTTTGTGGCCCCCACCATCATTGAACTGCAATCACTGGGAGATCTTGAACAGGAGATCTTTGGGCCTGTTCTTCATATCGTTCGCTATCGTCGCAATGAACTCGATGGGTTGATCGATGATATCAATGCGACCGGTTATGGGCTGACTTTCGGGCTCCACACCCGGCTGGATGAAACGATCGCACACGTTACAAGCCGGATTCGGGCTGGCAATCTTTATGTGAACCGGAATATCATCGGAGCGGTTGTAGGTGTCCAGCCATTCGGCGGGCGAGGTCTGTCCGGGACTGGTCCGAAAGCAGGCGGCCCGCTTTATATCGGGCGTCTTGTCAACGATCCACCGATCCCGCCACAACACAGCTCGGTTCATACGGATCCGGTTCTGCTAGATTATGCGCGCTGGTTACAAACACGAAACAAAAAGGATAGTGCCGATAACGCAATGGCCATGGGCAGTAGTTCCGCACTTGGAATGAACCTTCAGTTGCCTGGACCGGTGGGTGAAAGTAATCTCTATGCGTTGCATCCCCGTGGGCGAATTCTGCTGGTGCCTGAAACCGAGGCAGGTCTTTATCACCAAATTGGCGCCGTGCTCGCGACTGGAAATCATGCTGTCATTGACGATTTGGAGGCGTTCCAGGATCTTTTGAGATCTCTTCCGGTTTCCGTTGTTGCACGCGTGACCTGGTCGAGCGATTGGGCATGTGATGGACCTTATGCCGGCGCACTTGTGGAAGGTGATGGAGCAAGGGTTCGCTCCGTTACGAAACGGATCTCCGAATTACCTGGACCACTGGTTCTAGTACAGGCTGCTTCAACGACAGATATCCGTGACGACCTGGATTCCTATTGCCTGAACTGGTTGATCGAGGAGGTTTCCACATCCATCAATACGGCTGCCGCCGGCGGAAATGCGAGCCTGATGACGCTCGAATAGCATCAATTGAAAGTCTCCGGTCAATCGGCAACCATGATTTAAGGCGATCACCGATACCAAAATGCGCGCGGTGCTGGAGATGACATCAGACAAGCCCATGCACTGCGGCCGCAAGCACAAGGTAGCGGGCTGTCTTGCCAATGAACACCAACAAGAGAAAGACTGGTAAAGGTTCTCGAAGGATACCGGCAAGAACCGTAATTGCGTCACCGCCGACTGGCATCCAACTGAGCAGGAGGGACCACTTGCCATATCTACGGTACCAGGTCTGTGCCTTTATCAGCTTCTCAGATGATACAGGAAACCAGCGGCGGTTTCGAAGTTGCGCGATGGCACGGCCGAGCCCCCAGTTGACAACAGCCCCCAAGGTATTGCCGATCGATGCAACTGTCAGCAGGAGCGATGTGGAATAGCCGTCTGTGAGTATAAGGCCCACCAGCAATGCCTCTGACTGCATCGGAAAGATTGTTGCAGCAGCAAACGCGGCTACGAACAGCGCGCAATAGGCGACGATTTCAGACAAGCGATCTCTGTCTCCTGGAGAGATGGCAAAAGGGCGGATTTTTGGTCCGCCCCTTCCTGGTTATCTCAAGTTTCGGCCGTTCATGCCTGGCTTGGTTTTTCGCCATCCTCAACAGAGGTCAACGCAGCCAACTTCTTGGCGCGGTTCGTTCGCCAGTCACCAAGGAAGAGAAGGATTGGGGCAGCGATGAAGACCGAAGACGAGGCAGCGATAACGATACCGAATACCATGGGAATCGCGAAACTCTCGACTGCGCTGCCTCCCCAGATCGCCATTGGAAGCATGGCAAGGAAAGCTGTCACCGATGTGTAGAGGCTTCGTGCGAGTGTCTCATTGATCGAGCGATCGATGAGCTCTCGCAAAGGCATCTTCTTGTAGAGACGCATATTCTCTCGCATTCGGTCATAGACCACAACCTTGTCGTTGACCGAGTAACCTACCAGCGTGAGCAGTGCTGCGATTGCTGTCAGATTGAAATCAAGACCGGTAATGACGAAGAATCCGACGGTCTTGGTAACATCGAGAACAAGGGTGGCAATGGCGCCAACCGCAAATGGCCATTCGAAACGAACCCAGATATAGATGAGCATCGCGATCGAGGCGAAGACAACGGAGAGGATACCTGCCGTTGCCAGTTCGCCACTGACCTTCGGCCCGACGACCTCAGTCCGTTCGATCTTGGCAGTGGAGTCGATCTTCACAACTTCCGCGCGTAGACTCTCCACCGCATTCGTCTGGGCTTCTTCACCCCCTGGCTGTCGTTCAATGCGAACAAGCAGGTGATTGGGGCTGCCAAATTCCTGCAGCGCGACTTCGCCAAGTCCCATAGCGCTCAACTGTTCACGGAAAGCCGCAAGATCGGCCTCGCCTTCGGTGGAAACCTCCATCTGGATGCCTCCGCGGAAGTCTACCCCATAGTTTAATCCGGGTGTGAAGAACAGCACGATCGAGGCAAACGAAAGGACCAGTGAAACGCTAATTCCTGCGTAGCGGGCCTTCATGAAGTTGATCTGCGTGCCGTCGGGGATGAGGCTTATCGGAAGCAGTGGCTTGATATGGATCTTTTTCAGTTTGTAACGGTTTGCGATGTATACCATGGCGACGCGAACAATCGAGACGGCCGTGAACATGGATATTGCGATCCCGATTGCCATCGTAATGGCAAAGCCGCGGACAGGCCCTGATCCAAACCAGAAGAGCAAAATGGTGGCGATAAGTGCGGTAACGTTGCTATCTACGATCGTTGAATATGCCCGTGCGAAACCAGAATCGATCGCAGCAAAGGCACTCTTGCCTTTTCGCGCTTCTTCTCGGATCCGTTCATTTATCAGAACGTTCGCATCGACTGCGAGGCCGATGCCTAGAACGATACCGGCAATGCCTGGGAGGGTAAGCGTTGCCCCCAGCAAAGTAAGGCCAGCGAAGGTGAGGATTACGTTGAGGGTCAGTGCAATATTCGAAAGGATCCCCCACGCCCCATAAAGGATGAACATGAATGCGACGACGAGGGCAAAACCGACAAGGCCTGTGAAGATGCCCATTTCGATGGCATCCGATCCAAGGTCGGCACCAACAGTGCGCTCTTCAATAACCGTCAGCTTTGCTGGCAAAGCACCAGCCCGAAGAAGGGCCGAAAGTGTGTTTGCCTCTTCCACGGAGAAGCCACCGGATATCTGGCCCGACCCGCCTGTGATCGGTTGCCGAATAACCGGAGCGCTCAATACCTTATCATCAAGAACAATTGCGAATGGGCGACCGACATTGGCCTGGGTAATCTGGGCAAAGCGATTTGCGCCGGCAGTATCAAACCGAAAGTTTACGACTGGTTCGTTGGTTTGCGGGTCAAACGCTGCACGTGCGTCGGTCAGTCGATCGCCCGAGAGTTCTACGCGGTCCTGAACCGGAAACTGGTTACCCTGTTCGTCCGCCAGCATGGTAACACCCGGTTCCCCGGGGTTCCCAAGCAAATGAAAGCTCATCTTTGCAGTTGAACCGAGCAACTGGCGCAAGTGTGAGGGATCCTGTTCACCCGGGAGCTGGACGAGTACACGGTCATTGCCAACGCGCTGGATAGTTGGTTCAGCCACTCCGACCTGGTCAACACGCTGGCGGATGATCTCAAGACTTTGCTCCACTGCTGCGCTACCATGAGACGTGATGCCGGCCTCTGTGAAAGCGAGTGTCACAGTGTTGTCTGAAGGTGTACGAATATCCAGATCCGACTGGCCGATCGCGGTACCCAAACCAACGGGATTGGCCAAGGTCTGAAGCTGCGTAACGGCTTCGCCGCGCTGTTCGGGGTTCCTCAGCGTGACTGTAATGATATTGCCATTGCGGCGGATGCTGGCGGCATCGACATTGTTGTCACGCAGTATCCGACGGCTGTCCTGCAACAGGTTTTGAAGGCGTTCATTGACCAGATCCTCGCGATCGACTTCAAGCACGAGATGTGATCCGCCGCGAAGGTCGAGTCCGAGCGACACGCGGTCGTGTGGCAGCCACGAAGGTACCCGGTCAAGAATTGGTTGCGGAAGTACGTTGGGCAAGGCAATTACAATGCCAATGAAAATGATGAAGGCGTAGAATGACACCACCCAGGGTGAGTTTCTCATATCTTTGTTCCTGCTGAGCCCTGCTGTGGTCCTCGCCGAGCGACCCGGGCACAAAATTCTGTTCTGTTACGCGCCGTGGCGCCCTCTATTAGCTGCTTGCCGGCGGTGCACGAGATTGGAAACCAATTGTTGCCACCGAACGGGTGAGACAGGGCTCCACCAGTCGCAAGTCTTCGATCCCACATTCCGGCGATATCAGCGTCTGTCGATGAACAGTGCCTGTGACAGGTTCTGGCCGACTGGCAGTCGAGTCGTTGTCACGGCGATCATTCTCCGCCACAAATCGCAATGGCGTTCGTTTGACGAGGAACCGCGTGTCAGAACTGCTTTCCGCCGACTGTAAACCGGTTTTCTGCCGATCGCCGCTTCCCGCGTCGGCAACAAGGCTGAAAAACGCGACGAAGAAAAGGCCAAGCGCCACCCATGGCCACCCTAACAGGTGCAGCCGTCGGTCACTGTCGGGTAGTGTCCGCGCCATTGGCGGAAATAGCGCCATCCGTTTCAACTCCGGAGCATTCTGGCTCTCAAGTTCGAGAACTGAATGCGGCCTTCTACTGGAGACGCTGGGATGGGTCAATGTTCCGATGCACGACCAGCCTCATGGACATGTCATCATCATCCCTGCTCGGAGCCTTGGCAATGGCCTGCCGGAAGTCAGGGTACCTCGCTTCTTGGTTTCTCAGCCGGAACCGGGCGTCGTCGGCACATGTCCAAAGGCAGTGTTGCGGCCTTGTTCATGTCGACCGCTGTGTTGATGTCGGCATGCCCTGAATGCCGGCAGGAAAGATGAAGGATCTTGATTTGGCTCCGTTGTCTTCCGATCCGCAGGTCGATCGCGCAGCGTCTGCTGCTGTGCATCGATCGGACATTCTGCGCTCCACGTAACCTCGGCACGGATCATGCCACCTCCTTCGTCTGGGAAGGCGACGATACGCTATTGCCATCGGTGCGCTTTACCTTCCGCCAATAGTTGGGTTGCCGTTCCAAACCGACGTTGGAGACGAGTATGGCGACCCCGCAGCAGCGAGATGAAGGCCTTGACTTCCTCGTCTGCACGGAAGCGATATTTGTGCGTCCGGTTCGTCATGTTAGGATCTTGTGCGTCAGCCTTTTTCAAATGATGACGGACTATCAAACAGGAAGACATCGCGCTTTTGGGATGCATGCGCATGGCTTTCTTAACAAGATCAAGAAGGGATGTGTCCTCGGAGCTTTCGATGCCTATCTGGCCTCTTGCGATGGCGAAGGCGATCACGTCCGGCTGCTGGTCAACTATCTGCCGAAATGCCGGTTCATGGCTTGTATCGGTACTCAGAGGGATCTTTGGCCGACACTGCGGCCTTGAAGACGAGGTTTCCGCCCTCGTCAAAAATGGCCGGATTAGGAGAGAAGCCACGTCGGTTCAATTGAAGGAGACGGAAGATGACGACAGCACAGATTGTCGGTTGGGCTCACTCGAAATTCGGTAAGTCGGATGCCCCTACCACGCGCGAACTGATGGCCTTAGTTATCGACCCCGCCCTTGCTCACGCCGGGCTTGAAGCGAAGAACGTCGACGGTATCTTCGTTGGGGTTTTCAACAACGGCTTCACCAAACAGGATTTCCAGGGCGCACTGGTCGCAATGGCGGCGGACGGATTTGACCATACACCGGCCGTGAGACTGGAGAATGCCTGTGCAACGGGCTCCGCAGCAATCTACTCGGCACTTGACTTCATTGCATCCGGCAGGGGCAGGATTGCTCTCGTTATCGGAGCCGAAAAGATGACATCATTGTCAACGAAAGAGACCAGCGATGTCTTGCTTTCTGCGTCTTTTCGCGAAGAGGAAGCGAATATCGAAGGTGGGTTCGCCGGCCTTTTTGGACAGATCGCCAGGTCCTATTTCCAAAAGTACGGAGACCGTTCGGAAGAACTTGCAATGATTGCTGCCAAAAATCATGCAAACGGTATGGCCAACCCCTATGCCCACATGCAGCGTGACTTCTCATTCGAATTCTGCAACACGGTGTCGGACAAGAATCCGTATGTGGCCCCTCCCTTGCGTCGGACAGATTGTTCATTGGTTTCGGATGGAGCGGCCGCTTTGATCCTAGCCCATCCTGATGTGGCAGCTGATATGCAACGGGCCATTGGATTTCGTGCCTATACACATGTGAATGACATTCTGGCCCTGTCGCGCCGCGACCCGGTTGCGTTTGAAGGTGCGCGTCTGGCTTGGGAGAAATCGCTCCAGGATTCTGGTTTGATGCTTGAGGATCTGGATTTTGTCGAGACCCATGACTGCTTTACGATTGCAGAGCTGATCGAGTACGAGGCAATGGGACTCGCCCGGCCGGGCGAAGGCTATAGGGTTGTTCGTGAGGGAGTGACTGCCAAAGGAGGAAAGTTACCAGTCAATCCCTCTGGTGGTTTGAAATCCAAGGGCCATCCTGTCGGGGCAACAGGAGTTTCCATGCACATCATGGCCGCAATGCAGCTCTGTGGCGAGGCGGGTGAGATGCAGATTCCGAATTCCGAAAAGGCGGGGATCTTCAATATGGGTGGTGCGGCCGTTGCAAATTACGTTTCCATTCTGGAGCGTTTGAAATGAATAATGTGATGCACTCAGTACTCGGACCCGTGATCCAATGGGGGACTGACGTCACGCCCCACCCGTGTGATGGACCTTGTATATCTTGTTACGCGGGCCCAGCGGCGCAAATCTGATGACATTCCTGTCGTCTGGGTGAGCAATACAAGACCTGGACCGAGAGAAATGTCCGGCAGGAGTCCTGGCTGAACGGGTCGCTCCTCGATCTGGCTTCCGGTCCGACCTTCTTCGCCTGTACTCATGCCGACAATGTGATGTTAACGCCGCCCGGTCGATCCTGAAGGATGGCCTGGTGCAGGTTCTCCAAGACCGCGGTAGGAAGCCTGATGCCAGACTGTGGAGGCTTCGCGCAAAAGCCGGTACTTGGCCTTGAAGCAGGACGCCTTCGTTCGTAAGGAAAGTACTTTCCTCAACACAGGGCAACTTTACGGCAGTGGGGTCTATGGTAGCTGGCTCTTGGGCAAGCTTTCTCTCCGTTGACATCCGGTCTGCAAACCAGAAGAGTGCCTATGTCGACAGCGTCGGGAGGACATGATGTCTAGGTACGCAGTACTGCGCTTTTCATTTCTTATTATGATCCTGGCTTCATGGAGTTCACAGTTACAAGCAGCTGACCGTCATGTTGAGATCACTCCAGACGGCGACTATTTCGGCTTTGATCTGCGAACTGTTCAGAATGTTTCGCAGGATGAGTGCGAAACTACATGTATGGCAGACAATAGCTGCAAGGCCTTTACTTACAATACGAAGGCACAGTGGTGCTTTCTCAAATCCGATTTCAACCAGCTCAACGTTTTTCCAGGCGCAGTTGCAGGCAGAATTGTCGAATCGGTGGGTGAACCAGATATTGGGAATGCTCCGCGGTTGGAATATCTGTCCGACAATCTGGTCGTTCAGGCGCGGGAATACAGATCAGATCTGTCGCTTGGCGACAATCAACGGAACCATGGTGCAGAAAGTCTCAAAGCCATAGCGCGAGCCGAGCTTCTGACCGGAAACGTCGAAACAGCACTCTACAATTTCAAGGGAGCACTTTCGATTACATCAGATAATGCTGCTCTGTGGATAGAGATGGCACGTGCGGCTGTGGATGCAACCGGTAGCCGTTCACTGGCAAGCCAAGCCGTGCCAGCTGCTATCAATGGTTATCAACTCAGCAGATCGACGCAGGCACGCGCTGATGCGCTTGCTGTTCTTGCAACGGCACTTGAGCGGCTGCGGAACTATCGTCCTGCGCTAAACGCCTACCGTGGAAGTCTTGCACTGGTACGAGATCAGACTGTTCAGGCCGCATATGATGATTTGCGTGCGCGGCAAGGGTTTCGTGTAGTTGGGAATACGATCGATGCGGACAATGCGAGCCCGCGGGCATGCGTGCAGTTTTCAGAACAGCTGATAAAATCATACGATTATTCACCGTTCGTTGTTGTGGATGGCAAGGCGCCAACTGCGCTCGATGCCAGAGATAATCAGATCTGTGTCGAAGGTCTTTTACACGGTCAACGATTGGAGATTTCCCTTAGACGTGGTTTGCCGTCATCGATTGATGAAACCCTGGAGAACCAGGTAGACCTCGAACTTTATGTGAAGGATCGGGCCGCTATGGTTCGGTTTACCGGAGATGCCTTCGTACTACCATCAACCACGCGCCGTGGCATTCCGATCGTTTCGGTCAATACGGAAAGAGCGGACCTCAAACTTTATCGTGTTGGAGACCGCAATCTTGTTTCGCTCCTGAACAGCTCGCAGTTCCTTACCCAGGTGAACGGTTACAGCGCGTCAAGAATAGAGCAGGAGAGCGGCAAGCTTGTATGGGAGGGATCCATCGATCTTGAGATGGACCTTAACAAGGAAATTGTAACCAGTTTCCCTGTCGACGACGCACTTGCGACCAGAGAGCCCGGTGTCTATGCGCTCACGGCGGAGGCTGCCGACACCTTGGACCAAGACTGGGACGACAAGGCAACTCAATGGTTCGTCATCTCCGATATCGGACTTTCCACGTATGCTGGTACGGATGGCCTGAACGTCTTTGCGCGATCACTTGCATCGGCACGCCCGCTGGAGGGGATTGAGCTGCAACTGCTTGCCAAGAACAATGAAATTCTTGGGGAAGCGACGACGGATGCGGATGGTCGAGCCACGTTCACCGCGGGACTTATTCGTGGGAGTGCTGCGATGGAACCAGCAATCGTCACCGCGCGAAATGGTGACGAAGACTACGTCTTTCTCGATATGACCCGAGCCGGGTTCGACCTTTCGGACCGCGGCGTTACAGGCAGGGCGGCGCCGGGTGCAATCGACATCATGACGTGGACGGAGCGTGGTGTCTATCGTCCTGGAGAGACCGTTTACGCGTCCACCTTGGTTCGGGATACTGACGCCAATGCCATTGAAAAGTTGCCGCTGACCTTTGTGTTCCTTCGTCCTGACGGGGTTGAGGACCGACGAGTGGTCCACAACGGGAACCTTGGCGGGTATGCGGTTACGTTGTCCTTGATTGAGACGGCAATGCGCGGCACCTGGACGATGCAGGTGTTTACCGACCCCAAAGGTTCACCAATTGGTGAAGTCTCCTTCCTCGTGGATGATTTCATCCCAGACCGGATTGATTTCACAATTTCCAGTGAGGCCCAGAAGATCGAAACACGCACAATTGTGCCGGTGTCGATAGAGGGAGAGTATCTCTATGGCGCTCCTGCAGCAGGCCTGTCTCTGCAAGGGGAAGTTGTTTTGAAGCCGACCCGAGAACATGAAGCATTTTCAGGGTATATGTTCGGGCTGACAGATGAAGGAGCAAGTGAAGCCGTTCGAATACCGTTTGAGCAACCGCCTGATCTCGACGAGGATGGCAAAGCCCGCCTGGATGTTGTTATCGACCAGGTGCCGGCAACCACCCAACTCGTGATTGCCGATATCGTCGTACGCTTGCAGGAAGCCGGAGGACGTGCAGTCGAAAGAACACTGACACTGCCAATACAATCTTCCTCCCCGAAGATCGGAATAAAGCCGGAGTTCGCCGAAGGGCTGCCGGAAAACTCACTCGCCAAATTCAATATCATTGCTGTAGATGCCAACGGCGACCTGACAGGCATGAATGATGTTTCCTGGAAGCTTTTGAAAGTCCAACAGGATTATCAATGGTATCGCGAGGGAAATGCATGGCGTTATGAACCCGTCACGCGGACGAGCCAAGTCGCTACCGGCCAGATTGACCTGAAACAAGATGGTACACAGATTTCGACCCCGGTCGCATGGGGACGTTATCGTCTTGAGGTCGAAGATGACGGCCATTACGGTGCCGCTTCCGCAGTCGAGTTTGATGCCGGCTGGTTTGTTTCGGCAGCTTCAACTGAAACACCTGACGCACTGGAAATCGCCCTTGATAAGGAAAGCTACGCGGTTGGTGAAACTGCACGGTTAAAGGTCTCGTCGCGTTACGCCGGTGAATTGCTTGTCACTTCGGGCTCGGAGGCATTGGTTTCAGTCCAGACCGAAAGCTTGGCGGCGGATGGTGATGAAGTGGCGATTCCGGTGACCGCCGACTTGGGCGCGGGTGCATATGTAACCGCCACCCTTTTTCGCCCCGGCGAGGTTCAGGAAAGCCGGATGCCAATGCGCGCGATTGGTGTTGCGTGGCTTGGCGTTGATCCTCAGGATCGCAATCTCCAGATCTCACTGAACGCGCCCGATCAGATACAGCCGCGTCAGCCGCTTGACGTTGCTCTTCAGGTCAGTGACGTAGATGATGGGGAGGAGGCTTATGTCACAGTCGCTGCCGTGGACGTTGGAATCCTCAATCTTACGAACTACGAAGCACCAGCTCCAGACGATTGGTACTTTGGACAGCGGCGGCTCGGACTGGAAATCCGTGACCTTTATGGAAAACTAATCGACGGCTCGCTCGGCGTGATGGGTACGATCCGAACCGGCGGTGACGGAGGCAGCATGGCGCTGCAGGGCAAACCCCCAACCGAAAAGCTGGTTTCCTTTTTCTCCGGTCCGGTTCGCCTGGATGCTGACGGTCGTGCAAACATATCGTTCGAAATCCCGCAGTTCAACGGCAAATTGAAATTGATGGCGGTCGCCTGGTCGAAGACGGGTGTCGGCCATGTCGTTAAGGATGTGATTATCCGCGACCCAGTGGTCATTACGACCAGTTTGCCGCGATTTCTGGCACCTGGAGATGAAAGTCAACTACTTGTCGATATTCTCAATTCTGACGGTCCAGCCGGTGAATATCAACTAACGATCAATGCCAACGAAGCTATTTCCATTGATCAGGAGGTGGCCGCCACAGCCATCCTTGAAAAGGGTGGAAGGACAGCATTGACGGTGCCGCTGAGAGGTGTGCTCCCAGGTGAGGGAAAACTGACGCTTCGTCTGACAAACGCCGCAGACCTGACATTGGAACAGACGCTAACGGTTCCTGTAAGACCAGCAACACTTCCTATGACGGAACGGCGCACTGTCAGACTTGCTTCGGGGAACAGCCTCACGGTGAGTGGTGACCTTTTTGCTGACAGCATTCTTCCGGGAGCCTCACTCAGTGTCAATGTCGGTCGCTCGAGTGCCTTTGACATCCCGGCACTGCTGATGGCTCTTGATCTCTATCCCTATGGTTGTACCGAACAGACAGCAAGCCGTGCTCTGCCCCTGCTTTATCTCAGTGAACTGGCAGTTCGAAATGGCCTGGTAGATGATGACGATTTGAAAGAACGGGTACAGTCAGCGATCTATCGAGTTCTATCCAATCAATCATCCACGGGAAGCTTCGGACTTTGGGGTCCAGGTGGAGGCGAGCTCTGGCTTGATGCCTATGTTACAGATTTTCTTTCTCGGGCTCGTGAACAGGGTTACACCGTGCCTGATCGAGCGCTCGTGCAGGCTCTGGAGAACCTCCAGAATGCGCTCACATATACTACCAATATTCGGGATCAGGGTAACGAGATCGCCTATTCACTCTATGTTCTGGCGCGCAACCGCAAGGCAGCTATCAGTAACCTGCGATATTACGCCGATGCGATGCTTGACGAATTTTCTACCCCGCTCGCTAAGGCTCATGTTGCAGCAGCGCTTGCGCTTTACGGAGACGCGCAACGCTCGCGAAGCATCTTTGTTGATGCTCTTGGAATGGCGGAACAGTCACATATACGCAAGGTGAGCCTCAACCGTTCAGATTACGGATCATCACTTAGAGACGGTGCTGCTGTCCTGGTGCTTGCTGCGGAGAGCCGGCCGGTCTCATCAATTGTCCCCGCCCTTGCCGAGCTTGTTGCCAAGGAGTGGGAGCAAAAGAAGTACACCAGCACGCAGGAGCAGGCATGGATGCTGCTGGCAGCACGAGCATTGCAAACTGGTGATGAAGACCTGATGCTTGAGGTTAATGGCGCCCCCCACCAAGGTGCAATGATGATGCACATGATGGGTGATGCCGTGCTCCATCATCCGTTGATGGTGACGAACAGAGGTCTCGACGAGCTTTCTGCGACAATAACGACCGTTGCGGCACCTGTTCAACCGCTGCCAGCAGGTGGTGATGGCTTTGCCATCACCCGAAGCTATTATACGATGGACGGGGAGCCGGCGAATGTCACGCAGGCTGTTCAGAATGACCGCTATGTTGTGGTTTTGACAATTACGGAAACAAATGACTGGCCCTCGCGCATACTTGTTCAGGATTTGTTGCCAGCAGGCTTTGAGATTGACAATCCAAGCCTCGTCAACAGTGCGAGGCTTGTGAATTTTGACTGGATCGGCGAGGTTGATACAGCCCACACCGAGTTTCGAGCGGACCGCTTCGTCGCTGCCTTCAATCGTTCGCGCGGTGAAAACGGCGAAATAACGCTCGCCTATGTCGTAAGGGCCGTAACACCAGGTGTCTATGATCTTCCTGCCGCTCAGGTAGAAGACATGTACCGTCCGCAGCTATCAGCCCGGACAGCTGCGGGGCGGATAGAGGTACAGGCGGCACGCTAAGATGAGGACGTGGCAGAAGACTGCAATAGGTCTTGGTGCAAGTGCGTTTCTTACGCTGATTGTCGCGTTTGCTGTTGATGCTGTCGATGGGGCCTATCCACCACCACTGGAGCGGGTAAAGACTGTATCGGCCGAAGTGCAGGACACGGATGGTGCTCTACTGCGGGCCTTTGCGACAGTCGATGGGCGGTGGAGATTTGAAACCGCGATCGAAGATATTGATCCGCATTTCATCAAGATGCTGATTGCATACGAAGACAAACGCTTCTTCGAGCATGCCGGGATTGACCCCGTTGCTGTTGGGCGAGCGATTGTGCAGTTGTTGATCAATGGACATGTTGTTTCTGGAGCATCGACGTTATCGATGCAGGTGGCTCGCTTGCTTGAACCGCGCGAGACGCGGTCAGTTTCGGCAAAGCTGCTGCAGTTGGTGCGCGCGCTCCAGATCGAGCGACGGTTGACGAAACGGGAAATCCTGCAAGTCTATCTCACACTCGCTCCCTATGGTGGAAATCTTGAGGGAATTCGAGCCGCGAGCCTTGCCTATTTCGGGAAGGAGCCGAAGAGATTGACCAGCGCCCAAGCGGCCCTTCTGGTGGCTTTGCCACAATCGCCTGAAAGGCGAAGACCAGATCGTAACTGGCGGCATGCCATAGAGGCGCGTGAACGGGTATTGGGTCGCTCTGCGGTTGCCGAGGTGATGGGTGAGGGTGAACTGGAGCGTGCCAAAGCTGAACCTGTTCCCCGGCACAGGCTTCAACTGCCCGCACATGCGGCCCATCTGGCTGATGTCGCAATTCGCAACCACCCCGAACGGGACAAGCATCGCACGACAATCAAGAAGCGTGTCCAGGTGGCGCTGGAGAACGTGGCGAGGGATGCGGCCTCAAGCCTCAGCCCCAAGGTTTCAATCGCAATGGTAATGGCCGATGTCGTTTCAGGTGAGATCATTGCTGAAGTTGGGTCTTCCAACTATTTCGATACAAGCCGCTCTGGTTGGATTGACATGACACGCGTCGATCGTTCTCCAGGCTCCACGCTGAAACCATTCATATATGGCCTCGCCTTCGAGCAAGGTATTGTCTCACAGGAAACGATTATCGAGGACCGACCGGCGAACTTCTTTGGATATCGCCCGAAGAATTTTGATATGGGATACCAAGGGGATGTCACAGTCCGACAGGCCCTGCAGTGGTCGCTCAACGTGCCGGCAGTACGATTGCTGGATGTTGTTGGGCCGTCTCGGCTGATGGTTCGGTTTCGTCGAGCCGGGATAAGCCCTGAATTACCGCCGCACGAGGCTCCAGGGCTTGCTATCGGGCTCGGTGGGATTGGTATTACATTGAAAGAGCTGGTGCAGGCTTATGCTGCGCTCGCCAATCGTGGCATCTCGGTGCGCCTGGGCAATGGAGTTGATGAGGAGCCTGCCCAAATTGATGGTGAACCACTTTTGGAGCCTCAGGCAGTATGGCATGTCACGAATATACTCGCCAGCGTTCTGCCGCCCAAGGGTAGCCGGCGTCTGGGCATCGCCTATAAGACTGGCACGAGTTACGGTTATCGCGATGCTTGGTCTGTTGGCTATGACGGCAGGTACGTACTTGGTGTTTGGGTTGGGCGACCGGATAACGGGGCGATACCGGGTATATCCGGCTACCAGACGGCGGCCCCGATTCTTTTTGACGCCTTCGAAAAGTCGGGCGTTGCGTCCACACCATTTCCATCTGCGCCTGCGGGTATCATGCGGATTGCGCAATCAGATCTTCCGGTAGGCTTGCGACGCTTCGCCTTGACTACCAGTGGTCTGATCTCAACATCCATACGCGAACCGGCGCCACAGATCATCTATCCACCTGAAGGAGCAAGAGTGGATCTGGGAATGGTGTCGGGAGCGGCCTCAATGCCGGTCGTGCTCAAGCTGCAAGGGGGGCGGGCGCCGTTTCGTTGGCTAGCCAACGGCAAGCCACTGGATAAAGTGTCCCAGCGGCGAACCAGTGAATGGCAACCAGACGGTGTCGGCCATGCAAAGCTAACAGTAATCGACGCTGCCGGTCGCGCCGCCAGCGTACATTTCATCGTGGAGTAATCAGGCTACCTTCGTGCTCCTTTTGCGTGCAACGCGATCACGGATGGAATTGATATCTGCCCGTGGCGTCGCAGCAAATAATGTTCGGGTATACTCATGCTTAGGCTGAGAGAATACTTCGTCGCGAGTGCCGTACTCCACAGCTTCACCGAAGTACATCACCATGACCTCGTCGGCGATGTAGCGAACGACAGAGAGATCGTGGCTGATAAAGACATAGGTGAGACCAAACTCGTCTTGTAGATCGGCGAGCAGGTTCAGAACCTGTGCCTGAACCGAAAGGTCAAGTGCAGAAACTGGCTCGTCGAGCACAAGCAATTTTGGTCTCAGCATGAGAGCACGGGCAATTGCGATGCGTTGGCGCTGCCCGCCTGAGAACATATGCGGATACCGGTTATAATGTTCCGGACCGAGACCCACCTTGATCAGCATCTCATTGGTGCGGATGCGTCGTTCGTCAGACGACATCTTGGTGTTGATGAGTAACGGTTCACCGAGAACATCGCCGATCTTCTGACGGGGATTGAGCGAGCCATAAGGGTTCTGAAAGACGATCTGCACCTTCTGGCGCATCTCGGCAGTCAAATGGCCAGGTCGTGTGTCGATCCTCTGGCCGTCAATGATGAGTTCACCACCAGTCGGTTCGTCGATGAATGTGAGCATGCGCGCAAGCGTCGATTTTCCACAGCCGGACTCGCCGACGATCGCCAGTGTTTTGCCATGTTCAAGCGAAAAGGAGACATCCTTCACAGCGTGGATGATCTTCTTTTGCTTGAAGAGGCCGCCTGGCAATTCATAATCGCGCCTGATGTTCCGCACTTCGAGCATGGTCTTGTCGTGGGTGTCGGTCATGCGCGTGTCTCCGCCGGTTCCGGGGTGCCATCAAAGAATTCAGAGACTGTTGTCAGTCTGTCGCCTGTGGCATTTTCCGGAAGCGCTGCGAGCAGCGCTTTGGTATAGTTACTCTTGGGATTTTCGAAGAGAGAGAGGACATCGGCCTCTTCCATCTTCTTGCCCTTGTATTGGACGACAACACGATCTGCGGTTTCGGCCACTACTCCCATATCGTGGGTGATCATGATCAGGCCCATTCCGTTCTCGGACTGGAGGCTGATCAAAAGATCGAGGATCTGTTTCTGGATTGTCACATCAAGCGCAGTCGTCGGTTCATCCGCTATCAGGAGCTTTGGATTGCATGCAATTGCAATAGCAATCATGACGCGCTGGCACTGACCACCTGACATTTGGTGGGGGAAGTGGTTGAGGCGCTCTTCCGGATCAGGCAGGCCAACCTGCTGAAACAGCTCGATAGCTCTAATACGCCTGGCCTTCTTGTCCAGCCCCAGATGGATCCGAAGTACTTCCTCGATCTGGAAACCAACAGTGAAACATGGATTGAGGCTTGCGATTGGTTCCTGGAAGATCATTGAAATGTCTTTGCCAATCAGCTTGCGGCGCTCCGTCCGGCTGATGTGTTGGATATCCCGACCTTCAAAAAGCATGCTGTCAGCGGTAATCTTGGCTGTCCATGGAAGGAGACCCATGACGGCGAGCATTGCCACCGACTTGCCTGATCCAGATTCACCGACGATGGCAAGCACGTCGCCCTTATCAACAGACAGGGAGACACCATCCACGGCGCGGAACCAGCCGGATGCAGTTTCGAATTCGACGGTGAGGTTGTCAACTTGCAGAAGCGCCATGATCAGGACCTCTTCAGTTTGGGATCGAGCGCATCGCGCAAGCCATCGCCCATCAGATTGATGGCGAGTACCGTGATGAGAATTGCCAGTCCAGGGAATGTGACTACCCACCATGCGCGCAAGATGAATTCGCGTGCCTCAGCGAGCATTGTACCCCATTCCGGTGCCGGTGGCTGCGCGCCCATACCGAGGAATCCTAGTGCGGCAGCATCGAGGATAGCATTCGAGAATGACAAGGTCGCCTGCACAATCAGTGGTGCCGTACAATTTGGAAGGATGGTCTTGAACATTAACCGCAGTGGACCTGCTCCGGCAAGCCGAGCCGCCGTCACATAGTCACGGGTCTTTTCAGCCATGACTGCAGCACGGGTCAGTCGTACAAAGTGCGGTTGAAGCACGAGCGCGATTGCGATCATGCCGTTTGTGAGACCTGGACCGAGGATTGCGACCAGAACCAGCGCCAGGAGCAACGAAGGGAAGGCAAGAATAATGTCCATTAGCCGCATGATGGCCGTATCGACCCAGCCACGGTAATAGCCCGCGATCACGCCGATCAAAATGCCGCTGCTTAAGGACAGGGTTGTTACGAACACACCGATGAATAGCGAGTATTGCGAACCGTAGATTAGCCGCGACAGCATATCCCGGCCAACTGGATCAGTACCGAGCAGATAGTTTGAATTTCCGCCTTCGACCCATGCCGGCGGCAAGAGTACCGCGTCACGGTACTGTTGGAATGGCGAATGGGGCGCGATCAACGGTGCAAAGATCGCAATCAAGATGAGGGCAATGAAAACGAAAAGGCCAATGACGGCCCCTCGGTTTTCCGAGAAGTAGAACCAGAATTCCTTGAGCATCTGGCGGCGCAGAGCGGCGCTCGAGACGGCCTCTGGTGCCTTGTCGATGATGGTATCGGCCATGGGATTTTCTCCTTCTAGTGCCGGATACGAGGGTTGATCAGGCCATAGAGCAGATCAACAATCAGGTTGACGATCATGATAATGCCAGCAATCAGCAGCAGCCCGCCCTGAATGACTGGATAATCTCGGCGGAAGACGGAATCGACCATCCATTTTCCGATACCGGGCCAGGAGAAGATCGTCTCCGTAAGAATGGCTCCCGCCAGCATGACGCCGATCTGCAGGCCGATCGTGGTGATCACCGGTATCATTGCATTACGCAGTGCATGGATGCCGACCACTCTGAAGGGGGACAGTCCCTTTGCGCGGGCAGTACGGACGTAATCTTCTGACAAGACTTCAAGCATTGCTGAGCGGGTTTGACGGGCGATAACAGCAAGCGGGATCGTCGAAAGCACAATTGATGGCAATATCAGGTGACTGAGCGCTGATGTGAATGCACCTTTTTGTCCCGACAGCAATGAGTCAATCAGCATGAACCCGGTGACTGGTTCGAAGAAATACATCAGAGAGATCCGCCCTGAAACCGGCGTCCACTGCAAGATTCCCGAGAAGAAGATGATGAGCAGCAGGCCCCACCAGAAAATCGGCATCGAATATCCGACAAGGGCAATACCCATGAGGGATTGGTCGAAGAAGGACCCGCGTTTGATTGCGGCGATTATGCCGGCAGGGATGCCGACAATGATTGCCAGGATGATGGCGCACACCGACAGCTCGATTGTCGCGGGGAAAAGCGCCAGGAATTGATCGAGGATCGGCCTTTTCGAGACAATCGAAGAGCCGAAGTCACCAGTCAAGACGCCGCCTAGATAGTCGAAGTACTGAATAATAATAGGTCGATCGAACCCCAATTGCGCACTGATCTGCGCATGATGTTCAGGAGACATTACACGCTCACCGGAAAGCAACGCGACCGGATCTCCCGGCAGCAGCCGGATGAAGGAAAAAGCGATAATGGAGACCCCGATGAAAGTCGGAATCAAAACGGCGACACGCCGTAGGAGAAAGCCAAGCATTGGAAACCTTCTTGTATCCGTGAGCCTCTGCAAACTGTCGGTTTGCTGGGGCTTGAAGTGGTTTCACTTCGTTTTTTATTGGGCCTCATAAAGCAATTGCCGCGGAAAGCGCAACGCGTCCCGCGGCAATTTTGTCTTTCTAATGGCAATTACTCGGCAATGTCGACATTTTCGAACGTGAAATCACCGAGCGGGCTCTGGACAAAGCCGGTTACTTCCTTGCGCATCGGAACGATCGAAAGTGAGTGATCGATTGTTGCCCAGGGAGCCTCACGCTTGAAGACAACCTGTGCTTCTTCATAGAGTTTGGCGCGCTCGGCCTGGTCAGAGGTGACCTTTGCCTTCTTTACAAGCGCATCGAACTCCTCATTGCACCATTGGGCCCGGTTATTGCCACCAACCGCATTGCAACCAAGCAATGTATCTAGGAAGTTGTCAGGATCGCCGTTGTCGCCGGTCCAGCCCAGGATGACAGCGCCATCACGGTCCTTGGACTTCGAACGGTCAAGATACTCTGCCCATTCGTAGGAGACGATCTCGGCGGTGACGCCGATTTTGGCGAAATCATCCTGCATAATTTCGGCGGCACGACGTGCATTCAGCATGTAAGGACGTGAAACCGGCATCGCCCAGAGCTTCATAGAAAGGTTTTCTACGCCGGCTTCCTCAAGCATCTTCTTTGCGGCGTCGAGATCGTAGCTGTCGTCCTCGATGGCGTCGTTGTAAGACCACATGGTCGGCGGGATCGGGTTCTTTGCGGGTGTCGCCATTCCCTGGAAGACGGCATCAACGATAGCTTCCTTGTTGATGGCCTTGTTTAGCGCCTTGCGAACTTCAACCTTGTCGAATGGAGGCTGCGTCGTGTTGTAGGCAAGATAAGCGACATTCAGGCCTTCCTGTTCCAGAACAGTAAGGTTGGGGTCGGACTTCATTGCTTCGACGTCTGCAGCATTCGGATAAGGCATCAAGTGGCACTCACCCGCCTTGAGTTTCTGGTAGCGAACAGCTGCATCCGTGGTGATGGCAAAAACGAGGTCATCGATTTTCGGCGCACCGCCCCAATAGTCCGGGTTCTGCTTGTAGCGGATGACGGCATCTTGCTGATAAGCAACAAACGAGAATGGACCGGTACCGACCGGCATCTGGTTCAGTTGTTCCTGCTTGCCTGTAGCTTCGAGGCTATCGGCATACTCTTTCGACATAATAGAGGCGAAAGGCATTGCCAGGTTCGCGAGGAAGGGGGCCTCAGGGCGGTTGAGAACAAACTTTACCGTCAGGTCGTCGACCTTCTCAATGGACTTGATAAGGTCCGGGAAGCCCATGCCGGCAGCATACTCCCATGCGGTTCCGGGAACGTACTGGTTCCACGGATGATCACTCTTCAACTGACGCTCGAATGAAAAGACGACGTCATCGGCGTTTAACGTACGGGTCGGTGTAAAGAATTCTGTGGTATGGAACTTCACATCAGGACGAAGCTTGAAGAGATAGACCGTGCCGTCTTCCTGGATCTCCCAGCTTTCGGCCAGGCCCGCGACCGGCGTCGTCGTGCCAGGCTCGAATTCAAGCAGGCGGCTGTAAACGGGATGCGCTGACGCATCAAATGTCGTGCCGGCTGTGAACAGGCCAGGGTCGAAACCTTCGGGTGAGCCTTCTGAACAATAGACAAAGGTTTTTGCGCTGGCGGTGCCGGCGAAGAATGTTGCCGAAAGCAGAGCTGCTGCTATGACGGTCTTGTATTTCATGGGTGATCTCCCAGTTCTTTTGGACGGCATTTGCCGAACCCGATTGAAAGTCATTTTGAAGATGCGTTGTCGCATCTCAAGTCAGTCTTTTGTTTTCACCTCCTGTCGAGCGAGCCTCTCTCGATCGACGATCAAGCTTTACCCCTTCTTGGGCTGCTGCCGACGAGTCAGCGAGCTATCCCTTGGTCGTTTACCAGTGATGTTGGTACCGGATTTTGCCTCTTCGTCATCCAATGGAACCTTTTGCCTCATATCGTCTGCAAACTGCAGAGACTTACTCGAAGCAAACGGTTCCTTGACAATTTGTGGCAAGACCGTGGCGCTGGAGCATAGCGAATACGACGTGCTTGTCGAGATGCTTCCTCTTCGAAGTGGTGACGATTGGTAGAGGGTCATTATAGATGGTTGAAGTTTAAAGCATTTTGATGTTCCGTTTGCCGCTGTGGTCAAATAAGACTACGGTTTGGATTTGGCCGGCTCGCCTGTTGATGCAATGGTCGTGACATAAACGGACGAAACATTTGGTGCCTCAATGGACGTTAGTCTTTGCCGGGCTACCAGCTATGACGATATTTATTATCTGACTTTTTGAGGAGACACCCCCGTGGCTGTGCAACCCAACTCTGTAGAGGCCCGCGACCAGGCATATCAGCTGCATTCCTATACAAACGCCCGGACTCTGGAACGTGAAGGTGCGCTGGTGATTGATTCCGGCAAAGGCATCTATGTCTACGACAACAACGGGAAGGAATATATCGAGGCGATGTCGGGCCTCTGGAGTGTCGCTGTGGGTTTTGGAGAGCAGCGTCTGATCGATGCGGCAGTCCGGCAGATGTCGAAACTACCGTATTATCATACGTTCACCGCGCGAACCCAAGAACCATCGGTCAATCTCGCAGAAAAATTGATCCACATGGCGCCGGTGCCGATGTCAAAGGTCTACTTTACCAACTCTGGTTCAGAAGCCAATGACACAGCATTGAAGATGATCTGGTATCGATCAAATGCGCTTGGCAAGCCGCAGAAAAAGAAGATCATCTCCCGGATCAAGGGTTATCATGGGGTAACCATTGCAAGCGCCAGCCTTACCGGCCTTCCCAACAATCACCGCTCGTTTGATTTACCCCTGCCCGGATTTCTTCATACGATGTGTCCGCATCATCGTGCTTTCGCGCAGGAAGGTGAGGATGAACAGGCATTCGCAGTCCGATGTGCACAGGAACTCGAAAGCCTGATCCTCGAGGAGGGGCCTGAAACCATTGCTGCTTTCATAGGTGAGCCGGTAATGGGTGCGGGAGGCGTGATAATCCCACCATCTGGCTATTGGCAAGCAATCCAGGCTGTACTCACGAAATACGATATCTTGCTCATTGCCGACGAGGTAATATGCGGCTTCGGACGCACCGGTGAGATGTTTGGCACCACGACGTATGGACTACGGCCGGATATCATTACCGTTTCCAAGCAGCTTTCATCCTCTTACCAGCCAATTTCGGCGCTTCTGATCAATGAGAACGTCTATGGGCCATTGGCAGACGAGTCACATTCGATTGGGACTTTCGGGCATGGTTTTACGGCAAGTGGCCATCCCGTGGCGGCGGCAGTGGCATTGGAAAACATTCTGATTATCGAAGAGCGAAACCTCATCGGTAACGTCCAGAACTTAAGCCCGCTATTCATGAGCCGCCTTCAGGCGTTAGAAGATCATTCGCTTGCTCTCGAGGCCCGTGCTGTCGGCCTGATCGGGGCGCTTGAACTCAAACCTCGGGACGGATTTGCAGCCGGATGGCTCGGATCGAAGCTTGTGGCTTTGATGCTGGAAAAGGGGCTAATCGGGCGTGCGATCGGTGATAGCGTCGCACTTTGCCCGCCATTGATCATCTCCGAACACGAGGTCAATACGATATTTGACATCTTTGAAAGTGCGCTTGACGACTTCAAGGTCCAATTAGAGGCAATGTGATGCGCAAGTCGATCAAAATCGCTCCTTCAGCGTGCTGTGATTGCGTCTTTCGTCTGCAGGCCTATATCTCCAGCCCATGCCGATTTTTTTAGAGCCCTACTGGCCTTATATCCTTTTTTCGCTGTCAATCCTCCTGGGGGTGCCAGCGGCTATCCATGCGGCTATGACCAAGGAAGAGGTACGATCGGCAATCGGTTGGGTCGGCATTATCATCTTGTCCCCAATCGTCGGTGCGCTGCTCTACTTTATCGCGGGTATCAACCGCGTCCGTAGAAATGTCATCAGCGGCCGCCGCTCCCTGTTACGGGGACATGTGAGCGATCATTTCGACACATATGATGCAAGCGATGACATGGTCGCTGAGCAGTTTGGGCGCCGATTTCGGGCGCTGAAGACGCTGGGAGACCGGGTCACCGGGCATACCATAACAACTGGAAATACTGTCACGGTGCTTAACACCGGTGACGATGCATATGGCGCAATGTTGAGGGCCATCAATGGAGCCAGCCGGTCCATCCTGCTGGAAACCTACATCTTTGACCGCGACCGGATCGGCCGTCGCTTCGCCGAAGCACTTATTGCGGCAGTTGGCCGTGGTGTTGTCGTGAGGGTCCTGATCGACGCTGTTGGCGCTCGATACTCGGTACCAAGTGTACTCGGTATGCTGCGCGATGGCGGGGTTGCTGTCGATGTCTTCAACGGTAATGTCATCATGGGGCTGCGATTGCCCTATGCCAATCTCCGAACACACCGGAAAATCATGGTTGTTGATGGTGCAATAGCGTTCACGGGAGGGATGAACATCAGGGAGAGCTTTTGTCGCGAGTTCTTGGGAGATAAGTGTTCTGGCGACACACATTTTTGCATTAGCGGTCCTGTTGTTGCAGACCTCTTCGCAATTGCAGCTGCTGACTGGCGCTTTGCCGCGGGAGAGCATCTCAAAGGTGCCGCCTGGAATATCGTGCCGCCGTCGGCAGATCCCGGCCTGCCTGTGGCAATTCGCCCTGTTTCATCTGGACCGGATCGCAGCGTTGAGACCAACCATAAGATGTTGATGGGCGCGTTCTCGATAGCTCGGCACTCGATCCGCATCATCTCTCCCTACTTTCTACCTGACAGGGAATTGATTACAGCGCTGATAACCGCTGCTCGCCGCGGTGTCGAAGTCGATATAGTCGTGCCTCAGGAGAATAACCTGATCCTCATCGACAGGGCCATGACGAGCCAGTTTGATCAACTATTGAAAAATTACTGTCGAATCTGGCGTGCTGTCGGTGTCTTTGACCACTCCAAGCTCATGGCGATCGACGGACTTTGGGCTTTTGTTGGATCGTCAAACCTTGATCCACGATCACTTCGTCTCAATTTCGAGATCGATCTGGAGGTTTTGGACAGGTCATTTGCCCAAGCTTTGGAACGTAGAGTTGATGTTACTATATCTAGCGCGAGACAAGTAACACTTGAGGACTTAAGAAATACCCCGTTCCCAGCTCGACTGCTCAATCGTATTCTGTGGCTGGGGTCGCCCTATCTTTAAATGCGGCACGGCATCATGATGCCGTTGATATCGAGAGCCATGCGAACCAAAAAAGCAACACTGCCATCCCATATTCTTGCGTCCATCCGCCAGCGCAAGACACACGGCCTGTCATCTGCCGTTCCGACTGATACTGGTGAGGGCATTTTGGTCGCGTCTTATAATGTGCACAAATGCGTGGGCGTGGATGGCAAGTTCGACCCCTACCGCACAAAGGAGGTGATCAAGGAAATTGGGGCAGATGTCGTGGCGCTCCAGGAAGCTGACACCAGATTTGGCGAACGGCGGGGATTGCTCGATCTCGATTGGCTGGAGCGTGAAACAGGCCTTCTTCCTGTCCCGGTGTCCGGATTTTCCAAAGCGCATGGATGGCACGGCAATGTCGTTTTTTTTCGAGAGGGATTACTTCGGAATGTTCATCCGGTTAAACTGCCCGGTCTGGAGCCACGTGGAGCTCTGATCACGGAATTGGAGCTGAAGGATGGAAGCGAACTGCGGATCATCGCGGCGCATCTAGGGCTCCTTCGCCGGTCACGCCACCAGCAGACGCGCATGCTTGTCGATCTCCTTCGCTCGCGTACAGAACAACCGACGGTTCTGCTTGGAGACCTTAACGAATGGCGACTTGGAAACCGTTCATCGCTCAATACACTTTCGGGCATGTTTGGCCTACCGACGGCGATTCCGAGTTTCCCGTCGCGCTTGCCGGTTCTCGCGCTTGATCGAATCATGGCCAACCGGCCAGAACTTCTCGGCCCTGTGAATGTGCATGACACGCCGCTAGCCAGACGGGCCTCCGACCATCTTCCCATAAAGGCACGTATCTGCTTCCGGCCTGTGGAGGCCACGACCACGTCTACTCAAAACCTTTAATCGTACTATTGAACGTGACGGCTCGACGTCGTAAGGCAGCAGCTGTCCGAGATGAATGACAGGAGCTTACGATGACCATCTACCAAAATTTGATTGCCGGCGAATGGGTGGGCAGCGAGGCATCCAAGAATATCAGCCCCTCTGACACCAATGATGTTGTCGGTACCTACGCGCAGGGAACAGCAGAAGACGCCCGCCAGGCAATTGTTGCGGCCAAGGCGGCTTTTGCTACTTGGTCTCATTCCGGGATTATGGAGCGTCATGCGATCCTGAAGAAGACAGCCGACGAAATTCTGGCACGCAAGGATGAGCTAGGCGCGCTTTTGGCACGTGAAGAGGGCAAGATCCTTCCTGAAGCAATAGGGGAAGTCACCCGTGCAGCACAGATCTTCGATTTCTTCGCCGGCGAAGCGCTCCGTCTTACCGGTGAGGTGGTGGCATCAGCGCGACCAGGGATCGGTGTCGAAATTACGCGAGAACCTCTTGGTGTGATTGGTATCATCACGCCATGGAACTTCCCGATCGCCATCCCTGCCTGGAAGATTGCGCCGGCGCTTTGCTATGGCAATACAATCGTCTTCAAGCCAGCCGATCTCGTGCCTGGTTGCGCCTGGGCCATTGTTGACATTCTGCATCGTGCCGGCCTTCCTAAGGGCGTATTGAACCTTGTGATGGGACGTGGTTCGGTTGTCGGTCAGGCAATGCTTGATAGCCCGGACCTTGCTGGTATCACCTTTACCGGATCTACCGGCACCGGAAAGCGCGTGGCACTGGCTTCGATCGAACATAATCGCAAGTTCCAGCTCGAGATGGGCGGCAAGAACCCGATGGTGGTTCTCGATGATGCCGACCTCAATGTTGCTGTAGAGGCAGCAGCCAATTCCGGATTCTTTTCGACTGGCCAGCGCTGCACCGCCTCTTCCCGGCTCATCGTAACGGAGGGTATTCATGACAAGTTTGTCGCGGCACTGACCGAGAGATTGAAGACCCTGAATGTCGACAATGCCATGAAGCAGGGGACGCATATTGGCCCGGTCGTGGATGAGAAACAACTGAAGCAAGACATGGACTATATCGATATTGGCAAACAGGAAGGTGCCAAACTTGCTTTTGGTGGTGACCGGCTCGAACGTGAAACACCGGGCTTTTTCCTGCAGCCGACCCTGTTTACTGAAGCTACGAACCAGATGCGCATTTCGCGCGAAGAAATATTCGGTCCGGTGGCAAGCGTTATTCGGGTGAAAGATTACGACGAGGCTCTCGCTGTTGCCAATGACACACCTTATGGACTGTCGGCGGGCATTGCCACGACAAGCCTCAAATATGCAACCCACTTCAAGCGCAATTCGGAAGCTGGCATGGTCATGGTGAATCTGCCGACAGCGGGCGTCGATTTCCACGTACCGTTTGGTGGCCGCAAGGCGTCGTCCTTTGGTCCGCGCGAGCAGGGGAAATATGCTGCCGAATTCTTCACTACCGTCAAAACAGCATATACGCTGCCCTGACAGTAGGCGACGGCAGTCGTCGCCTTCCCCTTGAAGGTTGCCGATGACAGATGTTGCCATGATTGAGGCCGCCCGCCACCGTCTCACCGGTTGCGTGCGGCACACGCCCCTCCTCTCTTCCCCTTTCCTGGATGAACTTGCTGGTCGCAGGATCTTCGTGAAGGCGGAATGCCTCCAGCATACGGGCTCGTTCAAGTTTCGTGGTGCCTGGTCTGCGCTCTCGTGGCTTTCTCCGGAACTTCGCAAGAAGGGCGTAATTGCCTATTCTTCGGGAAACCACGCGCAGGGCGTTGCGCTGGCAGCCAAATTCCACGGGTCGCCGAGTACGATCGTGATGCCGTGCGATGCACCGCGCATAAAGATTGACAATACACGAGCATTCGGGGCCGAAGTGGTCCTTTACGATCGGGCAACTGAGGACCGCGACGTCATCGGTGCCAGATTGTCGAAGGAGCGGGGCCTGACCCTTATTCGACCGTTTGATGAACCGCTGGTGATTGCGGGACAAGGTACGATCGGACTGGAACTCGCTGAGCAGGCCGCAGAGGAAGGCATCAAGGACGCCGATATCCTCGTTCCAACGGGGGGTGGCGGTCTCGCGTCCGGGATCGCTCTCGCGGTTGAAGCCAGAGCGCCTGATCTACGGGTCCGAACCTGTGAGCCGGCAGGGTTCGATGATGTCGCACGTTCGTTGAAATCGGGATCAATCGAGCGCAACTCCGGATTTTCCGGTTCCGTTTGCGATGCAATTCTGACGCCGCAACCGGGCAATGTGACCTTTCCCATTCTGTCTCGCCTTTGCAAGCCCGGTATCGTGGTCAGTGATGAGGAAGTGCTGCAGACTGTTGTTCTCGCATTCGGCCGTTTAAAGATCCTGGTGGAGCCTGGTGGAGCCGTCGCGCTTGCCGCAGCCCTGTTTCACGGAGAGACATTGGGCGATACCGTGATCGCTGTGGCGTCCGGTGGTAATATTGACCGAGATATCTTTAGGCTAGCGATGGATCGTTACGGTTAAGAGTGGGCCATTTCCAGGCGGAGGCACGGTTTTTCTGGTGATTACACTCAGTAGACGTCAGGGTCATCGGCATCCATTCTTGGATGAATATAGGGTCCTGCCGTTCCAGAAATCCTTTCATGTTACAATCGAATGCGCCGAACAGTGGCGCGTAACGTAGATCACCTTTCAATGTCTCTCCTGGAGACGGCGTCTTCGTGACACGGCTCAGATATGGTCTGTTCAGGCGAACTACCGAAGAAAGGGCACCTTCATCGTTGCAATGAAGGATCCTTCTCGGTCTCATCCAGCCAGCTCTCCGCAATTTCCACCCACAGACTTGTGCCGATGGGTAACGCATCGTCATTGAAATCAAAGCGGGGATGGTGCAGCGGCGGGTCGTTTTCCGTGCGCCGTGTTCCAAGGAAGAAATAGCTCCCGGGGCGCTTTTCCAGCATATAGGAGAAATCTTCACTACCCATCATCGGGCGGGATATTTGCCGGACCTGGGCTTCTCCAACCACTTGCCCAGCAATCTTTCGGACAAAGTCAGTCTCGGGCTTGTGGTTGACTACCGGCTCGTAGCCGCGTTCATAGTCGAGGTCGACAGACATTCCGTAACTGGCAGCTTGTCCTTCGGCGATCGATCGAATGCGTTGTTCAAGTGTATCTCTGACGTGACTCTCGAATGATCGGATGGTCAAAAGCATCTCCGCGCGTTCCGGTATGACATTGCTTGCCTGGCCGCCATGGAATGCACCAATTGTTACAACGGCGGAGTCCAACGGATGAAGATTACGGGATACGATTGTCTGCAGTGCCATGATGATACTGGCGCCAGCCACTATCGGGTCGGCGGTCTCCTGTGGTTCTGCGCCATGCCCGCCGCGCCCGTTCACCACGATCTTGCATTCATCGACAGCAGCCATGATCGGTCCCTCGCGAACATGGATCTCACCAAAGGGAAGGCCTGGATCATTGTGAAGCGCAAAGACTGCGTCGCAGGGAAAACGTTCGAAGAGGCCATCCTCGATCATCAGCCGGGCACCGCCGAAATTTTCTTCGGCAGGTTGGAAAATGAGGTGAATGGTACCGTTGAAATTACGTCTGTCTGCAAGAATTTTGGCTGCACCAAGTAGCATCGTCGTGTGGCCGTCATGTCCGCACGCATGCATGAGGCCCTCGGTCTTGCTCGCATATGCAGCGCCGGTCTCTTCCATAATGGGCAGTGCGTCGATATCAGCGCGAATCCCGACAGATCGATTGCTCGTTCCGTTTCGAAGTGTCGCGACGATGCCGGTTCCCGCAAGGCCTCGTGTTACCTCGTACCCGATAGCGGAGAGCTGTTCCGCGATGAAGTCGGAAGTCTTGAACTCTGAAAGGCCGAGTTCCGGATGCTGATGCAGGTACTGTCTGATAGCGACCAGTTCTGACATTTCATTGGAAATATGGATGGTCAAATGAACTTACCTTTTCGATCGCTGAGTTGAACCACCACTCTTGCTTACCAAGAGCAACGTCCGATGGTAAGCCTTTGAGTGATGTGCTCACCATGTTCAGCTGTCATTCAGCCTGGGCGCAGTATTGGGGCAACTGGAATTCTCCGGCTAATGCCTCTAGGTCGCCATCATTTGCTTAATCTATCTTGTCCCCTATCTCCCCAGACGCGGGAACGTTGCTTACCAACGTAACCACGTAGGGCGAATGGCTTGTCAAGCAGCCGGCCAAGCCAGTCCATTCCAGTAGAAGTCAGAAGCTGAACACATGTCTTTTAACAGTACTCCGTCCGCCGCAACTCGCGAACTTGATGTCAATCAGGTGGATCACAACGATACGATCCGGGCAGCCTATCTTGCAAATGAAGAGCTTCACGATATCGGCCAGGCTTTCGGCAGGGATGGCGTCAAGAAATTGCCGGAGTTCATCGAGTTTGAGTTTTTCTCTCGACACAAGTCCAATGACAAAGAAATACTCCAGGTCTACCGTACGATTTCGGCTGACGTTGACAGTGGCGCAGCCATAACGCCTGCTGCCGAATGGTTGGTTGATAATCACTACATTGTCGAGGAAGCGATCCAGGAAGTCCGACGCGATTTTCCTCGGCGTTTCTATCGGCAGTTGCCAAAAACAAAAGTAGATAACCATGAGATGCCGCGAGTGCTAGCTCTCGCGTGGCTTTATGTCGCTCACACTCACAGTACCATTTCGGGGGAATCGCTGGCGTTGATGGTGGAGGGTTTCCAGGAAACCGAACCATTCGAGATCGGCGAGCTCTGGGCACTTCCTTCATTTCTGAGGTTCGTCCTGATTGAGAACCTGCGACGCATTGCGGTTCGAGTTGACAGATCTCGCCAGATGCGGAGCAAGGCGAATGAACTGGCGGATACGATAATCCGTCTGAATGACGAGGTTGCGAGTGCTGGTGTCCTCAAGGATATGGAACTGCTTGCACTTGATCCGACATTTGCAACACAGTTCTTTTACCGTCTTCGTAATGCCTCGCAGACGTCCAGCTTCGCCGTTTCATGGCTGGAAGACCGACTCCACAACGCCAATACAGATGCTGAAGAAGTCATTCTGGCCGAGCATAACCGTCTCGCCTCGGGCAATGTCACGATGGGCAACATCATCAAGAGTCTACGTGAGATTGACGATACGGAGTGGAGCGTCTGGTTTGAGGAAGTGTCGCATATTGATCGGGTGCTGCGGGACCGGTCGGACTACGAATTGCTCGATTTCGGTTCCCGCAATAGCTACCGCAACCGGATTGAAGAGCTTTCTCGCCGAACAGATATGACGGAAATCAAAGTTGCGCGCGTAGCGATCGAACTTTCGACGGGCGGAGGAGATGATGGTGCGAGAGTCGATGAGAACAACATTGGTGCGTTTCTGGTAGGTCGCAAAAAGAGGCAACTGGAGACGGCGGTCAATTACAATCCTCCCTTGCTACAGCAAGTTATAAGACAATTTCGTCGCTTGCGCTGGGCTGCAGTTGCTGTGCCCGTGATCTTACTCACGTTCCTTGCCATGGCCATCGTCGGCTGGTTTCTTGCCGACGCTGGGATGTCCGGTCCTCTTGTGCTGTTATTCCTGCTGATGTTTGCCCTGCCCGCATCCGAAGGGGCAACCGGACTGTTCAACACACTTGTTACCTATTTCGTTAAACCTGCCAGGCTGGTTGGTTATGAATTCAAGGATGGCGTTCCACAAGATGCACGCACGCTTGTCGTGGTGCCATGCATGATCACCAGCCGTGATACCGTAGACGAACTCGTTCGAAATCTTGAAGTGCACTATCTTGCTAACCCCCAGGGCGAAATCTACTTCGCCCTTTTGAGCGACTGGAAAGACAGCTCCTTTGAAGAGACTCCGGAAGATTTCGAGATCCTCGACTATGCGAAGCGGGAGATTGCGAGCCTTAGTGGCAAATATTCCCATGACGGGAAGGTCCGCTTCTATCTCCTGCATCGCAGACGCCTCTTCAATCCCCGTGAAGGTGTTTGGATGGGTTGGGAACGAAAACGCGGCAAGCTACATGAACTGAATATGCTGCTTCGTGGTGACCAGGATACGAGCTACCTTCCCGGCGCAAACACTGTGCCGGACAAGATCCAGTACGTCATGACCCTCGACGCCGATACCCGGCTGATGCGTGATGCCGTCACAAAACTTGTCGGGAAGCTCCATCATCCGATCAATCGACCAGTACATGATCCAAAATCCGGACGTGTCCTCGAAGGCTACGGTATCCTGCAGCCGCGGGTAACGCCTTCACTGACAACTGGCAAGGATGCATCTGTATTTCAGCGCGTCTTTTCGGTCGGACGTGGACTGGACCCTTATGTCTTTACTGTTTCGGATGTTTATCAGGACCTCACACAAGAAGGTACATTTACAGGCAAGGGCCTTTACCATGTCGATGCATTCGAACGAGCAATCAAGGGGCGTATCGACGAGAACTCCGTACTCAGTCATGACCTCCTGGAGGGATCATTTGCCCGCTGTGCGCTGGTGACGGATGTCGAACTTGTTGAGGATTTTCCCACGCGATATGAAGTTGAGGTCTCCCGTCAGCACCGGTGGGCGCGCGGAGACTGGCAACTTCTACCTTATATCCTCGATCCTGCGCGTGGTGTGACAGCGCTCGGCCGCTGGAAGATGGTTGACAACCTCAGGCGATCACTCACGCCTATTGCATGGTTCTTCGCATCGGTACTCGGTTGGTATTTCTTCGAGCCACTGGGGGCGCTTGTGTGGCAGATACTGCTGATCTTCCTGCTTTTCGTTGCACCCACATTGTCGTTGGTTACCGGGTTCGTTCCGCGAAGCACCGATATTGTGCCAAAAGCACACTTCTACTCGCTGTGGTCGGACATTCGTTCGGCAAATGCTCAGGTAGCACTTCGCGTTGTCTTCATTGCAGACATGGCATGCCTCATGGCCGATGCGATCTGCCGATCTCTGTACCGCCTGTTCGTTAGCAGGCAGCTGATGCTTGAATGGAAGACCGCCGCAAGCATTCAGGCTGGTGCCCAAGGGAAACCCACAGATTATTACCGGCAGATGTGGCATGCGCCGGCCATCGCCGTATTCAGTCTGGTTTTTGCAGCAATCCCCGGTGACAATGCATTTCTTGTCGGCCTGCCCTTTGCACTGCTGTGGATCTTGTCGCCATTGGTTGCCTGGTATGTCAGCCAGTCGGCGGAAACCGAAGACAGACTATTTGTTCCGGAAGATGTTTCGGTCGACTTGCGTGGAATCTCAAGACGGACTTGGCGATACTTTGACAGTTTCGTTACAGCTGAGGACAACGATCTGCCGCCTGATAATTTCCAGGAAAGGCCCGATCCCATCATTGCGCGGCGAACGTCACCGACAAATATTGGTGTTTATCTTCTCTCGACAGTATCGGCGCGTCAGTTCGGCTGGATCAGCTTTACGGATACAATTGACCGCATAGAGAAGACCATCGCGACCGTTGACAAGATGGAGAAGTATCGGGGCCACCTGCTCAACTGGTACCACACTGATACCCTTGCACCGCTCGGACCCAGATATATTTCTGCCGTCGACAGCGGCAATCTCGCGGGTCATCTTATCGCAATTTCGTCTGCATGTCGCATGTGGGCAGAAGCTCCGTCCGCACATCTGCAGGCAAATCTTGATGGTATCGCTGATGTCGCCGGGATCTTGTCACAAGCGATGAAGGTGCTGCCGGATGATCGCAAGACATTGCGGCCACTTCGTCGGCGTCTCCAGGAAAGAATTTCAGGGTTCGGCAATGCGCTGGCGTCTGTAAAGCGTGAGCATGAGTTTGCCTCCATACGAATTATCAACCTGGCCGTTCTGGCGCGGGATATCCAGAAGCTGGCGATAAATCTGCATCACGAAACGAATACAGAGCTCAGTCAAGAACTGACATACTGGTCCGGCAAGCTGGTCGATATCTGCGAGGCGCATATTTCGGACAGCGTCTTCGACCATTCCAACATAGAGCCCTTGCGCAGGCGGCTGTCTGCGCTGAGTGAGCGCGCACGAAACATTGCCTTCTCGATGGATTTTACCTTCCTGTTCCGCAAGGATAGACGTCTCTTGTCCATCGGTTACCGTGTCGATAGTAATGAACTAGACGAAGCGTGCTATGATTTGCTTGCTTCCGAATGCCGTCTCACTAGCCTATTTGCGATCGCCAAGGGCGATCTTCCCAATGAACATTGGTATCGTCTTGGGCGCCAGGTCGTACCTGTTGGAGCACAGGGCGCATTGGTTTCATGGTCAGGCTCGATGTTCGAGTATCTCATGCCACCGCTTGTCATGCAGGAGCGGCAGGGAGGAATTCTCAATCAGACCAACAATCTCGTAGTCAAGGAACAAATTGCTCATGGTCGACGACTTGGGACACCCTGGGGAATATCCGAAGCTGCGTTCAATGCACGGGATCATCTCGCGAACTATCAGTATACAAATTTCGGCGTGCCGACGCTCGGCCTTAAGCGTGGACTAGGACAGAATGCGGTTATCGCACCCTATGCGTCGATCCTGGCGAGCCAGTACGACCCATTGGCGGCATTGGAGAATCTGCAGGAGCTTGAAAAATTTGGCGCGCTTGGCCGGTTCGGTTTCCATGATGCGGTGGATTTTACGCCAACACGGATCCCATCGGGCATGCGTTGTGCTGTTGTCTACAATTACTATGCTCACCATCACGGGATGTCGATTGCAGCCGTAGCCAATGTTGTTTTTAATGGCTTCCTTCGGGAATTGTTTCACGCTGATCCAGTCATTGAGGCTGCCGAGCTGCTCCTTCAGGAAAAGGCACCGCGCGACATCCCGGTGATGAGTGCAAAGTACGAGGAAACACCAGGCAAGGGACAGGCAGACCTGTTGCGCTCGGAGATTCGGACAATAGAAAATCCTGTAGTCCGGGACCGCAAGATCGCCCTTTTGTCAAATGGCCACTACTCTGTGATGTTTACGGCCACCGGCGCTGGATACTCCCGTTGGAACGGGCAGACTGTGAGCAGATGGAAGGCTGACCCGACGGAAGATCGATGGGGACAGTTTATCTTTCTTCGCGATACTCTCAGCGGAGATTGGTGGTCAGCGACTGCAGAGCCTCGCAGGGTCGCAGGTGAAATAACCAAGACAATGTTCGGGGACGATAAGGTCGAATTCCACAAGGTCGTTGGCGACCTTACAAGTGTTGTAGAGTGCATTGTGGCGACCGAACATGATGCTGAAGGTCGTCGCATAACGCTTCTCAATATGGGCAGCGAGGACCGGTTTATCGAGATTACGTCCTACATGGAACCGGTGCTGGCAATGGACGATGACGACAGTGCCCATCCGGTGTTCTCCCGGATGTTCATCCGGACGGAAATTGGCAAACGGGGCGATGTTATTCGGGCTTGGAGGAACAAGCGTACGCCGAATGATCCCGACATGATCGTTGCCCATTTGGCCGCTGATAATGCTGGGGCTGCGCGTCCAACAGAGTTTGAAACGGATCGTCGCACATTTCTGGGCCGGGGCCGAGCGCTTTCCGGGGCGGCGGCATTCGACGCGGACGCAAGCCTTTCGGGGACAGACGGATTTACGCTTGATCCGATCATGGCGCTCAGGCGCGTTGTCCGTGTTCCCGCCGGAAAGAAGGTTAATGTTATTTTCTGGACAATAGCAGCGCCTAAGCGTCCCGAGCTTGACCAGGCTATTGAGCGTTATCGCCATCCCGATGCATTTGCTCATGAGCTTGTTCAGGCATGGACCAGAACGCAGGGACAGATGAGGCATTTGGGAATTACCTCACAGCAAGCTGCCGGTTTCCAGCACTTGGCACGTTATCTTATCTATCCCGACATGCAGCTAAGATCAGACCAGGAAACCTTGCTGAGCGGTCTGCAGCCGCAATCGGCGCTTTGGCCGATGTCCATATCCGGGGACTTTCCCATCTTGGCGCTGCGCATCAACGATGAGATGGACATGCATGTCGCAAAAGAAGCGATAAGCGCCCAGGAATACCTACGTTCCCGCGGCGTGACGGCTGACCTAGTGATCATCAATGAGCGCGCCTCGTCTTATGCGCAGGAGATGCAACATACCCTCGAAGGATTGTGCGAGCAACTGCGTCGGAGCGGTCAAATCGAATCCGGTCAACCGCATGTATTTACACTGCGGCGCGACCTGATGGAGGACTCGACATTCGATGCCATTATTTCAGCAGCCCGCGCCGTGTTCCATGCCCGCAACGGAAAGCTCGTGGACCAAGTCAGTCGTGCAGCCTCATTATTCGCAACGCCCGTTGAAGATGACACCTACCAGCGCCTCAATCTCAGGCCCGGGGATGGAGTTTCCAGCACAGCAGGCTTTGATGGCAACGGTCTGGACTTCTGGAACGGTATCGGGGGCTTCGATAAGGAAGGGGCAGAGTACGTCATTCGCCTGCGTGGCGGACAGGCAACGCCGCATCCATGGATCAATGTTATTGCCAATGAACAATTCGGATTTCATGTCGCTGCAGAAGGGGGTGGCTACACTTGGTCGCAGAATTCTCGCGATTTTCAACTGACGCCTTGGACAAATGACCCGGTTATCGACCGGCCGAGTGAAGGGTTCTATGTCGTTGATCAGGAAACCGGTTCTGTCATCAGCCCGTTCGCATCCCTTTCGCCGCGAGCTGACCTGTCGTTCGAGGTCAGGCATGGTCTCGGTTACACCACATTTGCCACTTCTGACAGCGGCCTGGCACTCACGCTTACACAGACAGTCGATCGCCAGAGACCTATGAAAGTGTCCACCATATGTTTGCACAATCAAAGTTCTGATGTCCGGCGACTTCGCATCTTCGGGTATGCGGAATGGCTGCTCGGCAACAACCCGGGACGTAGTCTTCCTTACATCGTCACGAGCTACGATGAGGAAAGTGGTGTCGTGCTAGCAACGAACCGCTTCAGCACGGCCTATCCACGTTATGCGTTCCTGGCCTCAAGTGAAGTGGCAGCGGGTTTTACAACCAGTCGCCGTGACTTTATCGGCCGATTTGGAACGATCGGTGCACCGGCTGCGGTTGCACACGGTAATCTGTTTGGTGGAAATATCGGTGTTGACGGCGATCCGTGTGCGGCGATTGCCTGTGATATCATCCTGGCACCTGGTGATAAGAAGGAGATCAGATTCTTCCTGGGTGATGCTGAAAGCCAGCAAGAAGCAGTGTCTCTGGTTGCAGACGTCAGAAGAGATAGCGTTTCACATGCCCTCGAAGAGAATCGCCATTACTGGCAACAGACCTTGAGGCAACTGAAGGTATGTACTCCCGACCGAAGTTTTGACTATCTCATAAATCACTGGCTTCCATATCAGGCGCGAGGCTGCCGTATTATGGCGCGCAGTGCATTTTATCAGTCCAGTGGTGCGTACGGTTTCAGGGATCAATTGCAGGATACACTGGCATTCCTTCTGCAAGATCCGGCCCTCGCACGGCGTCAGATTATCAACGCCGCGTCTCGTCAGTTTCCGGAGGGAGATGTCCAGCACTGGTGGTTGCCGGGTAGCGGAGCCGGTGTCCGCACTAGAATTTCAGATGACGTGGTTTGGCTAGCGCACGCAACCCATGAGTACATTGTTGCTACAGGTGACCAAACGATACTTAACGAGGCGATCTCGTTCATTGATGGTCCCCAATTGGGACCAGGGGAACACGATTCCTTTTTTGAGCCGAACACCGGGCCTGGAGCGGAAACCCTTTATGAACATGCAGCAAGAGCCCTCGATCTTGCCGTAGAACGGACGGGAAAGAACGGCCTGCCGCTGATCCTGGGTGGTGACTGGAACGACGGCATGAACCGTGTGGGCATTGCTGGCAAGGGCACCAGCGTATGGCTAGGTTGGTTCCTTGCTGGGGCGTTGCGCAACTTCATTGCCTACGCCGGCGATCGTGGAGATAGGGATCGCCTTGCGCGCTGGACCACTCACCTTGCGCGTTTGAAAGAGGCGCTTGAGACTGTCGGGTGGGATGGTTCTTATTATCGTCGTGGTTACTTTGACGATGGCAGCCCATTGGGCTCAAGCGAATCCATTGATTGCAAGATTGATTCACTCGCTCAATCTTGGAGCGTCTTGTCTGGCGAAGGGAATATGGAGCGGGCTACTCAGGCCATGGACGCGGTGCTTGCTCAATTGATGGACAAAGAAGCCGGGATTATCCGTCTTTTTACACCACCGTTTGACGAGGCGCCGCATGACCCGGGCTATATCAAGGCATATCCGCCCGGCGTGCGTGAAAACGGCGGGCAATATACGCATGCAGCGATTTGGGTGATGCTTGCACTGATCCGGCTCGGACGCAATGATGATGCGTGGCGATGCTTCAATCTTCTCAATCCGATCAATCATGCACGTGACAGCGAAATGGCGGAACACTATCGGGTCGAACCCTATGTGGTTGCTGCTGATGTCTATGGTGCCGGTGCATTGACGGGGCGGGGAGGCTGGACATGGTACACTGGTTCAGCCGGTTGGCTCTACAGGGCAGCAGTGGAAGGCATACTTGGACTTCGCAAAGAGGGTGATCGATTGATTCTTCGACCTTCGCTACCTTCAGAATGGCCCGGTTTCACTCTTGAAGTTGAACTGGACGAACTTGTCTGTGAAGTGGTTGTCGAAAGATCCGGAAATGGAGAAGTGGTGGCGATGGTGAACGGCAAGGAAACAGACAACGAGGGCGCAATTGCGCTCGAGACACTTCGGTCGTTGAACTTGCCGGAATCTGTCGAAAGTTGATCAAACATGGCATAATGACGGACAGCAATCAGGCAGCGACTTTTCATCGCGGCCTGATCGGCACAATGGCAAGTGATCCTCCGAGAGCTCTTCATGCACGGAGCGCAGTTTTGAACGAACTATGTTTCAAGTACGAACCAGGAATAGACTTGCTGCTGGTCCCTCGCCATATCTGAAGGAGGGGAATCTCGTGAATTCGCCTGAAGTCCGATCGTTTACGGTCGGGAAAAGCCACTTTTCTGACGTGCCACGTGAAACCAGGCATGAAGTCCGTTGAAGAGTCTTGTACTGATTTGTAACGCCGCCCGATGACGGGCGGCTACGCCTCGTTCGCCCGGCGTCCTCAGCCATAACCGCAACGACAACCATTGTCGTACGTGTCCCAAAATGCCGCGATCTTCTGCATTTCGTTTCTTCAAGTGTCGCAATGGATCAGGATCGGCTGATCTTCAAACTGAAAGGCCCTTCTGGAACGCACCTTTTGTGGAAGCAGACGTACGCCCACTTCATTACACGTTCTCAAAAGGCATCTGTCGTGGCATCAGCGCCAACAGGTGTCTGTTCGTCGGTCTGGATGCCGCTGGTCTTGAGGAGCGACGTGAAGCGTCCCCCACTTCTGCTCAACTCATCATACGTTCCGATTTCGAGGATGCGACCGTTATCCAGGAAGATAACCTTGTCCGCATCGCGTACGGTTGAAAGGCGGTGCGCGATGATGAAGGTGGTGCGGTTTTCCCGCAGGCGGTCGATCGCAGCCTTTACTCGCGCTTCAGTTTCCACATCCAGCGCACTTGTGGCTTCGTCCAGCACTAGGATGGGAGCATTCTTGAGGATTGCCCGTGCAATGGCGACGCGCTGGCGCTCGCCCCCGGAAAGTTGGTTTCCACGTTCACCCACAGAGGTATCATAGCCGGTCAGCCGGCTTTCGATGAAGTCGGTTGCGGCTGCAGCCTCGGCGGCCTTTTCAATCTCTGCTTCAGACGCGCCTTCCCGACCAAGCCTAATGTTTTCGCTGATTGAGCGGTTGAGGAGGCCAGCATCTTGAAAGACAGTTGCGATTGAATGACGGAGCGAACGGCGCGTAACCTTCGCGATATCTGTTCCATCGATTAGAATCTGTCCCTGCTTTGGATTGTAAACGCGCTGTAGGAGGTTGACCAGTGTCGTCTTGCCCGCGCCAGTGGGCCCCACAATCGCAATCGTTTCGCCAGCGCTGGCACGAAAGGATATGTCATGTACTCCTTGAGTGGTGTTGCTGAAATCGAACGAGACGTTTCTGAATTCAACCCCGCCACGAACGTTTTCCAAGTCGGCAGCATCTGTAGGTTCCTCCCGTTCCTGCACGGAATCTTCGAGAATGAAGAATTCTTCGAGTTTTGATCTTGCTTCGAAGATCTGGGTTGCGAATTGTCGCATCTGGTCAAGTCGCCCGATCAGCAAGTTTGCAAAACCGATAAATGCGATGATGTCACCCACACGCAATTCACCTCTTTGCACAAGGAGTGTACCAATGATCAGGATAACCATCATCGACACGGTAGATGCTGTCCGATTCAAGGCGCTGGCGAGCGCCCACCAGTCGAGGACAGGATACTGAGCGGCGAGGAGATTCTTGGTGTAACCCTGCAGCGCGCGGGTTTCGGCTTCGATGCGATTGTAACTGTGCAGAACCGAAACGTTGCTGATGGAGTCGCTAACGTGGGAGAAAACGTTGTGATAGTGCCCCTCGACAGATGCTTGGCCTTCCTTCGTTCGGTTCATGACCAGCTTGCCAATGACCCAGTAGATCACGCTTAAAATGAAAAGCACGGCACTCAATCTGATATCCATCGAGATTGCGGTAGGGATCAAAAGCACGAGTGCCACAGCGGTTGCGAGGTGAGTCCGCATGAACTCCAGCCAAAGCCCGAAGAGAGTCTCACTTGCCCTGAGCAATGTGTGCAATGCATTCGAAGTACCTCGTTGATGATGCCATGCAAGCGGCATCGAGATGATACGTCCGAATGCTTCCGTCAGAAGCGATGCGCGCCGCCCGTGAGACAGCCGATCCGCTTCTCGCGCGACCAACACATAGGCGATCGTGTTGAATACGCCAAATCCAGCCCACAATATCAGGATTGAAGTGACGCCGCTGCCCGATGCGATCGCATCGATGATGCGTCCAAAGAGGATGGGCTCCGCAATCGTAATAATGGCCAGAACAATATTTGCCAGCACGACAACCGCAACACGGAAGCGATATGCTGCGAGATATCTGAGGGCTCTCGTATAGACCTGAAACAGGGTCACCTGTCGTCGCCTTTTCTTGTCGTTAATATGAATTGCCGTCCAACGGGCAGCGAATTTTCACTATTGATGCCACTATCAGCCTGAAGCTCGCCTGAACGAATATTGGGTCCCGAAAGGGTTTTTGACGATCCGTAGGCGAAAGCGCCACGACTAAAACGCCGACCCGGGACCACAGTGATGGCATGCTTGTCATGCGATTTCCGTCTTTCGTGGCCAGCGCAATCATCATGTTGGGAGGCAGAGCGGTTCGCCACCCCTATAGGAAAACTGGTCTTCAATCTTAGAAATCTGCCGTGGCACCTGTAATCCTGGAATCTGCATGACCTGATCCTGCCGACTGGGACGTAGGATCGCCGCAGGGCACGAGCTGACATATCTAGGGCCTGTCCAGAAAAATAAAGGTCACGAGATCGGTGTCCGGTTCGGTGGGTGCGCCCTGGAAGTGACCGGTCATTGGCCGAAACTTTGGAAAGCAAGAAATTGAACTTCCTTCACGAAGAGAGTAATTACCCCTTCGCAGTGCAGCATTTTGCCGCGGTTGATGGAGGAGACATACCTTGCCAATATCGAAAATACTTGTTGCCAATCGTTCCGAGATTGCAATCCGCGTTTTTCGCGCGGCTAACGAGCTTGGTATCAGAACGGTTGCGGTATGGGCGGAAGAAGATAAGCTCTCGCTTCATCGTTTCAAAGCAGATGAAAGCTACCAGATCGGGCGTGGCCCGCATCTTGAGCGCGATCTTGGCCCGATCGAGAGTTATCTTTCGGTACCGGAGATTATCCGGGTCGCAAAGCTTTCTGGCGCAGATGCGGTTCATCCGGGCTATGGGCTTTTGTCGGAAAGCCCCGAATTCGTGGATGCATGTAACGACGCAGGCCTCATTTTCATAGGTCCGACGGCGGATACAATGCGGCAGCTTGGGAATAAGGTCGCAGCACGGAACCTTGCAATCTCCATCGGTGTGCCGGTCGTGCCGGCGACGGAGCCGCTCCCGGATGATATGTCACAAGTCGCTAGCATGGCACTGGAGATCGGTTATCCGGTCATGCTCAAAGCCTCCTGGGGCGGTGGGGGACGCGGCATGCGCGCAATTTACTCCGAGGCTGAACTCGGACGTGAGGTTACTGAGGCCAAGCGCGAGGCAATGGCAGCGTTCGGCAAGGACGAGGTCTACCTAGAAAAGCTCGTAGAACGTGCTCGCCACGTGGAGAGCCAGATTCTCGGCGATACTCATGGCAATGTTGTGCATCTCTACGAACGTGACTGTTCAATCCAGCGGCGTAATCAGAAGGTGGTGGAGCGTGCGCCAGCGCCATACCTGACAGAGGCACAAAGGCATGAATTAGCCGGTTATTCCGTGGAGATTGCAAAGGCAACAAACTATATCGGTGCCGGAACCGTCGAGTATCTGATGGATGTCGATACCGGAAAATTCTATTTTATCGAAGTCAATCCACGCATCCAGGTGGAACATACGGTTACCGAAGTCGTAACTGGTGTCGATATTGTTAAGGCGCAGATTCATATTCTCGAAGGTGCCGAAATTGGAAGTGACCAGTCTGGTGTCCCTCACCAGGAAGATATTCATCTTAACGGCCATGCACTGCAATGCAGGATCACAACGGAGGACCCGGAACAGAACTTCATTCCAGACTACGGCCGGATCACTGCCTATCGGTCAGCTGCAGGTTTTGGCGTTAGACTCGACGGAGGGACTGCCTATACCGGTGCGATTATTACCCGTTTTTATGATCCACTGCTGGTCAAGGTCACGGCATCGGGTGGCACGCCCGAAGAGGCAATCAGCCGCATGGATCGTGCCCTTCGCGAGTTCCGTATTCGCGGTGTGGCAACCAATCTGACGTTCCTCGAAGCCATTATCGGCCACCCCAGATTCCGGGATAATTCATATACGACGAAGTTCATCGATACGACGCCTGAACTCTTCATGCAGGTGAAACGTCAGGATCGCGCAACGAAGCTTCTGACCTACCTTGCGGATGTCAGTGTCAACGGTCATCCGGAGACAAAGGGGCGGCCGCGTCCGTCGGCGCAGGCCGCGAAACCTGTTGTGCCGTATATCAATGGAGATGTGCCGAACGGAACCAAGCAACTTCTCGACGAACTTGGGCCGCGAAAGTTTGCTGAATGGATGCGCAACGAGAAGCGCGCCCTGATCACCGACACCACAATGCGTGATGGGCATCAATCACTGCTCGCCACCCGCATGCGCACCTATGACATCGCGCGTATTGCGGGTGTCTATGCACGTGCATTGCCGAATCTGTTTTCGCTGGAATGCTGGGGTGGGGCAACTTTCGATGTCTCCATGCGCTTCCTGACCGAGGATCCCTGGGAGCGTCTGGCGCTGGTGCGCGAAGGTGCGCCTAATCTGCTCTTGCAGATGTTGCTGCGCGGCGCAAATGGCGTCGGCTACAAGAATTATCCGGACAATGTCGTGAAGTTTTTTGTTCGGCAGGCCGCCAAAGGTGGGATCGATGTCTTCCGCGTCTTCGACTGCCTTAATTGGGTGGAGAACATGCGTGTCGCAATGGATGCTGTCCAGGAAGAGAACCGGCTTTGCGAGGCGGCAATCTGCTACACGGGAGACCTGCTCAACGCCGCCCGCCCGAAGTACGACCTCCAGTATTATGTTGCACTGGCCAGGGAACTGGAAAGGGCGGGGGCCCATATAATCGCTGTCAAGGACATGGCTGGTCTCCTGAAACCATCAGCGGCCCGCGTCTTGTTCAAGGCACTGCGTGAGGCAACAGATCTACCAATTCACTTCCACACCCATGATACCTCAGGGATTGCCGCTGCAACTGTGCTTGCGGCTGTCGAGTCCGGAGCGGATGTAGTTGATGCGGCAATGGATGTTTTCTCTGGAACAACCTCTCAGCCATGCCTTGGTTCCATCGTTGAGGCGCTGTCTGGCTCTGCCTTTGACGCAGGCCTTGATCCAGAATGGATCAGGCGGATTTCGTTCTACTGGGAAGCGGTACGCGGCCAGTACGCGGCCTTTGAAAGTGATCTCAAGGCGCCAGCTTCGGAGGTCTATCTGCACGAGATGCCTGGTGGGCAGTTCACAAATCTCAAGGAGCAGGCGCGCTCGCTCGGCCTGGAGTCGCGTTGGCACAAAGTTGCCCAGACCTATGCCGATGTGAACCGGATGTTTGGTGATATCGTGAAAGTAACGCCCTCGTCAAAAGTTGTGGGCGATATGGCATTGATGATGGTAAGCCAGGAGCTAACGGTTGCGGATGTCGAGGACCCCAACAAGGACATTGCCTTTCCTGATTCAGTAGTATCGATGCTGAAGGGTGATCTTGGCCAACCTCCCGGCGGCTGGCCTGAAGCATTGCAGTTGAAAGCCTTGAAGGGTGACAAGCCCTACACAGTGCGACCCGGTTCAAGACTTGCGGATGCGGATCTGGACACCGAACGCAAGGAGATTGAGACGAAACTTGATCGCTCCGTCCGCGATTTCGAGTTTGCTTCTTATCTCATGTACCCGAAAGTCTACACTGATTTTGCCAAAGCTGTCGAAACCTATGGTCCGGTATCGGTACTGCCGACACCTGCTTACTTTTATGGAATGGCAGAGGGTGAGGAACTTCTAGCAGATATCGAGCAGGGCAAAACGCTCGTCGTCGTCAACCAGGCGGTTAGCGGCACCGATGCCAAAGGCATGGTGACTGTGTTCTTCGAGTTGAACGGTCAGCCACGACGCATCAAGGTTGCGGATCGTGCTCATGGAGCTTCCGGTCATGCCGCCCGGGCCAAAGTCGATGGCAGCAATCCGGACCATCTTGGGGCTCCGATGCCAGGGGTTATCTCGACCGTAGCTGTTGCCTCTGGTCAATCCGTTAAAGCCGGTGACGTTCTGTTGTCGATCGAAGCCATGAAGATGGAAACAGCACTTCACGCGGAGCGTGATGGCGTTCTAGCGGATGTACTTGTAAAGGTTGGCGATCAGATCGATGCAAAGGATCTTCTCCTGATTTACGGCAGCTAGGGCTGCGTTCCACACACCGTGGAGCGCCCCGATTAAACGAGTTTGACGTGAATCGTGACTTTTGCACCTTGTCATTATAATCGATTTAAATAAGGTCGCGACCAGCGTATCAGATGCGGAAATAAGGTTATGTCTAGTGAAAACGCGCCCCTTGTTCGACAAGGGTACGTGACGCGCGAGCGAATAGGTGTCGCGCTTCTTTTCCTGATGAATGGTTTTCTGATGGGTGCGTGGGCCCCGAAGATACCGGAGTTTGCGCACCATTTGGACTTGTCTGAAAGTGCCCTTGGCCTGATGATCCTGGTTTTTGGACTTGGTTCTCTGCTAATGATGCCCGTCGCTGGGAGCCAAATCGCCCGTTTTGGCTCCAGCAAAGTATCCAAAGCAACTGCAATTCTTGTGACCCCGACGCTTCTTTTGCTAACGGCTGTCACGGATATCTGGGTGGGTGCTGTCGCTATATTTCTGTTTGGTGGTCTGATCGGTGCTATGGATGTCTCGATGAATGCCAATGCGGTGGCAGTAGAGAGGCACATGCGCCGAGCCATCATGTCGTCTTGCCATGCTTTCTGGAGCCTTGGTGGGCTTCTTGGTGCTGCAAGTGGCGGCTATCTTATCGAACAACTGGGTGTCTTGGGCCATTCTGTTTTTGTTACGGCTGTTGCTGCGCTGATGGTGGCTGCGGCATGGCCGAACGTGATCAACGATGTACCCCATCCCGAAGAAGCGAGCGAGAAGCTTCGCCTGCCACGGACTCCACTTCCATGGTTGCTTGGGATCATGGCCCTCCTTTGCATGATCCCGGAAGGGGCTGTCATAGATTGGAGTGCACTCTATTTGCGACGGGAACTCGGTGCGTCAGTTGCAGTGTCCGGGCTCGCCTTTGCGGCATTCTCATTCACTATGGCGGTGATGCGGTTTGCTGGCGATATCGTGCGTGATCGTGTTGGGGCAGCTCAGACATTTCGCATGTGTGCGATCGTATCCGTGGTGGGACTGCTGATGGCCGGCCTTGCATCGAACGAGATGGCCGCCATCTTGGGATTTGCCCTGGCCGGAATTGGTATATCCAATCTCGTTCCGATTGCGTTCTCTGCTGCAGGAAATCTGCCAGGCCTGCGGCCCGGTGTCGGTTTGTCCGTCGTGACGACCATGGGATATTCGGGGATTCTCGTGGCTCCATCGGCAATAGGATTTATCGCGGAGCACAGCGGGTTGGCGATTATCTTTGCGGGGCTTTCCATTCTGCACGTAATTGTTCTTCTCTTGTCGCCTTTGGCACGGCATGCTGATGGTGTAAGCCAGAGGTGACGACGGGTAAGGTTTATCCTTCGCGTCATGAAAGTGAAGGGCATGATGGTTGACAACCATTGTCGCATCCTCCACCTGAAAGACTAGTTTTCCAGCCTGTGAGAACCTGATGTCTGAATCTCTCGACCATGACCTGAAGCCGCGGCGTGCCACGGTGGCCGTCGACGTGGGCGGCGTTATCGTTGGTGGAGGAGCGCCGGTTGTCGTGCAATCCATGACGAATACGGATACTGCCGACATAGACGCAACGGTGGCTCAAGTGGCGGCCCTTTATTCAGCAGGCTCCGAAATAGTTCGCATTACGGTTGATCGGGACGAAAGCGCTGCCGCAGTACCAAGGATTCGCGAACGACTACTGCGGCTTGGACTGGATGTACCTCTGGTTGGTGACTTCCACTATATCGGACACAAGCTGCTTGCCGATCACCCGGGCTGCGCCGAAGCACTTGCCAAGTACCGGATCAACCCCGGTAATGTCGGTTTCAAGGACAAGAAGGACAAGCAGTTTGGTGACATTGTCGAAATGGCGATCCGGTACGACAAGCCGGTGCGCATCGGAGTGAACTGGGGCTCCCTCGATCAGGATCTTTTGACGACGTTGATGGATCGCAATCAAGCCACGGGTTCTCCATTATCGGCCCGTCAGGTAATGCATGAGGCCATTGTCCGGTCTGCGCTTATTTCGGCTGAACTTGCTGAGACCATCGGCTTGCCACGTAATCGCATCATCTTGTCGGCCAAGGTTAGCCAGGTTCAGGACCTGATAGCTGTATACTCAATGCTGGCAGACCGCTCCAATCATGCGCTTCATCTCGGCCTTACCGAGGCTGGAATGGGTACGAAAGGGATCGTCGCATCGTCGGCAGCCATGGGCTATGTGCTGCAGCAGGGTATCGGTGACACGATCAGGGTATCACTGACACCCGAGCCGAACGGAGACCGTTGCCGAGAGGTGCAGGTCGGCCAGGAACTTCTACAGGTTATGGGTTTGAGACAATTTATTCCTGTCGTTGCGGCTTGTCCCGGTTGCGGCCGGACGACCTCAACCGTGTTTCAGGAATTGGCGCAACGCATCCAGGAAGATATCCGCAAGAATATGTCGATCTGGCGTGACAAGTTTCCGGGGGTCGAAGCCCTCAATATTGCGGTGATGGGGTGCATCGTTAATGGGCCGGGAGAAAGCAAGCATGCAGATATTGGCATCTCGCTTCCTGGTACGGGAGAAATGCCCGCAGCACCCGTGTTTATAGACGGAAAAAAAGCAATGACTCTTCGCGGCCCCGATATAGCTGCCGAATTCGAAAAACTTGTTATCGACTATATTGAGCAACGCTTTGGTCATCGCACAGCTGCTGAGTGACTATACTTGTCCTCTAATCGCCGTAATTTGTGATAAGGACCACGACATACGAACACGGGGACTTCGATTCGCATGATAAAAAAGCTTGTAGTTGTCGCACTTGCCGCGACCTATCTTTCTTCCTGCACGACGGCTGATCCGTACACCGGACAGCAAAGAGTGTCCAAAACCGCGGGCGGAGCAGCCATCGGAGCCGGTCTTGGTGCGCTAACTGGTCTAGCAGTTGGCGGTGGAGACAAGGGGCGGAATGCCCTTATTGGTGCTGCCGTCGGGGGACTGGCTGGTGGTGCAATCGGCAATTATATGGACCGGCAGGAAGCTGAACTGCGTGCGCAGTTGCAAGGAACGGGCGTCTCAATCACCCGCGTAGGTGACCAGATTGTCCTGAATATGCCATCAAACGTCACATTCGCAACAGATCAGGATCAAGTGATTCCTCAGTTCTATCCGACCCTCGATTCGGTTGCGATTGTGCTTAACAAATTCAATCAAACATTGGTTGATGTTAATGGGCATACTGATTCAACGGGAAGTCAGGCACACAACCAGGCTCTTTCAGAGCGTCGGGCTGCATCTGTAGCCAATTATTTGGCAGGCCGTGGAGTTGACCAGCGGCGAATGTCAACTCTTGGTTTCGGACCGTCGCAGCCAATAGCGTCGAATGCCACGCCTGAAGGGCGGGCGCAGAACCGGCGCGTCGAAGTAATGATTGCTCCGGTTACCCAGTAACAACTAAGCGAAGATTGCTGACAGGACGTTTGGATGCGTCTGTCAGCAATCCTTACTCCAGCGACACTAACGAAGGGCCATTGTGGCTTCGATCCAGCGTCTTTCTGCCCTATTAAAGCCAGGCGCGCGACCTGTTGGGGGAATATCCGACAGTCAAAATCTGTTCAGCGCATCGCGCGGCAGATAACAGCCTCATTCGTGAAAAGGTCAGACGCTTAGCGAAATCGGATGGCCGAGGCTGGGGCTTGCAAGAGCGGGTAAGCGGCAGCCAGGCGGGGCGATCGTTCAACTCGCCGCTTATGTCACTATCACTACCTTTCCGAACTGCTGGCCGCTTTCCAAATAAGCATGGGCCTCAGTGATCTGGTCCAGCGTGAAGCTATGGTCGATCCGGGGGGCGATGATACCGGCTACGATACCGCCTGTCAGAAAATCCTGCGCCCTTGCCAGTGCGGCGGGATCGTCAGTGACCTCGGTATAGTAATAGCCGCGCAGAGAGAGGTTCTTCCGTAGAGCGATCTTTAACGGGAAAGGCGTCGGCTCGGGACTGAGCGCGCCGTGAATGACGATAGTGCCGCGCGAGCGGGTGGCTTCGGCGATCTCGGCCACTTGAGGCCCGCCGACCGCGTCGAAAGCGACGTCGATCCCTTCAGGTGCGGCTGCCGCCAATCGGTCGGCGAGGCTTTCACATTCCATTACGATTACGGCTTCGGCGCCTGCCTCCTGCACGGGTTTGCGCATGCGTTCGTTCAGCACGGTACAGATCGGGAGTGCCCCTGCGGTACGGGCGATCTGGATTGCCGCCAACCCCACCGTGCTGTTGGCGGCGGTGATTAGCACCCGTTGGCCTTCTCGCAGACCGCAGACTTCAATCAGCGCGCCGTAGGACGTGCCATAGGACATCCATAGCGCGGCGGCCTGAAGGTTGCTCAGCCGCTCGGGGCAAGGCAGAAGCCGTGTGGCGGGGACATTGACCCAGTCAGCGCAGGTGCCATGCGCTGCCAGTGGCGCGCCTGGCACGACCGTGACCCGCTGTCCGATGGCGAAGTCGTCGACCCCGGCGCCAAGTGCCGTTACCTGACCTACGGCCTCGAAGCCGAGGCGCGAGGGCAGTACCGGCTTTTCGATATAGCAATTGCGGCGGAACATGACATCCGCCCGGTTCAGTCCGATGGCCTGAACCCGGATGCCGACCTCGCCTGCCATTGGAGGCTTGGGCGGCACGCGATCAATCTGCAGTACCTCTGGTCCACCGATGGCATGAACCCGCACGACGCGATCACCAATACTTTCCATTGCCATGCATTTCGCCCTCTGCATCCGCTCAGTCATGGTTTCGGCCAGATGATCTCCCGTGCCACGTACTGAAGATCAGCGGCCAGTTCCTGTGTCCTTCATCCGGGCCCTAATTCTTCCGTTTGGCAATAAACTTTGCAGCCTGCTGAAGGATTGCTGCGCGCGTGCCAAAATTGGCAAGCAGATCTACGGCTTCTTCGGCGAGCACGGTCAGCCTCTCTTCGGCCCACTCTGTGCCGTGTAAGGCGACCAGAGTTGCCTTGCCGCGTGCGGCATCCTTGCCGGTCGCCTTTCCCATGGTTGCCGTGTCGGCCTTTACATCTAGGAGATCGTCGGCAAGTTGGAATGCAAGGCCAATCTTCTGTCCAAAGGACTTAAGTCGTTGGCAGTCGTCAAAACTGGCAGCTGCGATAATGGCGCCCGCCTCGCAGGCGAAACGTAGTAATGCACCGGTTTTCATAGATTGTAGTAGTAAGATTCCGGCTTCATCAGGGCTGGACTTTTCCGAAGCAAGATCCAATGCCTGGCCCCCGGCCATGCCTCCCATGCCGGAAGCCCGTGCGAGCGCCAGTACAAGTTCAACCTTCTGCTTGTCCGCCAGACATGTCTCAGGGGCAGAAATGATATCGAACGCATAGGTCAGCAGGCTGTCACCCGCTAAAATGGCGGATGCTTCGTCAAAGGCTTTATGTACCGTTGGTCTGCCACGCCGTAGGTCATCGTCGTCCATGGACGGGAGATCGTCATGGATAAGGGAATAACAATGCACACATTCCAGCGCTGCACCTATGCGCGCAGCTACCTGCGGGTCACCCCCGAGAAGCACAGCGCTTTCCTGTATCAGAAAAGGGCGAAGCCGTTTCCCGCCATTCAACGTCCCGTGCCGCATCGCCGATAGCAGCGGCTCCGGCCGGATAATTTCACCCGGCAGGCCAGTGCCTGTCAGGAGAGAGGCAAGCAACGCTTCCGTTCGCTCGGCACTCTCCGCCAGTCGTTGTTCGAATGTGGTTGTGATTGTAGTTATCATGGCGGCTGTTTGGCATGTGCGGCAGGGACGTGCAATGTCGATGTGAAGCTATGGTGACTTTCTCCTACTGGTCAGCGCCCCGAACAAGCGCTAAGGAACGCCGGACGAAAGAGATAAACGGCGAGTATCATCCGGAAAGTACGTTTTGGCGAGGACGGAGTGAAGTTGAATCGCGGCCGACGAAGTTTGTTCTCTCGCCTGTTGCGCGGGCTAATCTTGATGGCGCTAGCCATTTTCCTAGCTCCATATCTGTTTATCTTCCTATACACTTCTACTTTCGTGCGCCCGATCTCCACGTTGATGATGGCCGATGTTGTATTGCTGCAAGGCTATGAACGACACTGGATCGACCTGGACGATATATCGCCATATCTGGTGCGGGCGGTGATGATGTCCGAAGACGGACAATTTTGCCGGCACGCCGGAGTAGACTGGGGAGAGATGAAGGCTGTTGTGGAAGAGGCCTTGCAGGGAGAGCAGACGCGTGGCGCGAGTACCATTCCAATGCAGACGGTCAAAAATCTGTTCCTCTGGAATGGCAGGTCCTTCATTCGAAAAGGGCTCGAGTTGCCGCTTGCGATTGTGGCGGATTCTGTATGGTCGAAACGACGTTTGATGGAAATATACCTCAACATCGCAGAGTGGGGTCCGGGAATCTATGGCGTGGAGGCTGCAGCCAACTACCATTTCGGAATTTCCGCTGCAGATCTCAGCCGCAAACAGGCAGCACTTTTGGCGGTTGCTCTTCCAAACCCCATTGAACGTGTCGCTGGAAAGCCTAGTCAAGGCATGCAACGCCTTGCATCGGTGATAGAGAAGCGGGCGCGCAACTCCGGCGACTACATCAAATGTATTTATCAATGAATGCGAGGCTTTTCATCGGCGGTTGACCGGCCTCGATTGCGTTACCGAGATCGGTAGCAAAAACGAGCTGACGCACAATTTTTTTCATCAGATATTCGGCATTTGAAGTTGAAATCTTTTGGGAGCGGAAAGAAATGTGGGTTGCTTCTGGGGCGTATACGTCGGCTCGACTGAGCAGATGGCAATGCTTGTGAGAGACGCTTTGAGCGCGTTTCGGCCGCGTGGGTGTTGAGCGAACCGGTGGCGCTGACCGCGATCCTGTTGTGGCAAGTCGGCGGCAGCTAGCCGACAGGCGGTCCCGCTATTGAGCCGAAGCTCGCGGTAATGAAGCTTGCGGTCGCGCCGGTTCGGGTCACAGATCTGGACATGATCAGTTTGTGCTTTTTCGCGAGAGCGAATACAACGGACAAGCACCCGGAGAACCGCGATGGAAAAAATTGTCCTCTATATCGGTAACAAAAATTACTCCTCCTGGTCATTTCGTCCGTGGATTGCTTTGACTGCGGCAGGTATTCCGTTTGAGGAAATTCTTATTCCCTTCGATTTTCCATCTGGAAACCCGAAGTTTTTAGAAATTTCACCAACGGGTCGCGTCCCCGTGCTTCATTACGGTAAAGTGCGTGTATGGGAGTCCCTTGCGATTATAGAATTCGCGGCGGAGCTCTATCCTGAGCGCGCTTTGTGGCCTGAAGCTGCCGGTGACCGTGCCGTTGCTCGCGCCATCTCGATGGAAATGCTTTCAGGATTTCAGTCTCTTCGAACAGCGTGCCCAATGAACTTTCGCCGGCCACAACGCAAGATCGATCTTCCCTCTGGTGTCGAGAAAGACGTAACGCGTATCTCCACGATCTGGAAGGAATGTCGGGGACGATCGGGCGGACCCTATCTATTTGGTCAGTTTTCGGCAGCAGATGCGATGTATGCTCCAATCGTCAATCGCTTTGATGTATATGATCTAGCGGCTGATGACGATACACTCGCCTACATGGCCGCAGTCAAATCGCATACTGCGTGGAGGGATTGGCAAGCAGCAGCTCTGAAGGAAACCTGGATCGTGGTGGAAGACGAAGCTTAGGTTCTTTGACGGAAATTTTGCGCTAGGCACTGGTCAAACCGGTGACCAGCATGTATAAGCCGGCCAAATTTCCGAGATTGAGACATATCGAATTCGGCTAGAGTTCCTGCCGGGGATCATGTCTTGCACGAAAGTGGAGTAATTATAATGGCTGTACCGAAGAGAAAAACGAGCCCGTCCAAGCGCGGTATGCGCCGCTCCGCCGACGCGCTGAAGATCCCGACCTATGTCGAAGACAAGAATTCAGGCGAGTTACGTCGTCCGCACCACATTGACCTGAAGACAGGAATGTATCGTGGGCGCCAGGTCCTGACACCGAAAGAAAGCGCATAAGCGCTTCACTATATTGAATTTGATGGACTGGTTGCCACAGATTGTGAAGCGAGTCCGCAAGTCGGTTCAGATGGTCGTATCGGCAACGGTGCGGCCATTTTGTCAAATGAATGTTCGATTGCACATAACCTGAGTGAATGTGGTTGGTTTCAGGCTTCGCCCGGGGACATTTCTCTAAAACGTTAGTGTCCCATGCGACTTGCCGCTATCGGAAAGCCGAAAACATTTCATCCGTTGTGAAACAGATTCCTGCATAGTGAGCTTACCAAAGCGGCTCGGCCACCAGGTGCGCCTTTGCCCGTCGGCTACTCTGCGCTGTCCTTCGTTGCTGGTCACCAACCTAAGAAATGACAAGGAACGGCCCTCAGAGAGAATCCAGGCGGCTCTGCAGATTCCGAAGTTGCTCCTTCAATTCTTCGATATCCTTGGAGTCCGATTTCTTCGATGGAGTAGAAGGCGGAGGGTTACCGAAGGGGGAAAACATCTGCATCGCCTGACGGAATACCTCTGTGTTACGACGGACCTGATCTTCCATCAATTGCATGGGCGTCTGAAGATTCTTGGTTAGAGGTGTTTCACCAAAAGCCCGCGTCATTTGTTCTCGCATCTGCGATTGCTGCTCAGCGAATGAATGCATTGAGTGCTCCAGAAACGTCGGCACGACCATCTGCATCTGATCTCCATAGTAGGAGATCAACTGGCGTAGAAACGATATCGGAAGGAGAGTGTTGCCAGTCTTGGATTCTTGCTCGAAGATGATTTGCGTGAGTACTGAGTGGGTAATGTCCTCGCCGCTCTTGGCATCCTGAACGACGAACTCTTCGCCCTTTTTAACCATCTTCGCCAGGTCTTCGAGCGTCACATAGGTGCTCGTGCCAGTGTTGTATAAACGGCGATTAGCGTATTTTTTGATGACGACTTCGTCTTCATTCTTGGCCATAATTGCCTCCTCGCCTCATCCCATGGTTGGCGGACAGAGCTTTCCCGAGCAAACTGTAATCTTAAACAAAGGCGACTGACAAACTAATTTTGTGCGCCGCGGTGGGTTGTCATATTGCACAGCAAAAGAAGAATGGTTCCACGGGTGAAAACTGATTGGTGGAAAGCCGCATAAGGTATGTCGTTTCACACGATTAGGCCGTTTGACTTCGCTTGGCAGCTTTGCCAGTGTTTTAATTAACGAAGAACGAGGAGATGTCTGTGTCTAATCCATCGATCGTAATCGCATCCGCGGCCCGTACGGCAGTCGGTTCTCTCAATGGCGTTTTTGCCAACGTGCCCGCGCATGCACTGGGCGCCGCGGTGATTGAGGGCGCGTTGACACGGGCGGGAGTTGATGCGAGCGAAGTTGACGAAGTCATCCTTGGACAGGTTCTCCCAGCTGGTGAGGGCCAAAACCCGGCCCGCCAAGCAGCTATCAAGGCGGGCGTTGCCAAGGAGGCAACGGCATGGGGTGTCAATCAGCTCTGTGGGTCCGGATTACGCGCGGTAGCGCTTGGCATGCAACAGATTGCCTTAGGAGATGCCAGTATCATAGTCGCTGGCGGTCAGGAATCGATGTCCATGGCGCCACATTGTGCCCATCTTCGCGCGGGCGTTAAAATGGGCGACACGAAGATGATCGATACGATGATCAAGGATGGATTGACGGATGCATTTTATGGTTATCACATGGGAATCACTGCCGAGAATATAGCGCGGCAGTACCAGTTGTCGCGCGAGGAGCAGGATAGGTTTGCCGTCCAGTCACAAAATAAGGCGGAAGCAGCGCAGGCAGCAGGCCGGTTCAAGGATGAAATCGTTCCGTTTGTAATCAAGGGACGCCGGGGCGACTCCGTGGCAGAGGTCGATGAATTCATACGGATCGGCGCGACATTGGATAATATGACCAAGCTTCGGCCTGCCTTTGACAAGGAAGGTACTGTGACGGCCGGAAATGCGTCGGGCATCAATGATGGGGCTGCGGCCGTTCTTCTGATGACGGAAGAAGAGGCTAGCCGTAGGGGGGTTAACCCTATGGTACGGATCGCATCATGGGCGACTGCGGGTGTCGATCCCCAGATTATGGGTACTGGACCGATACCCGCTTCGCGCAAGGCGCTGGAAAAGGCGGGCTGGAAGGTGGAAGATCTCGACCTGATTGAAGCAAATGAGGCCTTTGCAGCACAAGCATGTGCGGTGAACAAGGAGCTTGGCTGGGATCCATCGATTGTGAACGTCAACGGTGGCGCCATTGCAATCGGACATCCGATAGGAGCCTCGGGTGGACGCATTCTCAATACGCTCGTATTCGAGATGAAGCGCCGTGGAGCCAAAAAGGGTCTCGCAACGCTCTGTATTGGTGGTGGCATGGGTGTTGCGATGTGTATCGAGGCGATGTGAGACGGTAATATCGATGCCGTGGCGGACCGACCTTGTATTCGAACTGACGCCAGGTCGCTACAGACCAGTGTGACGGGTAACAAAGGGAACACTGATGGGCAAGGTCGCATTGGTTACAGGTGGTACGCGTGGTATTGGTGCCGCGATCGCGCTCGCGCTCAGCCAGGTGGGATATCGAGTTGCTGCGAGTTTTGCTGGGAACGAGGAAAACGCGCAAACCTTTGGGGAAGAAACAGGCATTCCCGTGTTCAGGTGGGACGTCTCCAGCTATGGGCAATGTGTGGATGGTGTCGCGCGAGTAGAAGCAGCAATTGGCCCTGTCGATATTCTGGTCAATAATGCAGGCATTACCCGTGATGTCATGTTTCACAATATGACCCCGGAGCAGTGGAATGACGTGGTCGCCACAAATCTCACGGGTCTCTTTAATATGACGCAACAAGTTTGGAACGGGATGCGGGACCGCGGTTTTGGCCGGATCATCAACATTTCATCTATCAACGGACAGAAGGGGCAGATGGGGCAGGTCAATTATTCCGCTGCAAAAGCGGGTTATATTGGCTTCACTAAATCACTCGCACAAGAAGGCGCAATGCGCAATATTACCGTTAATGCGATATCTCCGGGCTATATCGCGACCGATATGGTCAAGGCTGTTCCACAGAAAGTTCTGAACGAGAGAATCATACCTCAAATACCCGTGGGACGGCTGGGGGAGCCTGAGGAAATTGCCCGCTGTGTCGTTTTCCTGGCTTCGGATGACGCAGGCTTTATCACTGGATCGACGCTCACCGTAAATGGCGGTCAGTATCTACCCTAACGCCCACCCTTCAAGCGAGCTGTCGCATGTAAAAGACTTGAGAATGGCACCGGGCAATCTCCGGTGCCATTCTTAATGGAGTGGGCATCTTAGCGGCAACGTGCCTCATAGGTACGTCCATGGCGGTCGCGATATATGCAATAGCCTTGGCGATCTTGCGATGCCCCGATCAAGGCACCGACCGCGCCACCTGCTACCGCACCAACGGCTGCGCCGCCCCAGCTGTTAGTTGCAACACCGCCGATAACAGCGCCAGTTCCCGCACCGATTGCGGTTCCACGCTCCGTGGATGTGCAAGATGCGAGAGAGGCTATAAGGGCACCCGCAAGCAAGATCTTCTTCATGGTCTTTCCTTCCCGTTACTTTGATACTTAACCTGGTTCCTGCCGATATGGACAGGAGAATGATCACGATAATGAGGACCAGTCCCAGTCCCCCGATGGGCCTTATCCCCACCTCCAACTCGGCAATGTGCCGACAAGAAGCAGGATGAGGACGACTGGCAGAACCGTTCCGAGCATACCTAGTTACCGATCCTTAATCCGCCAGAATGCGGGAACAAACGCATCTTGCACCGTTTTGTTCCAAGGTCGCAATAGTTATCAGCATTCATTGAAGCTGTTCCAGTGACTTGGGTGTTTGGAGATTCGCAGCACGGCAAGCAGAATTGAGGCACTCCCATTGACACCTGAGATGGAAAAAAATGTTGATGGGTAAGCGATTCGTCGCCGTTTCGTTCCGTTTTGTTCTCCTGATCTGTGCCGCTCAAGAAATTTAAGGAGAAGTGACGCTGTCACTTGTTATTTCAAGATCAGATAGCCATTTTTGGTCTGTCGTCGCCCAGATCTGAGAAACGGATGGGCTTTTTGTGCGGATGCGATTTTGAACTTCCACCCAATGATGGTTAGCGGACGGGGCGTGACTGCCGTTCTCGGTCCTACGAATACTGGCAAGACCCATTATGCCATAGAGCGCATGGTTGCTCATGGTAGTGGCGTGATCGGCCTCCCGCTCCGTCTTCTTGCTCGTGAGGTCTACACCAGAGTTGTAGAGAGGGTTGGCAAAGTAAATGTGGCATTAGTCACCGGCGAGGAGAAGATTACGCCCCCCAATGCTCGCTTCTCGGTTTGCACAGTTGAAGCCATGCCACGTGAGACAAATGCAGCATTTGTCGCCATTGATGAAGTTCAACTGGCTGCGGATTTAGAACGTGGACATATCTTTACGGACCGGATTTTGCATCTCCGGGGTCGCGAAGAAACATTGTTCCTCGGGGCTGGGACTATGCGTTCTATCCTTGAATGCATACTTCCAGGCATAACGGTTATCGAACGCCCTCGATTATCCCAACTTTTCTATGCTGGGCAGCGAAAAATCACGCGCTTGCCGCAACGTTCGGCGATCGTCGCCTTCTCTGCGGACGAGGTCTATACGATCGCAGAGCTGATCCGCCGGCAGCGCGGTGGTGCTGCTGTCGTTCTCGGAGCGTTGAGTCCTCGTACAAGGAACGCCCAGGTTGGCCTCTATCAGGAGGGTGAGGTTGAGTATCTTGTTGCCACCGATGCGATTGGCATGGGCCTTAATCTAGATGTGGATCACGTTGCCTTTGCTCAGGACCGCAAGTTCGACGGCTTTCAATTCCGACATCTTAATCCGGCAGAGATCGGCCAGATTGCCGGTCGGGCCGGCCGACATGTCCACGATGGGACTTTTGGTGTCACAGGTCGCGTGGCACCCTTTGATGAGGAACTCGTTGAACGGATAGAAGGTCATGAATTCGATGAGGTAAAGGTCCTTCAATGGAGATCGAAGGCGTTGGATTTCTCGAGCATAAGAGATCTTCACGCAAGCCTTGAGGTCGTTCCGATGCTCGCCGGTCTGACGCGGGCGTTGCCCGCGACCGACAGCCAAGCGCTAGAATACCTCTCACGTTATCCGGAAATTATCGATATCGTAACAACTCCGGCGCGAGTCGAAAAGCTCTGGGAAGCCTGCGCCTTGCCTGACTATCGCCGAATTGCTCCCGCGCAACATGCCGACCTTATTTCGACGCTTTTTTCCGATCTGGTGCGCTACGGGACCGTAAACGAAGATTTCATGTCCGAGCAGGTGCGGCGAGCGGATCGAACTGATGGTGAAATCGATACACTCTCGGCGCGTATTGCACAAATTAGAACCTGGACCTATGTCTCGAACCGCCCAGGATGGCTGGCCGATCCGACACACTGGCAAGAAAAGACGAGGGAAATTGAGGACAGGCTGTCGGACGCCCTACATGAACGGTTGACGAAACGCTTTGTTGATCGCAGGACATCTGTGCTCATGAAGCGCCTAAGAGAGAATGCGATGCTGGAAGCAGAAATCAGTGTGAATGGTGATGTCTTCGTGGAAGGTCATCACGTTGGACAATTGGCCGGTTTCCGGTTTACGCCGGTGGCGGGTGCAGAGGGTCCTGATGCCAAAGCTGTTCAGGCAGCTGCGCAGAAGGCTTTGGCGCTTGAGCTGGAAGCGCGCGCGGCGCGAGTATACGCCGCGGGCAACAGTGATCTTGCGCTTGGGTCCGACGGACTCTTGCGCTGGCTTGGGGACCCCATAGCGCGATTGGCGCCGAGCGATCATATTATGCGCCCCCGCGTTATATTGTTGTCCGATGAGCAGTTGACAGGCAACGCCCGCGAGCATGTTCTGGCCCGCATCGAACGCTTCATAAACCACCATGTCGCAACGGTGCTGAAACCGCTTGATGATCTTTCGCGTGCCGAAGACTTGCAGGGTCTCGCAAAGGGTCTTGCATTTCAGGTTGTAGAAAACCTCGGAGTCCTCTTCCGCCGCGATGTTGCAGACGATGTAAAAGCACTGGATCAGGATGCGCGTGCCTCGATGCGCCGCTACGGTATCCGGTTTGGGGCCTATCATGTGTTCATGCCTGCACTGCTGAAACCGGCACCGGCGGAGCTTATTACCCTACTCTGGGCGCTCAAAAATGATGGCCTGGACAAGCCGGGTTACGGCGAGCTCATTCCAGCACTTGCTGCGGGGCGTACCTCGGTCGTCGCGGATCCCACTTTCGAACGGACATTCTACAAGCTAGCAGGGTTCCGTTTTCTCGGGAAGCGAGCGGTCCGCGTTGACATCCTTGAGCGGCTTGCTGATCTGATCCGCCCGCTCCTGCAATGGAAGCCGAATGCGGCACCCCGTCCTGATGGTGCTTATGACGGCCGGCGGTTCATGACGACTACGGCGATGCTCTCTATCCTTGGTGCTACCCCCGACGATATGGAGGAAATTCTCAAAGGACTTGGGTATCGGTCGGACTTGGTGACAGCTGAGGAAGCTGCCGCGTTCTTGTCCTCTCAACAGACGCAAACCGGGCCTGGGGTTGTAGAAGAAGCGAAGTTGGAAGCTGCCTCCGATGTTGGACGTGTCGTTCAGTCGGCGACGGATGTCGTTTTGGAAGGCAATGGGCAAGCGGCGGAAACTGTAGATGCCGGGGCTTCTCCGTCTTCCGACGAACCGGAAGCAGAGGCTCCGAAACCCGTCCTGTTGTGGCGCCCGGCCGGTAGAAGCGAAAACCAGCGCTTTGGTGGTAGGCCACAGCAAGGGGAGCGGCGTCCGGGAGGGCGCGGAGAAGGCCGTGGTGAACGCGGACGTGAGGGTGGCCGTTCCAACAGGGAAACCCGTCGACCCGAGGGGAAATCGGAGCGGCCCAATCGTGGTGAAAGGGTAGAGCGCCCGGATCGCGGCAAACCGCCGCAGTCCACTCGTTTCGAGTCACGACCGCCGCGTAAAGAAAAGCCAATGGATCCAGACTCGCCCTTTGCAAAGTTGGCAGCTTTGAAGGAACAGATGAAGAAATAGGTCATGGCGGATCAAGAGGAGCCACAAGACACTTCGCACCAGCGTGTTGACAAATGGCTCTTCTACACCCGGCTGGTAAAGTCTCGATCGTTGGCTCAGGCATTCATCGCATCCGGAGCCGTTGCTGTGAATGATGAAGTGATAGATCACGCCAGTTATTCGGTTGTGGCCGGCGATAGAGTGCACGTCGCGCTCGAGGATCGTGACATTGTTGTCGTTGTCCGTGCGTCAGGTTCAAGACGGGGCCCATCCAACGAAGCGCGTGCGCTCTATCTCGATATTTCAGAAACTTTGGGAGAACAACGCCGCCTGACAAGCTTTGAGCGAGTACAAAGACAGCCGCGTGGTCGCAGCGGTTTCCGCAAGCGCGGGTGAACAGCGAGAAATGGTACCCGTTCTCCCGGTTGGAGCGAGAATTACGCACTTCTTCGAGGCGCCTTTCTAAAACGTTTAATCTTGCTAAGCGTCTGGAAAGATACTACCTCACAGACAAAATGTGCGGGTGTCGTGGGCTCGCCGAGTTGACCCCGACATTCGTGCCGGCGGCCTTGCATCTTTCGATGCAAGACCGATCTTATTGATGTCTGGAGTGCCGCATGACCTACGTCGTGACCGACAATTGTATTCGTTGCAAATACACAGATTGCGTTGAAGTATGTCCGGTGGATTGCTTTTACGAAGGCGAAAATTTCCTCGTTATCCATCCGGATGAATGCATTGATTGTGGAGTATGCGAGCCAGAATGTCCGGCGGAGGCGATCAAGCCCGATACGGAGCCGGGGCTCGACAAATGGTTGAAGATCAATTCTGACTATGCGCAGGTCTGGCCCAACATCACCGTGAAGCGGGATCCTCTGCCTGAAGCCACGGAGATGGATGGCGTACCAGGGAAGTTTGAGCAGTACTTTTCTTCGGAGCCCGGCCAAGGTGATTGAGTTACCGTTGGCGTTTGAAAAGATGCTGCAACCCAAAATTGGCGCTGCAGGGCTAATGTGCAAGCTACCATTGGTCCAGACTAGCCAAGTATAAAAGCAAATAATTGATTTCCGCAGTTTTTTATGGTAGACAATAAGAACTGTTCCCCAAGGCGGCACTCCTGTGCCCATAAAACATCACGAAAGTAACAGATTATTCAAACGCGGATTCCGTGACATCACAATAATCTATGTGTCGTCGCCAGTCGCGATGGAGTTATTCTTGTGCACGTTGGTTGGACCAGTATTGAGTGACCCGACGGTTCCCCCGTCTCATCCGGGCCTGCACCCGGCCCCGGTCGTTGACCGGGTGCGTACCAGGGAGTTTGTGAAACGAATGACGACCCAGCAGAAAAAATCTTCGGCGCGCCAGGGCTTCAAGACCGGCGAAGCGATTGTATATCCGGCTCATGGCGTAGGCGTAATCACTGCCATCGAAGAGCAAGAAGTTGCGGGCATGAAGCTCGAGCTTTTTGTAATTGATTTTGAAAAAGACAAGATGCGGCTGAAAGTTCCTGTCGCCAAGGCAGTTAGTATCGGAATGCGCAAACTGTCAGAAACAGACTTTGTCGAACGTGCCCTGAAGGTCGTCCAAGGCAAAGCCCGCGTGAAGCGTACGATGTGGTCGCGGCGTGCTCAGGAATATGATGCCAAGATTAATTCTGGCGATCTGATTTCGATTGCTGAAGTTGTGCGTGATCTGTACCGGGCTGAAAATCAACCCGAGCAATCTTACTCCGAACGTCAACTTTATGAAGCGGCGTTGGAGCGCATGGCACGGGAAATTGCCGCCGTGAACAAGATGTCCGAGACCGAAGCGGTGCGACTTGTAGAAGTCAATCTCGCCAAAGGTCCTAAGCGTGGCAAGGTTGCTGAGGAAGAAGAGTCTCAGGAAGAAGCTGCCTGAGAAACGCTCTTCCGCCTCAAGTGCAGCAGCCTTTCGTCAGTTTTATGTAAGGCTATGGTGTAGATCAATTGAAAGGGCTACGTCGGCGACGATGTGGCCCTTTTGCTATTAATGGCGATCACAGGCATGCCGGAAGGCTATAATCAGATCTGAACTATAAGTGAATCCGGTGGGCTGCGGATCCAGCTTATCGTAGCAATCCGGGATTGGTCCGATTTATGCTGCCCACCCGACCCGTGGCGAATTTATGTTCACCTTACCTCACTGAGCTCCCGCTGTTGCTGAATCAGCGATTGTAAGGCCATCGTCGCATAGACCGTGCTCCTTTCCAGAAGTCCCTGCGCGCAAGGTCTTAAAGTCGGACGGCTGATGGCCTCAGCTCAGCGGGCCTCTGGTTCATCCAAGATTATGGCAAGTTCCACAGGCTGTGACCAATGGGTGAGTTCGATTTTAGAACATTCATCCATGCGTTGGACCAAGGAAATTTAGAATGGAACTTTTTGCTGTTCACGACGTTAAACCGCCGGAACGGCGAACTCTTGCCCGCCTGTTGGGCATCCGATGAAGCTGATTTCCTGGAGAACTAGAGAGGTTTGTTCGTAGGGCAAGCCCTCCAGAACGATAGAAGGGGATTAAGTACGCGATTGTAAAGCTGTCCGGTCTGTATTTGCAGAAACCGAATACTTGGGTCGCGCGTTTCTCAAGGTTAGCGAATTTCACGGAGAACACGATGAAGCCCATGTCTGCGGACCGTAATATGATTAAGATCGCAATGTCGGCGCCGTATCTTGCGAGAGATGAAGAGCGGATACTTGCAGTCCGATGGAAGGATGACCACGATCAAGATGCACGTAATCAGATTGCACTTGCGCACATGCGTCTTGTTATTGCGATGGCTTCCAAATTCCGCGGTTTTGGCTTGCCTATGAGTGACCTGGTGCAGGAAGGATATGTCGGTCTTCTGGAAGCTGCAGCACGGTTTGAACCGGCACGCGATGTGCGATTTTCCACCTATGCAAGTTGGTGGATCCGCGCGTCTATGCAGGATTATATACTTCGGAACTGGTCGATTGTTCGAGGCGGCACGAGTTCTGCCCAAAAGGCCCTCTTCTTTAATTTGAGACGTCTCCGCGCAAAGCTTGCACGCGGGGATAGCAACCTGACCTCTCGCGCTATCCATGAAGAAATTGCCGTTGCACTGGGAGTGAGTGTTACAGATGTTCAGACCATGGATGCCCGGCTTTCTGGAAATGATGCATCACTACAAGCACCATCGATCGCTGGTGATGCTGATAGTGGGGAGCGGATGGACCTGCTGGCAAGTAATGAGCCGCTCCCGGATGAACAGGTGTCCGGCTTGATTGATGGTGAACGCCGTATGCGTTGGCTACAAGGAGCTCTAACCAAGCTAAATGAACGTGAAAAGAAGATCATACGCGCTCGACGCCTCACGGATGAGGGAGCGACACTGGAAGCACTCGGTGCTGAGCTCGGAATTTCCAAGGAACGGGTCCGACAAATTGAGAGCCGTGCTATCGAGAAACTGAAATCTGCGCTGGTTTCGTCAAATCCACAATTGGCGGCAGTGTGCTAACACGCCTGAATGTCTATTCAGAAATGATCTTCACCTTTTGTCCGGGTGACAAGGTGACACCAGCGGGAAGGGCATTAATGAGCTTGAATAAATCCAGCTTACGGTTAGTGCCCATCATCCGCCCGGCCAAGCTGGCAAGTGTATCTCGCGGGCCAACTGTCACCACCCGTATACGCAAGGGCTTGAGAGCGGCGACCTCTTTCGGTGTCATCTTTCGGAAGCTTGACGTCAAGACGGCGGCAACCTGATCCAGAATAGGACTTCCCTTCGGCACAGCCGTCAGGAAACGGAATATTTGTTTGTTAAGACGGATTACAGTTACATCGAAGTCCCAACGTTCTGCAGAAGCACGAGCTGTGGCTGCAGGCAAACCATTAACCGATACTGAGCGAACCGTTTCCGGCTTAAGGCCGGCAACCCATCCACTCGTAAGATAATTCGTGAGACTGTCAGTATCACCTGCGTCAACCCCGTCGAAGCGGATGGCCGTTTCTCCGGGACCCGTAGCCAGCACCGCATCAACTTTGTTGTCGATTCTGAAACCCGGAGGGACTTCAAAGCGGATTCCCAGTTCGCCATGGAGAAATGTTTGGCCACGGACAAACCCTTCCTCGGGACTGTCACCGTATAACAACCCGTTTATTCCTGCGAGATAGTAATCTCTCCCCCGGTCGCCTACCGAACCTTCCATACCCTGAGCACGGGCATGGCGGCGAGCTAGATCGACGCGCTGCGGCGCATTTGGATGGCTGGACAGAAAGTCAAGGCTCTGGTCTGTGTCGGGATCGACCGAGGAAAAACGGGCATAAGCTGCCATTGAATCAAGGAATCTTGGTGCCGCATACGGATCGTATCCTGCCTCGCCAAGCATCCTCACACCGATGACGTCCGCCTGCAATTCTTGCTGCCGCGAAAATGCGGCGAGGCGGAGCTTTCCTCTAGCCAGAGCCTGTTTGCCTGCCAGATCGCTAGAAAGGACCTCGGCAACCACGCGACTTGCGATGACTTCTGCTTCTTCTCTGCGCTGGCGTTCAATTCCGTGATTTGCAGTCACATGTGCCATCTCGTGTGAGAGTACAGCGGCGACCTCCGAAGCGTCATTGGCGAGCGCCAGCAGGCCTCGTGTGACATAAAGATAACCACCCGGGAGCGCAAATGCATTGATTGCTGGCGAATTGAGGATCGTGATGCGGTAGGACTGGATGGGATTTTCGGACACTGCGGTCAAGGCGCCGGTGATGCGAGCTACCAGTTTTTCCGTCTTCTCGTCATGGTACTCGCCTCCATAGCTGGCGACAATGCGAGGATGTTCGCGCGCACCCATCTTTGCCCTGGGGTCGTTCTTTTGAACCTCATCTACAATCTGTGGTGAACTGGAAGGGGCAACATTCGGCTGATAGGCTTTGTCCAGAATCGATTGGCAACTCGAAACCGCAAGGCCAATACCGGCCAGAATGGCGATGCTAAGACCCGCAGAGCGTGCCGAACGAAGGATACGGTCGGTTGCCATTTTCAGCGCTTGTGGCCGTATCATCATCGGTTTCGGCTCTATCATCATCTGGTCTCGTTGTCCGTCCCCTTTTTCGGAGATTCCTCATCTCGTGAAAGGTCGATGCATTGTCACTATCGACTTAGCGAATTTCGTGCTGTTATCACATAGATTCCCCATTTAATAAGGGTACTCTGATGCAAGTGAAAGGTGCTGTTGCTGCGATGCCACCATGCCACGACCAAATTGTGGCGTTGGGCAACCTAGTCGACCAGGAATTTGCTAACAGATGGCATGTCTTGGCGGCTTACAAACTGGCCGACGGGTTCCTGAAGGAGAACCTTGCCTTCGTGGATGAAAATCACGTTGGAGGCAAGGCGTAGCAGCTCCTGTGGATCATGGGTAACAATTGCGATTGTGCTGCTCATCTCCTCGTGTAGCTGCAAGAGCAGCGTGACCATGCCGGACCGCAAACCGGGATCAAGGGCAGCAAATGGCTCATCCAGCAGGAGGATTGGTTTTTGGCGCACAAGTGCTCGCGCAAACGACACGCGTTGGCGTTCACCTCCGGACAGTGTTGCCGGCATCCGTTGCTCCATTCCGCCAAGACCCACACGCTCGAGTGCTCTGTTGATGGCGCGCCGATCCTGCGATGTCAGAGCTAGCGATGGGCTGATACCAAGACCTATATTGGTATAGATATTGAGATGCCCAAAGAGATTGTTGTCCTGGAATATCAGCGAGATAGGCCGTTCGGACGGGTGTAAATTGTTCACCTCTTGTTCATTGAACAGAATTTCACCTTGATCAGGTTTTTCAAATCCGGCAATCAGATTTAGCAATGTCGACTTTCCCGATCCCGAGGATCCTGCAATCGCGGTTATCGATCCGGCGGGTAATCGGCAATTGAAATGAAACTTCGTGTCACCAAGCTTCAGCTGCACGTCATTTAATCGGATTTCCGGTGCGGGATTAGTGACGGACATGTTCGTTCCTCTCGAACGCAGGACGGGCGGTTCCAAGAATAGTGAGAACGAGACAAATAATACCAAGGATCAGTGCAAGGCCATCTGCATCAGCCGTTCTGTAACTCGATAGTCGGCTGTATAAAAGCCAGGGAAGTGTCACCAATTCGTTCGAGCCAAACAAGGCAACGGCGCCGAGATCGCCGAGCGACAACGCCATTGCGAACGACAAAGCCAATAGGAGTGGCCTCAGCATTATGGGTAGGTCGATCCACCGTAATTTGCCGATACCTCTGATTCCCAGGCTCGCGTTGAGGCGACCGACCTGATGATGATGCTCGCGGATTGTAGGCTCCAATACACGTACGACGAAAGGCATGGACATCAAAGCGTTTATTGCCACTACTAGATAAGGGGCGAACGTCGACACATCACCCCAAGGTCTTATGAGCAAGAACCATCCTGTTCCAAGGACGATGGGAGGAACGAGAAGCACGAGTGAAGACGAAGCAGCAAGAATGATTGAAAAACCGCGCGTCGCGGCGCTTGAATGGCGGCGATCGTTGAGGGCAATACGTGCACCTATAATCATGACTGATAGGAGGACAGCTATGATGCCGGAGGAGATTGAGATGATGCCACTGGTCACGGCTGCATTCACAAATGCACTGCTGGTAACGAGTTCAGCAAGGTCCGCTTGAATTCCGGCTGCCAACAAAGCGACCAGAGGCAGAAGGAGGAACAAGCTTGCGATCGTTAAGATCACGCTATCCCATAACCGGGTCTGCCAGGCCCGACCATCAAAGCGGCGAACCTGAAGGCCACTGGAGGGCGTTGTTTCGCCAACAGCCGGGATCAGGCTGAGCAATGCCAGAACCATTGTGGTCAATACTATCTGCAAGACTGCCAGTGCAATAGCTTGCGCCGGATTGAAATCGAAGCGGAGTGACTGATAGATCGCAACTTCCAGCGTGGTTGCAGCAGGACCACCACCAAGGACCAGTACAAGTGTAAAACTGGTGATGCAGAGCATGAATACCAGACCGGCGATCCCGGGAAATATTCGTACCAGGGCAGGCCATTCGAGAAAGCGGAACACCGACAATGGCTTCATTCCCAGTCCGGCCGCCAATAGCCAGTACTCCGCTGGCAACCGATCAAGAGTGACCACCATCAACCTGCAAGCAAGTGGCATATTGAAGAAGGCATGCGCAAGAAGAATGCCACCAAGCCCGTATATGCTGATAGGTTCGTCCAGTCCTAACGTCAGCAGCAAGCTGTTTAACCATCCTTGTCTGCCCCAGATTGCAATCAGGCTGAGTGCGACGACAAGTGCTGGTAATCCCATGGGAAGCGCCATCAGCCGCAGGATCCACCGCCGGCCGGGGAGCTTTGGACGACGTGCAATCGCGAGTGCCACCGGGACTGCAAGCCCGACGGAGAGAAGTGTGGAGAGGCTTGCCTGCTTCAGCGTGAACTGTAGTACTCTCCAGGTATATGGAGAGTATGTGCTGGCCCCTGAAAAACCTGGGCCAAAGCCAAGCAGGGCAATCATTGCCAAGCAGACAAACAGGAATATTGATCCGCATGCTACCGCACCCAATGCGATGGATCTTTGCCTCTGCCCCGATGTCAGCATTGCTGAATACTATCGTTCGCTCATTGCAGTAAGCCATTCGTCAATCCATGACTGACGATTGTTCGCGACCACTGCGGGGGCCATGAGAAGGGTCTCTTCTGGTTTGACCAAGCGGTTGAAAGCCGCAGGTAACGGCTCCGATGTCGGTCCGGCAGGCATCATCCAGTTGGTTGTCGGGATGATGGTCTGGAACGTGGGCGACATCATGAAGGTCAAAAATTGCCTGGCGAGATCCTTGTCATGTGAGGTTTTTACCAATCCGGCCACCTCTATCTGGATGTAATGCCCCTCGGAGAAAGCTGCTGCCTTGAAGCGTTCCGTACCCTCGGCAACCATATGATAAGCTGGTGATGTAGTGTAGGAGACAACGAGCGGGACTTCACCCTTCGTGAGCAGACCGTAAGCTTCTGACCAGCCAGGTGTAACAGTCAGAATTCGTTTGCTGAGCTTCCTCCAGGCTTGTGGAGCTTGGTCGCCATAGATGGATTTGACCCATAAGAGAAAGCCGAGACCAGGCGTAGAGGTGCGCGGGTCCTGAATGGCAAGCTTTTGTGCCGGATCTCCGTTTACAAGTTCTTTCAGGCTTGTTGGTGGCGTATCGATTGCTTCAGTATCGTATACAATTGCGAAGTGACCGTAATCAAATGGAATGAACGTATCGTCGCTGTAGTTTCCGGGAACTGCTATTGTTGTCGTAGATAGACTGTGAGCCTCGAATAGCCCCGTCGCCTTGGCTTCGGCAGCGAGATTTGTGTCAAGGCCGAGTACGATGTCGGCGTCAGTATTGTTGCCTTCCAGTTTTAGTCTTGACAGGAGAGCAACGCCATCTGCCACCGCGACGAAGTTGAGACTACACGCGCAAGTCTTTTCGAACTCTTCCTTTACACGGGGGCCGGGGCCCCATTCTGTCGCAAAGCTTTCATAGGTGTAGACCGTCAGGGTCCTTTCCTGAGCCAGAGCAGGTGTCATGAGTGCAGCGAGGGTGAGTAAGGAAAGGATCGTTTGTAGCATCTGCGCCTTCTCGTATCAAAAGGAGGGGCAGGCGTTGAAAGTCAGCCATCTAATCCCTCCGCCGGTCTTAACCGGATCAGGTTCCGCGGGTTGGCCTTGCCTCTCAGCCGCAAAAGCGGCACCCCGTTAGAGTAAATGAAGATGTAATAGGCCAGGTGAATTTTAGCAAGCTGTGCCAAACATCAGTGGCGGCGCGGGAATATCCGCAATTCTCGCGGAACGGTTGCGAAGCCGCCAGTTCGGCTCGCAACGGCATAATCGAGCGATTGCTCGATTACGTGGGGCATAACTGGTTTTGTAAGAACACCCAGCGGTCCGGTATCTGTTCCCTCTAAGTCCTCGGGATTGGCCGTCATGAATATAACGGTCAGGCCGTGCTTTTCGATGAGTTCGTGACCGAGGGTAGGGCCGGTCCTGCCGTCCGACAGGTTTATGTCCACAAGTGCGATATCGGCTGCGTGAGCAAGTGCCAAGGCATGGTTGCGACCATTGGCCAGTCCAGCAACCTGCAGACCCATTGCCTCGACAGTTTCGGCTACATCGAGTGCAATCAGGAATTCGTCTTCAACGATCAGAACGCGCTGATCCGCCATCAGCGTCTGCCGACGATTCTGTACATTAGTCAGCATGGAATATCTCCTGGGTGGCGTTGTGCCTTCAACTGGCCAATCGGGATTCACAAGTTTGATATTGCCACCCGAACGTGGAGATGCGTGGATTGTTCCAGATTGCAACAATCTTGCTCCAGGCAAACGCCTGGTATGATTAATGGATTGTTAAGATTGCCCCTCTATCTCCTCGCGAAGGATCTCAAGCTCCAACCATTCCTCCTCCATCGCCGCGAGCCCCTCGCGAATTGTGGCAAGCTCATCTGCGATTTTTTGGAATGCTGAAGGATCCCGGGAGAACAGATCCGGATCAGACATCTTCTCCTCTCTCAAAGAAATCTCGGTTTGTGCCCTGCTAATCTCCGCAGGCAAGTTTTCGAGGGCAAATTTCTGCTTGAAGGAGAGCTTAACCTTTCCTTTCAGGGCCCCATCGGACGAAGGAACTTCTTCAGTTTTCCTTTTTTGTTTTTCGATCCGACGGTCCTCCTGGATACCTTTCCGTTGGGCCAGCATGTCGCTGTAGCCGCCGGCATACTCGATCCAGCGTCCATCTGGAATTTCGGGATTGGAAGGCGCGATCGTTGAAGTCACGGTGCGATCGAGGAAGTCACGGTCGTGGCTCACAAGTATCACGGTGCCGTTGTACCCAGCCACGATTTCCTGCAGCAAGTCCAGCGTCTCGATGTCGAGATCGTTGGTCGGCTCGTCGAGGATCAGGAGATTTGAGGGCCTGGCCATGATGCGTGCCAGAATAAGCCGCGCCCGTTCCCCTCCGGAAAGGTTTTTGATGGGCGTTCTGATTTGTTCTGGCTGGAATAGAAAGTCCTTCATGTAGCCGGCGACGTGGCGTTGCTCGCCGCTTACGAGCAAGGTATCGCCGCGTCCATCTGTCAGGTATTGCGACAGAGACTCTTCGGGGTCAAGGTGCTCTCGTTTTTGATCCAGCGTTGCGATTTCCAGATTGGTACCAAGTTTCACCAGGCCTGTGTCTGGTTCCATCTGGCCGGTCAACATCTTGAGAAGTGTGGTCTTACCAGCCCCATTTGGACCTACTAAGCCTATACGGTCTCCCCGATGAACGCGTAATGAGAATGGAGAGACAATCGTACGGGCGCCATATGCCTTGGTAATGCCGTCTGCCTCGATCACCAGCTTTCCAGATTCGCGACCTTCGGTGATGGTTGCCTGGACATTTCCCTGAGGGCCCTTGTGTCCACGAAATGCGCTCCGCATGTTTTGCAGTTCGCCGAGACGGCGCACATTACGTTTTCTACGAGCCGTTACACCGTAGCGCAGCCAATGTTCTTCGCGTTCGATCGCCTTGCCGAGTTTACGTTGTTCCAGTTCCTCGGCATCCAGAACCTCGTCCCGCCAAGCTTCAAAATATGTGAAGCTCCGGTCAAGACGCCGGGATAAACCCCGGTCAAGCCAAATAGTGCTTGTCGTCACCCTTTCCAGGAAGCGGCGGTCGTGGGAAATTAGAACAAGTGCACGATGGGTATTTCTAAGCTCCTCCTCCAGCCACTCGATGGTTGGAAGATCGAGATGGTTTGTCGGCTCATCAAGCAAAAGGATATCGGGTTCGGGAGCCATGACACGTGCAAGTGCTGCACGGCGTGCCTCACCGCCAGAAAGTCGATCAGGATCTTCTGTGCCGGTTAATCCGAGATGCTCGAGCAGATAAGTCACCCGATACGGATCGTCCCCCGGTCCCAGACCTGACTCGGCGTATGCCTGAACGGTTGAATAGCCATTGAAATCTGGTGCTTGCTCGAGATAGCGAATGGTTGCGCCTGGATGGCGAAATACCTCGCCGGATTGTGGTTCGACCATTCCTGCCGCAATTTTCATCAGGGTCGACTTGCCCGATCCATTGCGACCGACAAGGCAGATTCGGTCGCCTGGTTCAACCTGCATGCCTGCACCTGCAAGGAGTGGCGTTCCTCCGAAACTTAGAAAAATGTCATCGAGCTTGAGGATTGGAGGTGCCATGGTTCAGGCTCCTGTCAGGTCATAGGGTCGTGCAAGAATGATTGCTCTGCCGCGTTCGAGTGCAAAGCAGACTGGTGGCCTCTTCGCAACATTTGAAATGGTGCGTGCAGAGCCGAAGGGTAATGAGAAATTACGCAATGGATAGCGTGCGTTGAGCACATCGAGGCCCTCCAGGTCGGAAATGCCGATAACCGAGAATAGAGAATTTTCCGGCAGATCGAGTTCAAGGGAGCCAGGTAGCAGTGGTACTGCCTCCTCCAATCCAGATGTCAGGAGAACGTCGACCCCATTCTCGGCCAGACTAATTGCATGCACGTAATGCTGCAGAGCATGGTCGCTTCGTTCTCCGCCGAGAGCTCCGGCAAAGATCAGGTGTTTGGCACCCCGCCTGATTGCCTCCCGGGTTGCAATTTCGCCGTCAGTCTCATTCTTGACCGAAGGATAGGAATGGCGTTTGACCTGTGGCATGGCCTCGATCAATGAAGAGGGTGTTGAATCAAAATCCCCTACCCAGAGTTCTGGTTCTATGTCCAGTGCAATAGCATGTCGCATGCCGCCATCGGCGGCAATGAAGCGGCTACCGACGAGCGCATGGCGAAGTCGGTCCGTCAGGGTAAGCTCGCCGCCGAGCAAGATCGTGAATGTCGCCTGTATCATTTGCCAAGGCCTTATCTCAAAGCAGTGGCCCAGGGAAAGCGGCTTGAACCGCAAAATCCAGCTTTAATGTCTTTTGTGATAAATTGTAGGGGTCGAGATGGTAAGGATCTGGTGTGCTGCCGGATATCGTAGGTGATCCATCACACGTTGGCGAAGCCAGGGGAACCGCTTGAAAGATTGTTCTCGTGAACCGAGCAATGCTTGATAAAGGTAGTCGTTATTCCAACCTAGGATCTTTCGCCTGACTTTAAGGCCTGCGTTGTCGTTGATGACCCTGATGAGGTTGAGGCTCTGGCGCGGATCATCAAGGGCTGAGAACGTATTAAGCAATGCCTTACCAGACATGGAAAACCTCTTTCGATTCGAGGTCCTCTATGAAACACGCCGAAACCTCGGGGGGGGGGGGAGGGAGTGTTCCCGTTCAAGCGATTGCCCGGTTGGCGAAGCGTCAGCTGATTGACCTGCGGGACGGAAGCGCATATTTAGAACTCACTGTGGTGATTTGGCCGGCCGGCTTGCAGCCACGTTAAACAAGTCGCTAAGGGGCCGCGAGAAGAATACTTCGACGCGCCGGTTGTGATTTGTCGCTACCGGCCTTTTGTTTTGTCGAGTGTGTGATGCCGATCAAGATTCCCGATACGCTACCCGCCTTTGAAACTCTCGTCCAAGAAGGCGTACGGGTGATGACCGAAACTGCCGCTGTGCGGCAAGACATTCGCCCACTGCAGATCGGGCTACTCAACCTCATGCCAAATAAAATTAAAACAGAGCTTCAGATGGCTCGTTTGATTGGTTCGACACCGCTGCAGGTTGAACTCTCATTGGTGCGTATTGGTGGTCATAAGGCCAAGAATACTTCGGAAGAGCATCTATTGGACTTTTACGAAACCTGGGAGCAAGTAAAACATCGGAAGTTTGACGGCTTCATTATCACCGGGGCACCAATTGAAACACTGCCATTCGAAAGCGTGACCTATTGGGAGGAGATGCAGAAGATTTTGGACTGGACGACAAGTAACGTCCATTCGACCATGAATGTCTGCTGGGGCGCGATGGCCGCGATCTACCATTTTCATGGTGTGGCGAAGCATGATCTGAAGCAGAAGGCGTTCGGTGTTTATAGGCACCGCAACCTATCGCCATCGTCAGTTTATCTCGCGGGCTTTTCCGATGATTTTCAGGTTCCGGTCTCCAGATGGACCGAAGTTAGACGCTCCGACATAGAAAAGGTACCTGAACTTGAAATCCTGATGGAGTCCGACGAGATGGGGGTTTGTCTGGCGCATGAAAAACTCGGACGAAGGCTCTATATGTTCAATCATGTCGAGTATGACTCCACATCACTGGCGGATGAGTATTTTCGTGATGTCGAGGCTGGCGTCCCCTTGAAGATACCACATGACTACTTTCCGCATAATGATGTAACCTTGCCGCCATTAAATCGTTGGCGTAGCCACGCACATTTGCTTTTTGGCAACTGGATAAATGAGATCTATCAGACGACCAATTACGATCTGGAGAAGATAGGAGCAGAATAGGTCTCGTCGTCTTTAGCAATCTGGATTGACGATACACTGTGCCGTCCGCTGGAGCGGAGCAGGCGATCAGTTCCTAGTGCTTTGCCGTTGCGAAATGCACACAAATCAATCAGGGTCCTGCCAGCAGTAATCTAGGAGGCAGTATGGCTGATCGCGAAGTTTTCGGCAAAACCGAGACTGGTGAACCGGTTTACCGGATAAAAATCTCTGGGGGTGGATTGACGTGTCATGTCATGACCTGGGGTGCTGTTATTCAGGACCTGCGGCTCGAGGGACATAAGTTCCCATTGGTTCTTGGGTTTGAGACCTTCGAGGATTATCTGCTCCACTCCCCTTATCTGGGGGCGAGTCCGGGTCGCTGCGCAAATCGCATAACAAGTGGCCGCTTTGAGCTGGATGGAAAACAGTATCAACTGGACCTGAACGAGGAAGGTATCACGCACCTCCATGGCGGAAGCGATGGTCTGGGAACGCGAAGCTGGCAAATTCTCAATCTTTCCGACGATGCTGTCGTGTTGCAATGCATTGATCCGGACGGTCGGGCAGGGTATCCGGGGAATTGCACGGTCACGGCCACCTACCGATTGGGTGGCGATGGTGTTATGTCCGTTCTCTATGAATCCAGGGCGGACCAATCTACCATCTGCAATATCTGCCAGCACAGCTATTTCAATCTTGATGGTCGCCACGATACACTCGGACACGATATCATGATTGCCGCGGACCAGATCGTAACGGTCGACGCTCGTCAATGTCCTACGGGCGAATTGATGGCGGTTACCGGCACGGCCTTTGATCTGCGCGATATGACTTCGATGAAGCGACAGGAGGCTGGAGAGCAGGTCCTCTTTGACCATAACTACTGTCTCTCATCGGAACGAATGACGAAGCGCTCTGTGGCCATGGCTCGCAGTATTAATTCCGGCGTGTCGTTGGAGGTGCGTACGACCGAGCCCGGGCTGCAGTTCTACGGAGGCTTCAAGCTCGACGTACCGGTTCCTGGCCTGCAGGGCCGCCACTATGGCCCGTTCGCCGGATTCTGCCTTGAGACACAGGTCTGGCCGGATGCGATCAATCACTCAGGATTTCCGAACATGATACTTCGCCCCGGTGAAACCGTGCGGCAAGAAACCGATTACGTATTTTCAAAGAGCTAGTCCAAGGAGCAAGACTGGAACCATATCGCGCCGAGCCTTCGGCTTCAGGAACTTTGAAAACTAGCCGGAAGAGCCGGAGGTCTTTGAAAGAATGGAGCGGGTGAAGCGATTCGAACGCTCGACCCCAACCTTGGCAAGGTTGTGCTCTACCCCTGAGC
>JAEWDP010000064.1 GCA_023390055.1 Pseudomonadota bacterium | reverse complement strand
CGTGCACCCCTTGCTGCCGACGTCATGCGAGGTGAGGAGACCCAACTTCTGGGTGCACTCAAAGCCGATATCGACGGAGATCAGATTATCTGCATGCCGGGTACCCACTCAAAATGGGTCGTTGCTTCTGACAATACCGTGACGGGATTTTCAACCTACATGACTGGCGAGCTCTATGATGTAATCTCGAAGCATTCGGTTCTCTCCCACTCGCTGGTCGGTGCCGAAACCTTTGATGGCGACCGACCAGCGTTTACTGAAGCAGTTAGGGCAACAGTCAGTAATCCGCAGAACGCAACCGGACAATTGTTTTCAGTCCGTTCAGGCATGCTGCTTGAAGGACTCGCACCAACAGATGCGGCGGCACGGTTGTCAGGAATGCTAATCGGCCTCGAGATTGCTGGCGGGCTGCCTCGGCCAATTGACCGCACCACAATCCAGCTGGTTGCGTCTGGCAGGTTGGATCAACTTTATCGAGGTGCCTTTACGGCCCTATCCCTCCCCTTCCAGGAAATCGATGCAGATGAAGCAGTTCGGCGCGGACTGGCTATTGCTGCTCACAAGTTTCTGCTCTCAGCTCGTTGAGGACCCTTAATGAACCGTATCCCTTTTCCCGATATGACGTATCCCCTGGTCGCGATACTTCGTGGCTTGCGGCCCGAAGAGACTGAAAACGTGGTCGGAAAACTGATCGAGGCCGGCTTCACTGCAATTGAGATCCCACTGAACTCGCCGGATCCGTTTCGCTCAATAGAAACAGCAGCAAAGCTGGCCGCCTCCGATTGTCTGATCGGTGCTGGTACCGTTTTGACTGTGGAAGACGTGATGAGGCTTGATCGCGCTGGTGGAAGGCTGATGGTAAGCCCCAATGTGGTTCCCGATGTCATCAAGACAGCGCGGGCACGTGGCATGGTAACACTGCCTGGCGTTTTCACGCCAACAGAAGCGCTTGCCGCAGTTCAGGCCGGCGCAACGGGGCTTAAATTCTTCCCGGCGAGCGTGCTTGGTCCTGCTGGTATCAATGCCGTTCGCGCCATTTTGCCCAAGGACCTGATGATCGCCGCCGTAGGCGGTGTCTCAGAGGCGAATTTTGCAGACTATCTTTCTGCAGGGATTACAGCATTTGGACTCGGATCAAGTCTCTATCGCCCCGGCATGTCAGCTGATGCGGTATTCGAGCGTGCAACGTTGACGATCCAGGCCTATACGGCCGCACGCAGCCGCTGACAAAGAAGAAGGGCTCAGCAAAGAAGCCATTGCATAGCAAGGCGTATATGGCTAATACCTATAGTACAGGTTATTAATAGGTATCATATATGACTTTGGCAGCTGCAGGAGCAACAACCGGTGATTTCGTCACAGGTGCCATCGCCGCGATTGCTCGTCTTATTCGCGAACAGGATCTCAAACCGGGCGACCGCCTCCCCGCGGAGGCGGTGCTGTCACGGGATCTTCAGGTGTCACGGACCGTTGTCCGCGAGGCGTTGCGCTCGCTCGCAGCCCTCAAGCTAGTTGAGTTGGGAGCGGGTAAGAGGCCCACTGTCGCCGAATTGGATGATGACGCATTCGGGCTAATGATCGAACATGGTGTCGTCACAGATCAAATAGACATACTGCAGATCTACGATGCCCGCCGCACCATTGAAGCCAGAACCGCAACGCTTGCAGCACTTCGGCGGACAGAGTCGCAGGCAAATGCAATTATGGCTCATGCGCGCGCCATGTCAGAAAACTTCATGGCGCCGGAGCGTGTGATGGAGCACGACCTCGCTTTCCATCTCGAGATCGCCCGCGCCTCTCACAATACTGTCTTCGTATTGATAATCGGAGCCTTCCAGGGAGCGATCCGGCAAACATGGCCGATCGGCTGGAAAACCCGTGCCAGCGATGACGATCGCAGGTCCATGAACACGCTTCATCTTCACCTTGCCGAAGCCATAGCAGCTGGAGAACCTGACGGTGCGGCCCAGTTGATGGACAAACATTTCGAAACAAGCTTGAAGGCCCTGTTTGCTGCAGGCCTCGTCTAACTTTTAGGGCATCCCATGAAAATCACGAAACTTGAAACCGTCCGTATTGCGGAACGATCCAATCTTCTTTGGGTGCTGGTTCACACAGACGAAGGCATAACAGGTCTCGGGGAAACCTTCTTCGGTGCCGAAACCGTCGAAAGTTATCTGCACGAGTACGTTGCCCCGCGTATCATGGGACGTGACCCGATGGCGATCGACCTCCTTGCAAGCGAACTGGTCGGCTATGTTGGCTTTCGGTCTTCCGGCGCGGAAATGCGGGGTAACTCCGCCGTCGACATCGCGCTTTGGGATATTTTCGGCAAGGCTCTTAATCAACCGATCGCACAACTTCTCGGTGGTTTTTCACGTCAGGAAATCCGCACATACAATACGTGCGCGGGTGTTGAGTACATCAAGAAAAGTACCGGCCAGACCACAGCCAATTACGGGCTGTCAGGAACTGGCGACTACGACGATCTGAACGGCTTCTTGCTCCGTGCTGACGAATTAGCGGAATCACTTCTTGCAGACGGCATTACAGCAATGAAAATCTGGCCCTTTGATGCGGCTGCCGAAAAGACCCGGGGCCAGTATATCTCGATGCCAGACCTGAAGTTGGCACTGGAACCTTTTGAAAAGATCCGCAAAGCAGTTGGCGACAAGATGGATATCATGGTGGAATTTCATTCCATGTGGCAATTGCTTCCAGCAATGCAGATTGCCAAGGCACTCGCTCCATATCAGACCTTTTGGCATGAAGATCCTATCAAGATGGATAGCTTATCCAGCCTGAAACGCTATGCCGAAGCTTCACCCGCGCCAATTTCGGCTTCGGAGACACTTGCGACACGTTGGGGTTTTCGCGATTATCTGGAAACCGGGGCAGCAGGTATCGTGATGCTGGATATCTCCTGGTGCGGCGGTCTTTCGGAAGCCCGCAAGATCGCCTCAATGGCCGAAGCATGGCATCTGCCCGTTGCCCCTCATGACTGCACAGGCCCAGTCGTCCTGTGTGCGTCAACGCATCTATCGTTGAACGCCCCCAACGCGCTGGTTCAAGAAAGCGTCAGAGCCTTTTACAACACCTGGTACCGTGACCTCGTGACGGCATTGCCGACCGTTAAAAACGGTATGATCACAGTTCCACCCGGCCCGGGGCTTGGCATGGAACTCCACCCGGAGATAGAGAGAACTTTCAGCGTGAGCCGGCGATTCTCGGACCCATCGACTGTTTAGTTCAGGAACTTGGAGGCATTATGACCAGGATTGCTTCGGCTACGGCCGGCTTGGGACGTCTGTCGGCCGCTGGGCCATTGTTGATGTTGCTCGGCATGCTGTTTTTTGCATTAAACGATGCAATGGGAAAATGGCTCGTTTCATCCTACGGACTGGGCCAAGTCATTCTTCTGCGAAGTGTGGCCGCACTCATAATTTTGTCTCCGTTACTGTGGCGGGCCGGTATCGCACCGATTATTGGCGCCGAACGCAAGGGCATGCAACTCGCACGTGTAATCTTCTCGACGGCAGAAGTCTTCTGCTTCTACTATGCCGTCATGTATTTGCCACTTGCAGATGTCATGACGTACTGGTTGGCAGCGCCGATCTATGTCGCGGCAGCGTCACCATTTCTGCTCGGCGAGACGGTTGGCTGGAGGAGATGGGTTGCGATCGCAGTCGGCTTCATCGGTGTTATCATCACACTTGAACCATCCAGCGCAATGTTCACACTGCCCGCGGTGATATCAATTATAGGGAGTGCCGCCTTCGCATTCATGATGATCTCAGGCCGATTCTTGCGTGGTACTCCGGACAGCACACTGGTTCTGTTTCAGACGTCCGCAGCGGCGATTGCAGGCCTGGCCTTCGCACCGTTCGATTGGTCACCAGTTCAATCGGGAACAGATCTGGTATTGCTGGGACTGCTCGGTGTCATCGCCATGGGCGCACATATGCTTGTAAATCGCGCCCTCAAAATATCGGACGCCGCAACCATTGCCCCTCTACAGTACACTCTTCTGCTTTATGGGGTGATCTTCGGCTGGCTGTTCTTCGGGGATGTACCGCGCCTTACCATGATTGTTGGCGCGTTTCTTATTATCGCATCCGGACTGTTCATCTTCATCCGCGAACAGACCCTGAAAAAGCGTCATCAAGATCGGCCGATTGAAATACCTTGATAAGCGCGGGTCCTGAACAATGGATCTCTCCCATGATCAGGACCCAGCCCATCGTTGCATCATCGAAATTGACCAAACCAAAAAGTGGTAGACCCCTGTGTATCTCTTAAAAGATGAAAAAATACAGCAGGATTATCACAAAGATGGGAACACCCATCGCCCAGAGCACGATACCTTTAAGCATCCCGTTTTCTCCTATTGTTCAATTACTAACGGTCAGCATCTCGGATAGTTCCAGATAGGGCGCCGTCTATCTCGGATAAGAAAAGTCATTTATACAGTAGACCAGTCCAGCCATTCGTCTGGCGAGACTCCCGAACCTGGATCAAGGCATAGCCGTCTTATGTGCTTGCCATCTATCAACACGTGACCGGAGCGGCGGCTTCCCGCAGGGGCCCGCCTCATCTGAAGTGCACACTCGTTCGGGCGTTGCCCTCTTCCAGTTTTCACAGACCTAAGTCTTTTTGCCGTCTTCACCTCAACTCATGGTGATGCAAGGTTCACGTCTGATTGGTAAGTCGACAAGGGTTTGCGCATGGCGAGAGGTCTCGACGAAAGGCTTATGGAAGCAATCCCGAGTTCTTCCACTTAGTGCGGAAAGTCGTCTTTTAGGAATTCGAGCAGCACTCGATGCTCCGGATCATCGGTTTCCATCCGC
>JAEWDP010000063.1 GCA_023390055.1 Pseudomonadota bacterium | reverse complement strand
GGCTCATATGCGAGATGAACGCACCGGAAAGGTGCACGTGCTGCGGATGGAAACCGATGATCCGGAGCATCGAGTGCTGCTCGAATTCCTAAAAGACGACTTTCCGCACTAAGTGGCAGAACTCGGGGGCGCGGCACTACTTATCGGTACGCTTGTCGGGGTAACGGCGGGTTATTTCCGAGGTGTGGTTGGTGCTGTGCTAATGCGCTTCACCGACCTGATGATGGCTTTTCCGGCACTGCTTCTTGCAATTTGCCTTGCCGCGATCTTTTCACCGTCACTCTGGATCGTTGCGATGGTCATAGCCTTTGTAAACTGGGTGCAGACGGCTCGGGTCATCTTCACGCAGACCTCGTCACTGGCCGAGCGCGACTACATCGCCGCCGAAGTGACGCTCGGCGCTGGCCATGGCCGCATCCTCTTCAAGCACATTCTACCGCATTTGATCCCAACACTGATTGTCTGGGGCACGCTCGGCATTTCGACCACCGTGCTCCTTGAAGCGACATTGTCATTTCTCGGTGTCGGCGTTCAACCGCCAATTCCATCGTGGGGTAACATCATTTTCGAAAACCAGACCTACTTCCAGTCGGCACCATGGCTCGTCTTCATACCAGGCGCGGCGATCCTGCTGCTCGCGCTTGCCTTCAATCTTGTCGGAGACGCGCTGCGCGACATCCTTGATCCGACACAACAGGGACATGATTGATGGCCGCCTACATTCTCAGACGCCTCGTTCAGTCCGCACTGATCCTGCTTGGCGTATCGTTCATCACCTTCGTCCTGCTTTACGTGCTGCCGGCAGACCCGGTTCGCCAGATCGCCGGTCGTTCTGCCACAGCCGCTACGGTGGAAAGTATTCGCCAGCAGCTCGGTCTCGATCAGCCGTTCCTCGTCCAGTACGGTAATTATCTCTGGAACCTCGTACAGGGCGATTTCGGACGCTCCTACCTGCAGAAGACGGAAGTTGCCACACTTCTTGTTTCTCGATTGCCGGCAACCTTGATCTTGCTCGTAGGGGCAATCGGCTGTGAACTTCTGATAGGCCTGCCTTTCGGTGTTGTCGCTGCGCTCAATCGCGGCAAGACAATCGATAATGGTCTGATGCTGACAAGCTTCATAACAGTCTCTGCTCCGCAATTTGTTGTCGCACTTCTCTTACTCTATGTCTTCGCGGTGAGGCTCGGCTGGTTTCCGATCGGCGGATACGGCACATTCGCACATCTTGTACTGCCGGCACTGACACTCGGCATCCTCGGCTCGGGCTGGTACTCGCGCATCATGCGATCCTCGATGATCGATGTACTTCGCGCCGACTTCATCCGCACGGCGCGCGCCAAGGGTCTCGGCCGTAGCAGGGTTATCCTGGGCCACGCATTACCGAACGCAATCCTGCCGATCATCGCCATGATCGGTATCGATATCGGCCTGTTCATGTCAGGCATTGTCGTTGTCGAGAGCGTCTTTGGCTGGCCCGGTATTGGTCAGTTGGCCTGGCAGGCGATCCAGCGCGTCGATATCCCGATCATCATGGGTGTCACGCTCGTCTCGGCCTGCGGCATCGTGATCGGTAACCTCATCGCCGATCTGATTTCACCACTCATCGATCCGCGCATCAAATTGCGCTGAGCATTCCATCAACCGGAGGACTAACCATGAAGAAGTTTCTGCTTTCAACAGCACTCGCAGGCATTCTCGCCATGCCAGCCTTTGTTCAGGCTCAAGAGCCAAACCATGGCGGCAACATGATCGTTACCTACAAGGACGATGTGGCAACCCTGGATCCTGCCATCGGCTACGACTGGCAGAATTGGTCAATGATCAAGTCGGTCTTCGACGGTCTGATGGACTATGAGCCCGGGACAACCGACCTGCGTCCTGGCCTCGCCGAGAGCTACGAAATCTCCGAGGACGGCCTGACCTACACATTCAAGCTGCGCAAGGGCGTCAAGTTCCACAATGGTCGTGAACTCGTGGCAGACGACGTCATCTACTCGATAAATCGGGTCGTCAATCCAGCCACGCAATCCCCTGGCCAGGGTTTTTTCTCCATGATCGACGGCTATGAGGCAGCTGCAGACGGAACGGCAGAAACAATTTCGGGTATTTCTGCTCCCGATGCCAATACCGTCGTCTTCAAGCTGTCGCGCCCAGATGCAACATTTCTGCACATCATGGCGCTAAACTTCTCGTTTATCGTGCCAAAGGAAGCCGTCGAGGAAGCCGGTGCGGACTTCGGCAAAAAGCCGGTGGGAACCGGTGCTTTCAAGCTGAGCGAATGGACGCTCGGGCAACGTCTCGTCTTTGAGAAGAACCCTGACTACTGGATTTCCGGTGTACCCTACCTCGACAGCTTCACAGTTGAAGTCGGCCAGGAGCCAGTCGTTGCCTTGCTGCGTGCCCAAAATGGCGAAGTCGATATTCCAGGTGACGGCATTCCACCGGCAAAGTTCGTTGAGGTCATGAACGACGACGCCCAGGCAAGTCTTGTGGTGGAAGGTGGTCAGTTGCACACCGGTTACATCACCATGAATGTCACGCAGGCTCCATTCGACAAGGTCGAGGTTCGTCGCGCCGTCAACATGGCAATAAACAAGGATCGTATCGTCCAGGTCATCAACGGGCGCGCCGTTCCGGCAAACCAGCCATTGCCACCATCCATGCCGGGCTACACACAAGACTATGAAGGCTATGCGTTCGATCAGGAAGGGGCAAAAAAACTGTTGGCTGAAGCCGGTTACGCGGATGGCTTCGAAACCGAGCTGTTCGTGATGAACACCGACCCGAACCCGCGCATTGCACAGGCAATACAGCAGGATCTCAAGGCAATTGGCATCAACGTGTCAATCAAATCGCTGGCTCAGGCAAATGTGATTGAAGCCGGAGGCGCCGGTACTGCACCAATGATCTGGTCTGGCGGCATGGCCTGGATTGCCGACTTTCCGGATCCAGCTAACTTCTACGGACCGATCCTTGGTTGTGGCGGGGCGGTTGAAGGCGGCTGGAACTGGGCGAAATACTGCAATGCGGAGCTCGACGCATTGGCGGCCGAAGCAGATTCGATTGTCGATCCTGCCAAGGTGGACGAGCGTCTGGCCAAATGGTCTGAAATCTACATGAAGGTGATGGAGGATGCACCGTGGGCACCCGTTTTCAACGAGCAGCGGTTTACCCTGAAATCTGCCCGCATGGGTGGTGACGACGCACTCTACGTCGATCCCGTGTCAATCCCGGTCAATTACGACTACGTCTTCATCAAGGAGTAAGAACCTGCCATGTGCAAGCACTGCAACCATACGATCCACGCTCGACAGCATCATTTCGGCTGGGACAACTCCATTGCCCCCGCCCTGACAGCTGCACCGGGTGAGACGATCCTGTTCCAGTGCCTTGACAGTTCTGGGGGCCAGCTTGGTCCCCAGTCTACCGTCGAGGACGTGAAAGCGTTGGATTTTGCCAGGATCAACCCGGTATCGGGTCCGATTTATGTCGATAACGCAAAACCAGGCGACGTGCTCAAGGTAACCATCGAAAGCTTCACGCCACAGCTGCGCGACGGAGCAGGCTTTGGCTGGACGGCCAACATCCCGGGCTTTGGATTGCTCGCTGACCAGTTCACCGAGCCGGCACTGCAGGTGTGGAAATTCGATGCGACCAGGCTGGAGCCGGCCCTGTTCGGCAAGAATGGCCGGGTTCCGCTGAAGCCGTTCGCCGGCACGATCGGGAATGCGCTGGCACAAAAGGGCCATCACAGCGTCGTGCCGCCGCGCCGCGTTGGCGGCAACCTCGATATTCGCGATCTCGCAGCAGGGACCACCCTTTATCTGCCTGTGGAGGTTGATGGCGCGTTGTTTTCTGTGGGTGACACACACGCAGCTCAGGGCGATGGGGAGGTTTGCGGCACCGCGATCGAAAGCCCGTTCGACGTTGTGCTGACGCTCGACCTCATCAAGCAACAGCCGCTGAAGACACCGCGTTTCACGACGCCCGGACCCGTTACCCGTCATCTTGATGCCAAGGGCTATGAAGTCACGACCGGCATTGGTCCCGACCTGTGGGCTGCGGCAAAGGAAGCCGTATCCAACATGATCGACCTTCTCGCAACGACGCAGAAGATCGATCCCCTGGACGCCTACATGCTGGTTTCGACATGTGGCGATCTTCGCATTTCCGAGATCGTGGACATGCCGAATGTTGTGGTCAGCTTCTACTTCCCAAGGGCGGTCTTCGAATGACCTCAGCCATGCTTACTCCCGTGGTCGACTTTTCAGGCGACGTCGTTTTATCGGTTCGCAACCTGCAAGTCTCTGCCCGCTCGGACCGAGGGCTCGTTCCTCTGGTCGAGGATCTCAGCTTCGATCTTCATCGGGGCGAGACACTTGCGATCGCGGGAGAAAGCGGCTCGGGCAAATCGATTACATCGCTTGCCTGTATGGGACTTCTACCCGCACCCGCCGTTCGGGTGACGGACGGCTCCATTCGCTTTGGCGAAACAGAACTGACCGCTCTATCTGAGAGGGACATGCAAGAGATGCGTGGCGCACGCATCTCAATGATCTTCCAGGAACCGATGACCGCCCTGAACCCCGTGATGAGCATCGGTCGCCAGTTGGTTGAAGCAATTCGGGCGCACGAACCCCTATCGGTTTCCAAGGCCAGGCTACGTGCGCTCGAAGCGCTGAAGGCGGTTCGCCTGTCACAACCGGACAAGCGGCTTGAACAGTATCCCCACGAACTCTCCGGGGGCATGCGCCAGCGCGTGATGATTGCGATGGCGATTGCCTTGCGTCCCGACATCCTCATTGCGGATGAACCGACGACCGCCCTGGATGTCACCGTGCAGCGCGAGGTACTCGACCTGCTGCGGGACCTTCAGAAGGATCTCGGAACTGCGGTCATCCTGATTACCCACGATATGGGGGTTGTCGCGGAGATGGCTGATCGCGTCATCGTGATGCGCAAGGGCAGGATGGTGGAAGCCGCTCCAACCACAGATCTCTTCGATGCCCCGAAGGAACAGTATACACGCGACCTGCTCGCTGCTGTGCCTCGTATCGGTGCCGGAGCGGTGAGACCCGAGCCGAAGGCAAATGACTTGCTGGTGCGCTACGATGACGTGTCTGTGCATTTCCCGATCCGCCAGGGTCTTTTGGGTCGAGTTGGTGC
>JAEWDP010000014.1 GCA_023390055.1 Pseudomonadota bacterium | reverse complement strand
CTGCTGTAGTGCCTGGAACAAACTCATCCAGGATCCCGCGCGGATCACGTCAATCGGACTAAGGGACTGGACGGTGGGTTTTGATCAATGAGCGTTGGTATCAGGCATCAGAATCCTCACGTTTTGCCCCAGAACCTCTCGTTCTGTATAGCCGAACTGACGAACGGCGGCCGCGCTAAACGACGTGATACGCCCCTGTACGTCGATAACAACGGTTGCATCCGGAACAGTATCGAGAATCGAACGCACGTGGGCTTCTCGCGAACTAAGCGCTTTCTGGGCATCCTCAATCACTCGACGTGCGTGATGGAGGGTTTCGCCCATCCACACGATTGCCAATCCGATAAGACCGAGAACCGGAAGTTGTAGCCAAGTTGTGGAGGTCGCGCCTGCGACATAGGCAATGCTGGCGAGAGACAGCACCAGGGCCAATGCTCCGGGTCCTAAACCACCGAGGATCGCGGCGACGAGGACGACAGGAAGGAATGGAACGCAAATTGCGACCTCATTCATGAGGTCGCTGAGCACCAGCTGGAGCGCAAAAACGGCGAGCACAGCAGCAAACGCAAGAACATAGCCAGCCTTACCCTCGAAGCGGTGGGAGAAGACAGCTTGCAGAAAGCGCCCATGTAATCCCGGTACATCGCTCGCCTGCATCAGTTCACTCCCCTTCAGATACCTCCAGGAAAATAGCTGATACGTCCCTGACCGGTCTAGTCTGCACGCACTCATTCGAATGAGCGAGGGCTTTTAATCGACATCAAGGACACATCTGCGTCAGTGTAACACTGGGTAACTCGCATGACATTCGACGATGTTACCGGTGTTAGCGAGGCAAAGGCCAAGCTTCAGATGATAGTTCCGTTCCTGAAAGCAGGGAAAACACGGGCATCTCGGCGCTCGTATTCCAAAGGATATTCATCTGGCCGACCCGCTCGGCGCAGTCCAGTCCCTGACGGGGCGCACCGTCACCGGCGAAGCCGACGTACCGTTCTTCTCGACCTCGGGTTCCGAATTTCGGAGATGTTCGTCGGCGCGTGGCGAGACGGATTAGGAGTTGTCGGTGGCGGCGGCATTCCTTTGGCTGGCAGCGCCGGTCGGAGTGTCGCCACCACCTCCTCGTCGGTCAGTTGGGGGAAATTGTGGTAGTGATAGCCGAGGGGCAAACTGGGAGAGTTTACTAATGCAAACGACCCTGTCTGCTTCCCGTACCAGTTCCGTCAACGTATCCAAGGGAGCCACCGGAAGGGCGACCACGATCTCGCGCGGCGAGCGGCGCTTGAGCGCGCGCATCGCCACTTTCATTGTGGCCCCTGTTGCGGCACCATCCTCCACGAGGATCACTGTTTTGTTTATTGCCGACAGCGACTGACGAGCGTCAGAATATACGAGGTTGCGACGTTCTTGTTCCGGGAGCTCCCGATCAATTGGAGAGCGCAACTCGGCGTCATCTAGTCCGCATGCCTCAACGATTTCCCGGTTGAGAACGACAACGGGTGGATTGCCCTCAACGATTGCGGCCCCCGCCAGCTCAGCATTGCCTGGAGCGCCTACCTTGCACGATTATAATGTCTAGGGGCGCCTTCAGAGCGTTCGCAATTTCGGTGGCGACAGGAACGCCACCACGCGGCAGGGCCAGTACGACGGAGTTGGCTAGGTGGAGGCTAGCAAGCTCTTCCGCCAACTTGCGTCCCGCTTTTTGCCGATCCCGGAACATGATCGCAGTCTTCCGGCCACAAATCACGCAGGGACTTTTTCATCGAGTTCCGGACCTGGACGACCTCACCGTGCGAGATGTGCCGCTGCAGTAGATGGAAAACCGCTCTGACCGCGGCATCGGGGTCGTTCAGCAGATCATCCGAAAAGGCATCCTGTACGCGGCTGATGAAATCCGATTTCTTACGATCTTCCACGGGCGTCTCGACCGGTTTTCATCCCTCGAAATATATCCCGCGGATGAGGGAAGGCAGCTGGGCCGAAAGGTCGACCATCTCTTCCTGCGGTAGCCAATCCCGGATCGCGTGCAGTACGCACCGCAGCAAATGATAGGCGCGGCGTTCATCCCAGTTCAGATCTTTCGCAAGCTCATTGAACCCATTGCTGGGCCTGCTGAGCAGCCTGCGTGAAATTAGCGATGGATGTACCTGCCATGTTGAGATCTCCTTGTGCCGGATTACACGTTGCGTCGGTGCGCAGATAGAAGCGCACCGACGCCTGTCTCAGCTGTTTCACACTGCTTTGACGGCGATCTTCTTCTCCGCCTTTGCTTCCGTGGTCTTTGGCAGCTTCACGGTCAACACACCTTTGGCGAAGTTCGCATCGATTTTGTCGGCAGCAACCCCGTCGGGGACGCGGAAGCTGCGCTGGAAGGCGCCGTAACGCCGCTCCGAGAGATAATAGTCCTTCTGCTTCTCTTCCTTTTCCTCGCTCTTCTCGCCTTTTATTGTCAACGTATGGTTCGAAAGCTTGATTTCGACATCCTTCTCGTCAATGCCGGGAAGTTCGGCCGTGATCTCGTAGGCGTCGTCCTTTTCTGTTAGATCCATTGCTGGTGCGACCTGCCAAATGGCTCGCGAAGCGCGCGGCACTTCGAAGCCGAGCACCTTGGAGGGCAGGCGCCAGTCGTCGAACAACCGATCGATCTCCCGACGCAGGCTTTCAAAAGGCGTCCATTCTTCGGTTTTCACGGGCGCGGTGGATTTGGTAACTGGAAGTTTGGTGGCGGCTTCGGCCATGGCTGATCTCCTGGATGTTAGCGGACCTCTTCACAGGTACCGCCGTCTCCGATCTTTCACCTTTGGATATTCCATAAGATGAAAGAGCCAGAGGGCAGCGGACCCCGCTCGCTGAATGTCATCGCCGATCTCGGCCGGTCGAGTTTGCAAACGCTTTCGTTCGCCCCGCTTCGCCAGAATCTGGCTTGATCCAGCAAGAGCATCAGCAAATCGCCTTTGGAGGTCAGCTTCATTGATGCCGATCAAATCACGGGAAATCCCGTCTTTACGCGGCGAGAGTTGATGGGCGCCGACGGTCATGATCGGCGCAGGGCAGCCCTCATGGTCGGGGCCGGAAACCAAAGGTCTGGCGAACAGCAGCTTGCGTCACCGTGTGTTAATTCTGGGCATCCGTCACCTACATGCCGCAGGTCCGGGCTACCTCGTAAGCACGCCCGATGAGGGTGGCGAGAGCGCCCTGCTTTTGGTCCGGTATTGTTTCGACCCGGATCCGGTCCCGCGCACCTCAGCCGTCTTTTGCACTCGAGGCGCTGTCCACGCCACACACGACGCGTTGCGTACCCACGGGGTCAAGGGCTTGCGTCACGATCGTGACGCGACCTTCGGAAGCGCCGTCCTGTTGGTAATGGATCACAACCCAATCACCGGTCTTGTTTAGTTCGTGTGCACGTCTGCTGTTGGAGTAGAGTGCGGTAAAATGCCAGCCGTCCCGCGAGACATGCATCACGGGAGCGAGCGGAAGCTTGCCTCCCCCCTGGCTCACCAGCAGATCGGCATAGTCGCGCAATTTGTCCACGACATGTCGATTGATTGCGTATGTTGCACCGAGCATAGCATCGTTAGTGTCCGTCCATAAACGGCTGCTTTTCTTGCTTTGCAAAGTTCGTGCTTCGGCAGTCTGCCAATTCTGGTCGCCGTGACTGCATGTTACGGCGGCATATTCTGGTGGAAGGTGGTTTTTGCGGAC
>JAEWDP010000010.1 GCA_023390055.1 Pseudomonadota bacterium | reverse complement strand
TGCCGCGGCAGCGACCGCGGCACTTCTGCTTGGATGATTTTATCAGGAGAAAGTCAGCGGCCGCTCACCCTGCTCATCGCGTATCCATGTCGGCAGGCCAATCCTGTTCAAGATATCAAGGAACGGTTTTGGCGGAAGCTCCTCAACATTGGCCATCTTCTTGACATCCCATTCCCCTGTGGCGACGAGCATTGCTGCTGCGACGGGCGGCACACCTGCCGTGTAGGAGATACCCTGGGATCCTACCTCATTATAGGCATCCTTGTGGTCGGCGACATTGTAAATGAACACCGTTCGCTCCTTGCCGTCCTTTATTCCCTTCACGAAATCGCCGATACACGTCTTACCTTCGTAATCGGGGGCGAGAGATGCCGGATCCGGCAGGCATGCCTTGACCACCTTGAGCGGAACAACTTCGCTACCATCTGCCAGTTTGACCGGCTTTTCCGACAATAGTCCGATGTTCTTGAGTACGGTGAAAACGTTGATGTAATGATCCCCGAATCCCATCCAGAAACGGACATCAGCACCATCCATGTTTTTTGCCAGAGAATGGACTTCATCGTGGCCACAAAGGTATGCACGTCGCGTTCCAACGACCGGCAGATCATAGTCTTTGCCGATCTCAAACATCTTGTTAACCTGCCACGCATTGTTCTGCCAGGAATAGACAACGCCCGTAAACTCGCGGAAGTTGATTTCGGGGTCAAAGTTTGTCGCGAAATACCTGCCGTGGCTACCGGCATTAATATCGACGATATCAACGTCCGTCACCTTATCGAGATAATCATCCTTGGCGAGACGCGCATAGGCATTGACTACCCCGGGATCAAAACCGGCACCAAGGATGGCGGTAATACCCTTCTTCTCGCATTCTGCGGCGCGTTTCCATTCGTAGTTACCGTACCAAGGAGGCGTTTCGCAGATCTTGTTGGGCTCTTCATGGATGGCCGTGTCGATGTAAGCAGCACCTGTATCCATGCAGGCGCGCAGTACGGACATGTTGAGGAAAGCCGTACCGACATTGATGACGATTTCCGACTTCGTCTTGCCGATAAGTTCCTTCGTCGCCTCGATATCCAGGGCATCAAGCGCATGCGCTTCCAGGACGCCGGGCTGTTTCATTGCCTTCTTCTCGTGTACAGACGCAATGATTGCATCGCACTTCGACTTGGTTCGTGAGGCAATATAAATGTCGCCAAGGACATCATTATTCTGCGCACACTTGTGGGCCACAACCTGCGCAACACCACCAGCGCCAATGATAAGCACGTTTTTTTTCATGATGGGGACCAACTCCTTACGTCCGATCGTCAGAAGCCTCTCAGGCTAGGAAAGGCTTTGTTCGTAATCCGCGTAGTCAAACTCACGGACCGTCCTGAGGCTGCCATCCAGCTCCCTGATGACAATTGCCGGCATATTAACGCCGTTAAACCAGTTCTTCTTGACCATAGTATATCCGGCTGCATCCTGGATCGACAGGCGATCTCCGACATTGAGCTCACTCGGGAAGTCGAATTCTCCGAATATATCGCCGGCCAAGCAGGATTTGCCACAGACCATATAATGATATGGCCCCACATTCGGCGAGATCTTGGCGTTCTCCCGATAGATCAGCAGATCTAACATATGTGCTTCAATGGACGAATCCACCACGACAAGGTCTTTGCCATTGTAGATCTTGTCGAGCACGCAAACTTCCAGTGTCGTCGAATTGGTAATCGACGCCTCACCAGGCTCCAGGTAAACCTGGACCCCGTAACGACCGGAAAAACGCTTCAGCCTCTCGGCGAAGAGATCAACTGGATAATTTTCTCCAGTGAAATGAATCCCACCACCGAGGCTGACCCACTCTGCCTTGTGTAACAACTGGCCGAACTTCTCTTCTATTTCACCCAGCATACGGTCAAACAGAGAAAAATCGCTATTCTCACAATTGTTATGGATCATGAACCCACTGATACGATCCATGACCCTCTCTACCTTAGACACGTCCCACTCGCCTAATCGCGAGAACGGACGGGCAGGATCCGCAAGGTCAAAACTGGATGACGAAACCTGCGGGTTCAACCGCAATCCACGGTATATGCCAGAAGCCTTGTCGGCAAATCGCTCCAGTTGACCGATCGAATTGAAAATGATCTTGTCGGCATATCCAATGACTTCATCGATTTCGTAATCGGCATAGGCGACGCTGTATGCATGTGTCTCCTTGCCAAACCGTTGGCGGCCGAGCCGGACTTCATTGAGCGATGACGAGGTGGTACCATCCATATAGTCCCGCATGAAATCGAATACCGACCAGGTCGCGAAGCATTTCAGCGCCAACAGAGCCTTCGCGTTCGAGGATTCCCGGACATAGGCAATCTTTTCCATGTTGCGGAGGAGCTTTGCCTTGTCGATCAGGTAATAGGGTGTCTGAACCATGAGAAAATGCCTTGCCTCTGAGCGTGCCCATCAGAAGGGGGGCGAATAGACCGTATCACGCCAAGGTTCAACCCGCCTCCACTCAATCACGGAAATGTCCGACAACACGACAGTGCGGCAGATCCACCTCGTCTACCGGGTAGACAAGGGCTGAGCCGCCAAAGATCAGATAACGCCCAGCGCATCCATCGCCTCGGCGACCTTTACGAAGCCCGCAATATTCGCGCCGAGAACGTAGTCACCAGGTGCGCCGTATTCCTCGGCTGTTCCTGCGCAGCTATCGTGAATATTGCGCATTATTGCCGCCAGGCGCTGTTCCGTCTGCTCAAAGGTCCAGCTGTCACGGGAGGCGTTCTGCTGCATTTCAAGAGCAGAGGTTGCAACACCTCCTGCATTGGCCGCCTTGCCTGGTGCAAAAAGTACTCCTGCTTCCTGGAATGTACGAATTGCGTCCGGCGTGGAGGGCATGTTTGCTCCTTCACCAACCGCGATCACGCCATTCTTGACAAGAACCTTGGCACTCTTGCCTGTCAGTTCATTTTGCGTCGCAGATGGCATAGCCACATCGCAGGGAACATCCCAGATGGTGCCAGCATCAGCCTTTACAAAGAAGGCGCCGTTCCCTTCTCCCTTCACACGCAGATAGTCAGAGATACGAGCTCTCCTGACTTCCTTGATTTCCTTGAGAAGCTTGAGGTCTATGCCGTTCTCATCGACGATATATCCGGAACTGTCGGAGACAGCCAAAACCTTGCCTCCGAATGACTGCACCTTCTCGATCGTATAAATCGCAACATTGCCGGAACCGGAAACCACCACCTTCTTTCCGTCAAAGCTCTCACCCTTGGTCGCCAGCATTGACTGAACGAAATATGTGTTCCCGTAGCCAGTGGCCTCGGTGCGGGCGCGAGATCCCCCGTAGAAGAGTGCTTTACCGGTCAGAACGCCCGCTTCATAGCGATTTGTCAGGCGCTTGTACTGGCCAAACATATAACCGATCTCCCGCCCTCCAACGCCAATATCACCCGCTGGTACATCGGTATACTCGCCGATATGACGTTGAAGTTCTGTCATGAACGACTGGCAAAAACGCATGATCTCGCCCTCGGAACGACCGCGCGGATTGAAATCGGATCCACCTTTGCCGCCGCCGATTGGCATTCCTGTCAGTGCATTTTTGAATGTCTGCTCGAATCCGAGAAACTTGATGATGCCCACATTGACAGATGGATGAAAGCGGATGCCGCCTTTATAGGGACCCAGCGCCGAGTTGAATTGAACTCGGAACCCGCGGTTGATTTGGACCCGGCCATCATCATCGACCCACGGAACACGGAAAATGATCTGCCGCTCAGGTTCACAGATCCTCTCGATAAGTGCATTCTCAAGGTAGCGCGGGTGCTTCGCAATGACACGCCCCAAGCTTTCGAGCACTTCTCTAACCGCCTGGTGAAACTCTTGCTCACCCGCATTGCGTTTCAAAACTTCCTGCAGGATCGGCTCGAGCTTCTCGTCGATATTTACCATTTTTTCTTGCTACTCCATTAGCCTGCGCACAACAAATGTCCAATCGCACAATGCGTTAGCGAAGCAAATGGAAAATAGAACAGAATTTTAGGCAATAAACATACAATTCAGCCTTGTGTGGCTCGAATGGCAAATTCCGCTGCATGATGCGCAGCGGAATTTTCTAAGCATTGTCGGTCAGTTGATGGCCGTAAGCGTCATTGAAGTTCCGGTAGCTGCGACATTAAGTCCTAGTTGCCCTTGAACACTCACTGTCTGCAAATGAATTGATCCCGAAGTTCCCCCGACAAGGACGTTGGCTCCAACTCCGGCTCCGACGGTCGCTTCCACACTTGCCCCCTGATAAAGGCCTCCGAGGGAACCGGAGTGAATACCGGCCGTCGGAGCAAAGACTGCCCAAACCATCTTGCCTCGCGTAGTGAAGCCAAGATCGATCCCCATCTTCCGGATAGCGCCCGTATAGTGGTCGCTTCGCGCGCCATCCATGGACGTGAAGACGCAGTTTACTTCCTTGGCCGAGCCAAGCACATAACCGACGCCACCTCCGATATCGCAGGCCAGATAGCCGATCTTCACGCCATTTCGGGTATCGAGTTCCTGATAGGTAGGTACCGGTTCATTGTAGGAAACGGCATCTGCGGCATTTACCGTTGTCATTCCTGCGCATGCAATTGCAGAAGCTGGGAGAACGAGCGTGAGGATCTTCTTCATGTGTAATCTCCTTTGAAAGTTCCGTGTCCTTACCATCCGCGGATACGGATACGATTTCAGTTGGAGAGAACGATTATGCCTCCAGAATGATCCAAAAATGGCAAATAATAGATCATTAAACTCTAAATCAACGCACCTCACCTGCATTTGTGCGCAAGTGCCAGTTCCATGCGCTTTGGATAATGTCGCGGAGACCATATCTCGGCTGCCAGCCGAGGATCTCCCGCGCTTTATCATTCTTGGCAACAAGAGAAGTGGAATCTCCAGTTCGGCGACTAACGTATTCAACCGGAAATGGCCTACCTGAGACCTCTGAGATTGCGGCTAGCAATTCCTTTACGGTCGTGCCTTCGCCGGTTCCAAGGTTCAGCTCTACGGTTTGACCACCATTCAAGAGGTAGTCCACCGCCCGGACATGAGCATCCGCAAGGTCAAGGACATGAACATAATCACGCACACACGTGCCATCGCGTGTTTCATAGTCACTTCCGAATACCTTGAACCCTTCCCGCCGACCAAGTGCGGCCTCGATCGCCAGTGGGACAGCGTGCGTTTCCGGCGTATGCCATTCTCCAATCCTACCGTCAGGATCGGCTCCTGCCGCATTGAAATAGCGCAACATCACCGAGCGCAGGTTCTTGTAGGTTCCAAAGTCCTTGAGTGCCTGTTCGATGATCCACTTGGTCGTCCCGTATGGATTGATTGGTACCTGGCGGTGCGTCTCATCCATTGGCACGTATTCGGGCAGCCCGTAAGTTGCGCATGTGGAGGAAAAGACAAAAGCTTCGACGCCTGTTGCAAGGGTCGCAGCCAAGAGGGTCAGGGCTCCCACTACATTGTTATCATAGAAGGCAGCAGGGTCATTCACGGATTGTCCGACTTCAATCAGCGCAGCAAAATGCAGGACGGCATCAGGTCTGTACATTGCAAAGATTTCATCGAGCCTGGCTCGGTCACGAATATCCCCGACTTCCAGAGGTCCCCAGCGCGCAAACTCTGCATGTCCATTGGAAAGATTATCAAAGACAATCGGCTGATACCCCCGTTCGGCCAGAACGAGGCAGGTGTGGGAGCCAATATAGCCGGCGCCGCCAACGACCAGAACTTTCTTTTTTGTCATATGCTACTCAGTCTGCCTAGATTTCCGAATGCAACACTATAGACGCCAGCAGGCCGATGGAAATAAGGCATCTCGAATGAGTGGTGCGCAGAGAAAGAATATGGCGCATTCCGAGATGCGCCATATTCACTACAGACGTACTCAACCTTCTCGTTCACCCGTGAAACTGAGAAGCAACTGGAAAATATTCACGAAGTTCAAATAGAGGGACAACGCGCCAAAAACAGCCACCTTCTGCTGTGATTCCTGGTCAAAGTGTTCTCCATACTGTTCCTTGATGTTTTGCGTATCCCAGGCTGTTAGCCCGACAAAGACGGCGACCCCAATCACTGAGATGGCAAACTGCAGCGCCGTCGACCCAAGAAAGATGTTGACCACCGACGCAACGATGACGCCAATCAGCCCCATAATCAGGAACGAACCGAATTTCGAGAGGTCCCGTTTGGTCACATACCCATAAAGGCTTGTCGCTCCAAACATGGTCGCAGCGATAAAGAAGGTGCGCGCAATGCTCGCATTCGTGAATACCAGGAAGACCGAGGCGAGAGATAGCCCCATGACTGCGCAGAATACCCAGAAGGTCATCTGGGCAGTCGCAGCCGACATCGTCTGGATACGGAACGAAAAGAAGAAGACAAATGCCAAGGGCGCGAGCATGACTACCCACTTCAATGGCGACGAGAATATCGGTACGTAAAGCGCTGGACTAGTCCCGACTATAAAAGCAACGATACCCGTCACGACAAGACCTAAGCCCATGTAGTTGTAGACGCGCAGCATGTGTCGACGCAAGCCTTCGTCGAACAGGACCTGTGATTGCGCCACCTGGCCGCCGAAGCGGGGCGGAATAGTATTCATCAATATCTCCTCTGGCTCTAGTGAAGGCTTCGAGCAAGTTGCTCAGCCTGAGTTTTCAATTCGATTGCGCTGGCATTGTCCGAGACCAGGGCATAGGCAACCTCTCCAGTCTGCCAGTAAGACGCTCCGGCATCAGCAACATCCGCACCCGAAACCGGCTTAACCGCAAAGGTCCCGGGACGTACGGCAAACAACGAAAGACGTTGCCTACCATTTCGCAAAATCGCCATCTCGACGCTTGGACCATGGGCAGACGGGAAGATCTGTACATCCGTCACCTGCCAATCAGCGGGAAGCTCGGGCATGGTAATACCTGTAGCAGAGCGAACCTCCGCAGCATCAAAGTCCGGAGCCTCGTACTGCGATGGCATTCGGGTCCTCAACATGGCGGTTCCGTGGGCGCGAACAGCTTCTTCCACAAAGACCGGTACGGGAACGGATGCGATCCCCTGCCGTGGCTCAAACGGTTTGAAGTGTCCGTTCGCCACCCACCCGATTGCAACCAGAAAAAGCGCCGCCGCAAAACGATGAAACGTCTGGAACAACCGCCTGTTCGACAACGTACCCTGAAGCCGACGGGCTGCCTCACGGGTCTCGGGTCGACCTTGGATATGGATACTTGCCAGTGCCAGGCGTAACTCGCCCCGCACGCGAAGATCAGCCATGACACGAGCCGCAGCATCCGGATCACCAGAGAGGTATGCTTCCACCTCAATACGCCGACCAACATCAAGCTGGTCATCAATATAGGCGTCGAGATCGCTTGGCAAAATCGGGTCAGCCATTGTCATCTTTACCACCCATCACAATCTTGAGATGTATATCCTGTCCCTGTTTCTTCGTACTCTGCTCGATATTCCGAAGTTTTTCTCTGGCACGCGAGATCCGTGACATCAGCGTGCCGCCTGGGATCCCAAGCACCTCGGCTGCCTCCTGATAGGATAATCCTTCGATTGCCACGAGATGAAGTGCATCCCGCTGCTCGTCCGGCAGAAGGCAAAAGGCACTTCTTAGCTGAGAAAGCCGCACGGCATGATCGGGATCAGCGTGCTCATCAACGTTTGCCAGTTGGGCAGCAGCAGTCAATTTCCGGTGGTGGGAACGCGACTTTCGAACGCGATCGACATATGTATTGTGCACGATGGAAAGCAACCAGTTCTTCAGATTACCCCCGGATCTGAACGTCTGCTTGCGTTCATAGGCGCGAACTAACGCATCATGCACCAAGTCTTCCGCATCGTCCCAGTCGCGCGCAAGCGAGCGCGCGTACCGGCGCAGCGCTGCCAGTTGTCCAATCACATCAAAGGGGTCGCCACTTGAACTCATATGCGTGTGTACGTCTGTCGGGGAAATTCTATTCCGTCCGCAACCAAAAAAAATCCAATACTGGCGGTTTAAGAGCCCACCTTGGCGGCTTGACAGCTTGACCGCACAGCCGTTTTCGCGGATTGAGCATTAGAAACATTTCATACTTGCATGATCTCGTATCAAAGAGGGAACACTCATGAACATATCCATCGGCCGCATTGCTGCTGCAGGGTTGATCTCGTCCGCACTCTGGACCACAGCCGCATTTGCCCAAAGTACCGAGGTCAAGATTGCCTACGCTCTGGCTCACGATTCTCATTATGGCGCAGCAGCCGATGGATGGGAAAAGTATGTAACAGAAGCGAGTGGTGGCAGGTATACGTTCACCCACTTCCCCTCATCCGCACAAGGTGGCGAACGTGAAGTGATCGAGGGTCTGCAACTGGGTACCGGCGTCCAGGCTGTTGTCGTTTCATCGGGTGCATTGTCGAATTTTGTACCCGAGGTCGGCATAACCGACATTCCGTTTCTGTTCCGTGACTTGAACCACGCGCGCGCCGTGCTTGATGGCCAGATCGGTCAAGACATCCTGACCAAGTTTCCAGACCGGCAACTGATTGCTCTTGCCTGGGGTGAGCAGGGATTCCGCCATATCACCAACAATCGTCAGCCGATCGAAAAGCCCGAAGATCTTGCAGGCCTGAAGATCCGCACGATGGAAAATCCAGTTCACATCACTGCCTTCGAAACGGCCGGGGCTGCACCAACTCCGATGTCGTGGCCGGAAGTCATCCCTGCTTTGCAGCAGGGCGCAATTGACGGCCAGGAAAATCCACTTTCAGTCATCGTATCTGCCAAGTTGTGGGAAGTACAAAAGTATCTGACCATCTCAGGTCATGTATATTCGCCCGCCATGCTGATTGTTTCCCCGACTTTCTGGGACAGCCTCTCCGACGAAGACAAGAAGCTCTTCACCGATGGCGCCCTAAAAGGGCAGGAGGCCATGCGTGCATTTGTCGACAATGCCGAAAAGACAGGTGTGGAGACCGCCAAGGCGGAAGGAATGCAAGTCAACATTTTGAGCGACGAGCAAAAGAATCAGTTTCAGCAGGCGATTCAAGCTGCCTATGATCAATACTACGAGACCTTTTCCAAGGAGCTCATCGACCAGATCATTGCAACGAAATAGCAATAAAGGCGCCCATGTTCTGGGCGCCCTCCCCTGACGTTCAGTCACAAGCGGAGACGACAATGCACAAAGCAGAAACGATATTTGTCGAGGTCAATCGTTGGGCATTGATCGTCATTTTATCCGCAATGGCCATCATTGTGTTCATGAACGTCTGCCTTCGATACTTTACCAATCACTCGATTACTTGGTCAGACGAGGTTTCCCGTCACTTGATGATCTGGCTTACTTTTATCGGTGCCGGCCTCACACTGCGGCACGGTGGGCTTGTCGCGATTGACAACGTCCAGGTAGCGCTCAGCGAACGAAACGCATACTTCGTACGGATACTCGTAACGATCATCATGCTCGCATTCTTCGCGACAATGATCTGGGCAGGAAAGTTCTATGTGGAACGTACGATGTTCCAGACCACACCATCAACAAGAATACCATTTGGCTACATTTATCTGGCCATGCCGATTGGCTTCGGCTTGCTCATCATCCATCTCCTATTGATCCTTAAAGCATATCTAAATGGTGGCATGAGTGCGCTTCAAGGCGACGACGACGCACTTCCCATCACCTCGTAACAGCGACCTTTTCTCGCCCTGTCCAAGGGGCCGCAGCATTCCAGAACCTCTCTTATGATCATCATCCTCTTCGCCTCATTCTTCATCCTTCTTGCGCTCGGCGTTCCGGTTGCCTTCACGCTCGCGATTGCCACCTGGCTTGCGGTAGTCCTCGGCAGCAGCTACCCCCAGATCGTCGTGATCAAGGAGATGTTCACGGGCGTGGACAGTTTTCCGTTGCTGGCCGTACCCTTTTTCATCCTGGCGGCCGAACTGATGACAGGGGGTGCACTCACGCACCATCTCTTGCGGCTTGCAGCACAATTCGTGGGCCGTGCCCGCGGCGGCCTGGGATACGCAAGTATCATTTCAACGACGCTTTTTGCCGGGATTTCAGGCTCCGCCCTGGCGGCAGCGGCCGGCCCGGGCGCGATGTCGATCCGGATGATGGAAAAAAGTGGCTATGACAAGCGCTATGCTTCGGCACTCGCAGCAGCCGTGGCCGTTGTCGACCCAATCATCCCGCCCTCGATCACCATGATCATCTATGCACTGCAGGATCAGCGTGTTTCGGTGGGTGGCTTGTTTCTGGCGGGCGTCGTACCCGGTCTCGTCATCTCTGCGGCAATGTGCGCCGTAAATTATTATGTTTCGCGCAAGCGTGATTACCGTTCGATGGACATCCGCCCAACGGTGATGGAGATGATCTCCAACACCTTTTATGCCATTCCGGCCATGGCACTGATCGTCATCGTTGTTGGTGGTATCCGCTTTGGCTGGTTCACTCCGACAGAAGCTTCCGTCATCGCAGTGTTCTATGCCCTCTTCTGCGGTATGTTCATCTATCGGTCGCTGAAAGTGAAAAACATACCGGATATCATTTTCCGCTCGGCCATGGTCACTGTAGGAATCCTTTTGATCCTGGCATCGGCGAGAGCCTTTGCATGGGTATTGATCATTGAGGGCGTACCGCAATTCTTGGCCAGCACCATTATCGGTTGGAACCTTGATCCAATTGTCTTTTTGCTTGCTGTCAACGTGCTACTGCTGGTCTTCGGCATGTTCATGGATCCACTGCCGGGTGTGATGATCCTGGTTCCCATTCTGGCCCCGATCGCCTTCCAGCTCGGGATCGACCCTACCCAGTTCGCGATGGTTGTCATCTTGAACTTGACTGTGGGCCTGATCACACCACCGGTGGGCGCTCTGCTCTTTGTCGTGTCGTCTGTTGTGAAAATCCGCGTCAGTGACATTACACGAGAGATTTCACCATTTCTTCTAGCATATCTCGTTGTCTTGCTACTCGTGACCTTCATACCTGGCGTTTCTACGTGGTTACCGCAGCTCGCAGGTTTTTAGTGTACTATTCGGGATCCCATGCACGGGCCATACAGCCGATTGGCAGTTTGAGCTGATCGATCGCCCGTGCCGCAATATGTTCGACAATCTCGTCAATGGTAGACGGTCTGTGATAGAATGCCGGGACCGGCGGCATGATTATGCCTCCCATCTCGGTAACGGCACACATATTGCGCAGATGCCCGAGGTGCAATGGTGTTTCCCGTGTTAGAAGCACGAGCCTCCTGCGTTCCTTCAGGTGGACGTCTGCTGCCCTGACCAGGAGATTGTCCGACAGCCCCGAGGAGATCGCGGCAAGTGTCCGCATTGAACAGGGTGCAACGATCATGCCATCCGTATGGAAGGAGCCACTGGCGATTGCAGCTCCGAGATCATCTGGTCGGTGGGTGCGGGTCGCCAGTTGCATGACCTGACTGCAGGCCTCGGTACCAAGCTCATGGACTAGTGTCCTTTGTGCTGCCGGCGATATGACAAGATGCATTTCACCCGTACCCGTCAGGGACAACATCTGCATGATCCTAAGTGGTATCGATGCGCCCGAGGCACCTGAGATCCCTATGACCACCCTGAAGGTCTTCACATCAATTGCTCCAAACCGAGATCCTCCCAAAGAGCATCTACCCTGGAAACAACATCCGGAGACATCGCTAGTACATGTCCCCATTCGCGATCTGTTTCCGGATGAAATTTTCGGGTCGCGTCCAGTCCGAGTTTGGCACCAAGTCCGGCTCGTGGAGAGGCAAAATCGAGGTAGTCGATTGGAGTGTCTTCGATCAACAGCACATCGCGGCCCGCGTCGAACCGCGTGGAAAGTGCCCAGATGATATCGGTCCAGTTGCGAACATCAATATCAGGATCGACCGCAATAATTAGCTTTGTATAGCTGAATTGTGGCAGCATGGACCATAAACCCATCATTATTCGCCGTGCCTGGCCGGGATAACGCTTGTCAATGGAAACGACCATCGCGCGGTAAGAACAGGCTTCTGGCGGCATCCATAGATTGACAATCTCGGGAAACTGGCGCTTCGCAAGTGGCAAGAAGAGGTCCATCATGACCTCACCCAGAACTGATGGTTCGTCCGGTGGCCGACCTGTAAAGGTCGAAAGATAGAGCGGGCTCCGCCGACTTGTAATCGCCGACAGGGACATTGTCGGAAAGGGCTCTATCGAATTGTAATAACCAGTATGGTCACCATAAGGCCCCTCGTCTGCTGTCTCCGATGCCGAAACCTTGCCTTCCAGGACGATCTCGGCATTTGCGGGAATGGTAATTGGGACGGTCAACGCCGGGGCAACACGAGTGCGCTGACCACGCAGAACGCCTGAAAAACCGATCTCGCTCATTCCTTCCGGTAACGGCATGACTGCAGCGAGCAGCATCGCAGGATCAGCGCCTACGACGACGGCCACCGGCATGTCCTCTCCTCGCTGCTGCCACATTCGGTGGTGCCGTGCTGCTCCGCGGTGTGCCAGCCACCGCATGATCAGGCGATCTTTGCCAATCACCTGCATTCGATAAACACCGACATTGATGTCTGCAGGATTATCTGGGCTTCGTGTAATGACAAGCGGCCAGGTCATCAATGGAGCCGGCTCGCCCGGCCAGCACCACTGGATTGGCAACCTTGCAAGATCGAGATCGTCGCCCTGCCAGATCACTTCCTGCGCCGGGACATTCAGGACCTGCTTCGAGCGCATCGAAAGTGCTGAAGTAAGCAGCGGAGCTTTCCTGACGAACTCACGCAGGGATCTCGGAGGTTCCGGATAGCGCAGCTCCGAAAGGGTTTCAGCCAGATCTCCAATCCCACCACGTTTCAGGCCCAAACCCCATTCTACACGCTCACACGTCCCGAAAAGATTGGTCAGTAACGGGATACTCGCCTGGCGCCCGTCAGCATGTACGGGCCTCTCAAACAACAGGGCCGGTCCACCTGCCAGAAGCACGCGCCGATGAATCTCTGTCACTTCATGAACAAGACTGACCGGCTCGGCAATCCGTTTTAATCGACCCTGCCGTTCAAGCACCTCGGTATAGTGCTGGAGCGATCGGTATCGGCGGGGTGGGATCTGCATTTCATTCATAGACTGTCTGTCGCGATCAAAATCGATGATGTCTTTGTTCCAGGACAAGTACCCACGACGAATCCTGAATAGGCTTGGCGGCCTGAAGGATCGGTTGAGTCGAACACCCTTCATGAGGAAGGGAGCTTACTTCTAGCTTCTTGGTTCAAGGCCCGCTTGATTATGGCCAGGCATCTGAGAAAGGTATTGTTGACGATGTCTGCGTTGAACAACAGACAAAAGGCCGGCCTCGGAATACTTCCTCAGTTGCGAGTTCTCGAAGACTGCGTTGCGGACCTGCACAGGGGATGGATCCCAAACGGGTGCAGTCAGACGACCTGTGCCCAATATGCCCGAAGGAAAACCCGTAGCATTGCCAGCCTCACAGGCGATACCTGTGTTTGGCATGACGTTCCCCCCAACACCACGTGCAGCGTTCTGGTCAGGGTGGCCGCGCCAATGGCAAAAAGCAGATGCCATATCGGCCCGGTCTCGGTCAGGCTAAGCTCGTTCAACGTCTGGGTGCCCCGGATCACGATCCAGGACGACTTCTACAATCATTGCCGTCTGCTCAGACAGGCAGGCGGTTACGTCTATCACCAGCAACCGAAAGGGAGCGGCATTTCCTCCTCGGCCTGAGAGGCTGGAGGGTCCATGCCGAATATTCTATGAATATCCCACGCATCATGTCGGCATCGTTTCATATCGTACCGATCAACATCATCGAAAGGATGACGCAGGCCGTCTTCCGCAAGGTACTTGCCGAACATCCGGACCTGTTCTTGAGATTGGGCTCCCACCGAGTGAAACGATTTGCTTTTCGCCCGAGCGATCTTCCCATTGACTTTATCGTCACCCCATCCGGTCCCTCCCTTGCTGTAATGCGCAAAGCTGAGGGTTCTCCCGCAGACTGCAGCATCGAAGCGACCATCGTTCATCTCCTCGCCCTGCTGGAAGGGCGTTGTGATGCTGACGCACTGTTCTTTGCACGCGAGATCACTGTAACCGGAGATATGGAGGCCATGCTGGCTCTCCGTAACGCCTTGGATGACAGCCTCATTGATTTGCCCACCGAAATAGGAAAGCTCGCTGGTCCCTTCCGAACCTTGATTACCCGTGCGGCCACTGAAATCAGATCACGGGCCCTAAGCCAGGAGCAGCATCAATGGAGCTAATTTGTCCCGCCGGCACGCCGGCAGCCTTCCGCGAGGCCGTGGATGCTGGTGCGGATGCCGTATACTGTGGCTTCAATGACGAGACCAATGCACGTAATTTTCCGGGCCTGAATTTCACCCGTGACGAACTGAAAAAATCGATCGCTCTTGCACGACAAAAAGGGGTGCAGACTTTTGTCGCCCTCAACACTTTCATGCGCGCAGGCCAAGAACAGATCTGGTATCAAAGAGTAGCCGACGCTGTCGATCTCGGCGCTGACGCCCTGATCGTGGCCGACTTCGGACTCATGGCGCATGTAGCGGAGAATTATCCCGAACAACGATTACACGCGTCTGTACAAGCCTCGGCATCAAACGTCGACGCCATTAATTTCCTCGTGACGGCATTCGGCACAAAACGTGTTGTCCTGCCACGGACGCTTACCATTGCCGATATCGCGCGTCTCGCCCCCAGGATCGGCTGCGAGATTGAAGTCTTCGTCTTTGGCGGCCTATGTGTGATGGCAGAGGGCAGATGCTCCTTGTCATCCTATGCAACCGGCAAGTCACCGAATATGAACGGCGTCTGCTCACCGGCAACCCATGTGCGCTATCGCCAGGACGAGGGTGAACTGGTGTCCGAACTTGGTGATTATACGATCAATCGTTTTCCGCCCGGCGAAGCCGCTGGTTATCCAACCCTTTGCAAGGGTCGCTTTGAAGTCGGAGACAATGACGGATATGCGTTTGAAGATCCGGTTTCGCTGGATGTCATGGATCATATCGACGCCCTCCGCGACGCAGGTGTCAGCGCACTCAAGATCGAAGGCCGCCAACGGGGTAAAGCCTACGTTGCAGAGGTAGTCTCGACTTTGCGACAATCCCTCACGGCTCAGGGCTCACAGCGGCAGGCACTTCTCGGCAGGTTACGGCGTCTCAGCGAAGGTCAAAAGACGACGTCCGGCGCCTACGAAAAGCGATGGAGATAATAGATGGCACAGAAAATGTCCTCCCTGACCCTTGGGCCGGTCCTCTATCTTTGGGATGAAACTAAATGGCGTGACTTCTATTTCCGCGTCGCTGATGAGGCGGAAGTCGATCGTGTCGTCATCGGTGAGACGGTTTGCTCAAAGCGGTTTCACTTCACGGAACCATATATCGGCAGCGTCGTTGAGCGCCTTGCAGCAGCTGGCAAGGAAGTGGTTTACTCGACACTTGCAATGGTGACACTGGAGCGAGAAAGTCAGCATGTTCGCAAACGGATCCAAACCGCAGACCACCTCGTCGAGGCGAGCGATCTCTCAGCACTAAACCTCTTGAACGGAAAACCTCACTGTATCGGCCCGCTCATTAACGTCTACAATGCAGCAACTGCTCGTCTTCTGGCCTCCCGGGGAGCAGAAACCATCTGTCTACCACCGGAATTACCGATGGTATCGATCTCAGCTATCGCAACAGGAGCTCCCGAGATCGATTATGAAATCTTCGCCTTCGGGCGGATGCCTCTTGCCATCTCAGCGCGCTGCGCACATGCGAGATCCAAGGGGTATATCAAGGATAATTGCCACTTTGTGTGCGGCGAAGAACCCGATGGATTGCCAGTCCGCACTCTGGACCGCCAGTCGTTCCTCGTACTCAACGGCGTTCAGACCGTCTCCCACACCTGCCAGATGATCGCCGCAGAAATTCCATTGCTCAGGGAGGCCGGCGTTTCGCGATTTCGGCTTTCACCCCAGGATTGTGACATGGTTGCGATTGCATCCGCGTTCAATGATCTAATCCACGGAAGGATAGACGCTGATGAAGTCACTGCCCGCGTCGAGAAAATCTATCCCGGTGTCCCGTTGTCGAATGGTTTTCTGCATGAGCGCGAGGGCGCAGCATGGGTTGCGCGCGCTCGCAATACCGCCGCACAGTCTTCATTATAGCGGCATCATTTATAGCTAAGGCCGGTTGATTACTTCAGAGTGAGAAAGGTTGTGCTAAGACACTCTGAAGTGGATCTCATCCACACCGGCAATACAGGCTTTTATCTCGTCACCCCGTACAACAGCGCCGACACCGGCCGGCGTCCCTGCAAAGATCAGGTCACCACACTTCAGCTCAAAAAGACCGGAGAGATGTGCGATCATCTCGGGAACTTTCCAGATCATCTGGTTGAGATCACCGCTCTGACGGATCTCATCATTGACCTTGAGCCAGACCGCTCCGGCAGCCGGATGACCTACCATTGAGATGGGATATACCGGCCCGCACGGTGCTGAACCATCAAATGCTTTCGCCACTTCCCATGGTCTTCCCAGCTTCTTGGCTTCACTTTGAAGGTCCCTCCTTGTCATATCTAGTCCGACTGCATAGCCGAAGACACAGCCGAGGGCATTATCGACGGGAATGTCGACACCACCTGACTTGAGGGCCACAACAAGCTCTATCTCGTGGTGGACGTCTTGGGTATGGCCAGGGTAGACAAAGTCCTTGCCGACTGGAACAATATTGTCGGGATTCTTCTGGAAAAAGAAAGGCGGCTCCTTGTTCGGATCATGCCCCATTTCGATGGCATGGTCGGCGAAATTGCGGCCAACGCAATAAATGCGATGGACCGGAAATCGCTTCTCACTCCCTGCAACAGGCAGTGTTGCCATTTCGACCGGTTCGAAAACATAATCTTTGTATTGGCTATGATCCATTTACTGCTCCTACCGCTTCTTCATGTTTTGAGCAGTTCTGTCCTTGATGGCAAGAGACGTTTCACCGGGGAGGCGCTGCCTCCACAAGGTCATCGCATTCAACTTTGGTAATATGCCATGTATTGATCTCGGAATTGTTCAGGGGCGCCCGGGTTGGCATAACGGGGAAGCTGCGACATATCCGTGTCATTCAAGACGATACCGATGACTTTGGAAGCAATCTGCGGCTCCGACATTAATACGTTCTGCACCGTCTTTACGGGCGTTGCGCCCCATTTTGCGACAAAGATAAAACCATCTATTTGCGGTTCGAATGCCTTTGCATCGATAACCGGCAGGAGCGGAGCCAGATCGACGACGATGACATCAAACATTTCTCGTACCTGCCCGAGAAACTGCGCCATTCCCGTCGAAGCCAGAAGTTCACTTGTATGAACCAGCTTCTTGCCACGAACCGCAACCGGCATGATCGCCAATTTTGAACGTCGGTCAACACGGACAGCTTTTGTCCATTCCGTCTCCTGGAGTGCCACTTCAACAACGCCCGCTTCGGGCTCCGTCGCAAGCATCTTGCTCAAACCCGGATTGCGCAGGTCGCCATCAATGACAAGGGTGCGAAGCCCGCTTGCGGCCAGAAGGCCTGCAAAATTGGCGGCAACGGTGGATTTTCCTTCTCCCGGAAGGCACGAAATGACGCCAATCACTCGACACTTTCTGCCCTGCAGCATGATATCACACGCAAGTCTCGCATTGCGCAGCGTTTCCGCAAAACTCGACCGTGGCGATTCTACGGCAATACGCATCATCTGTCGAAAGTCTATCGGCTCACCATCTGGCACCCCTTCCGTCTCGATCACGGCTTCTGTCGCGGAATTCGCCTGGATGTTCTGACCACCAATCCGAGGGAGATAACCCAGGAAGCGAAATCCAAGCTTCTCCTGGACGTCTTCACCCGTCCTGAAAAAGCGTTCCTGAAATTCCATCAAGGCCGCCACCGCGCCTCCGAAGATCAGGCCGAGAAAAATCGACATGATCATCGTTAATGTCTTGCGCGGACTAGATGGGGCCGAGGGGATGCCGGCTTCGGATATGACACGCGCTTTCGCGATCGGAAATGACTGTTGCTGCGAAGTCTGCTCAAAGCGTGCAAGGTAGGACTGATAGAGCGCTTTCAGTGCCGTGGCTTTCTGCTCGAGTTCGGAAAGCTGGACCATCGAGACATTTGCCTCTGAATTTCGACCCGCAACCTTGTCTATGCTTTCCCGAAGTGATTTTTCGCGGGAGCTTGCAACTTCAAGCTCATTGCGGAAGCTTCCCGTCAGTTGTTGCAGTTCCGTATAGATCTGCTGCGCCAGTTCCTGCCTTTCTGTCCGCAACGCCTTCGCCTGGGAGTGTTCCTCACCGAACTGCTCGACGACCCCCTGCTCTCGATCCTTGATTGCGATATATCGCTTGCGCAGATCCTGCAAAATAGAATTGTCGGTGTCTCGCGATGACACGACTGCGTTGTCGACGGCAGCTTCCGGTCCCTGATCCAGGATGGACTTGTATCGTTCGTAACGAGCGGATGCCGAAGCAGCATCCGCCTGCGCCACGATTAACTGACTATTAAGGTCCGAGAGTTGCTGCGTGGACAAAAGCTCGCCGCGCGGAGACACAAGGCCATTTTCTATCTTGTACTGCTCAACCGCCATCGATGCCTGCTGGGAACGCGTATTCAGGTCCGTCAGTCGCTCCTGGAGCCACACGGACGCCCGTTCCGTTGCATCAAACTTCGCATTCAGCTGTTCTTCGATATAGGAACTTGCGTAGGTCTTGGCGATCTTTGCCGACAGCATCGGGTCAGGCGAGCGGACCGCCAGTGCGATGACAGAACTTCGTCCGACGCGATCAACGGACAATGATTGCTGCAAGACGGCCGCCGCCTTCTGTCGGCGACCCGCCTCCGCAGCCGCTTCGGACGCAGGCGGACGGCTGGGCAGGAGCGCGGCTGCCACACTACGCACCGTACTTTTTGCAAGGTCGACGGGTGACTGTGGAGGGTTGATAATCAACGCATTTTCAGTGAGCTGTGCTTCATCGACAACCCGTAACGCAAGCGCCTTCGACTTTAGAATTTCAACGGCGCTCGACATACTGTTGTCAATCTGTTGCGCCGACTGAATACTTTGTTCTTCCTCAGAAAATCGCGAAAGATTCTCGTCGATCAGGATCTGTGTCATCGCCGTGTAAACCGGCTGCACCATGAACAAGTAGAGGCCTGCGAGGACAGCAGTCGTCACAACACAAGCAATAATGACTCCAATTCGGCGAACCAACGCACTCCAGAGCTTATCGAGATCTATGAAACCGTCATTTTCGGGCCGGTCATCATGGTAGATTGGCCGCGATCGGAAATTTACCTGGTCCATAATCATCTTGCCTTGCGAACTCTCTGCTAGAAGGCACCAACAACTCGATGCCTTCGTTCATAGTCCTTGCTTTCAAGCTGCCCTGACGCGGCCTTCACGTTCCAGGACCAATTCCTGGATCGACTGCGCAAGTTCATCACCCATGTCTGTTCGCAGCATGGCAAAGGCGACATTTGCCTCTATGAAGCCACGCTTGCTGCCGCAATCGAAGGTGCGACCGACATATGGGTGTGCATGAAACGGCTGGCCGAAAGCCAGTCGTTGCATACTGTCGGTCAATTGAATCTCATTACCCGCGCCACGTTCCTGAGACGCAAGAAGCTCAAAGATTTCCGGCTGCAGAATATAACGCCCATTAAGGTAGTAGTTAGACGGAGCGACAGATGGATCCGGCTTTTCAACCATTTCACTTACTTCAAACCCATGACTAACCGTTTTGCCGATACCCACTATTCCATAACTCGAAGTCTCATGCGGTTCGCATTCCTCAACACCAAGCACGTTTCCACCAGCCTCCTGATAGAGATCCATCAGACCAGCCATGCATCCTTGCGTACCGAAGGACACCATGTCGGGAAGAAGAAGGGCGAAGGGTTCGTCACCCACCAACTCGCGTGCACACCAGACGGCATGACCCAGACCAAGTGGCACTTGTTGACGCGTATAACTGACAGTACCAGCAACCGGCAGCATCTTTTCCAACTGCGCAACCTGGGCAGTCTTGCCAGATCGCGCCAGCGTGGAAACAAGCTCCGGCGTGCTATCAAAATAGTCCTCGATGGCTGTCTTGTTGCGACTGGTAACAAAGATGATGTGTTCAATTCCCGCCTGCATCGCTTCATCAACCGCATATTGCACGACGGGCCTATCCACGATTGTAAGCATTTCTTTCGGCATTGCCTTAGTTGCAGGCAGAAAGCGGGTTCCGTTTCCGGCAACAGGAATAACAGCCTTTCGAACCGGTTTGCTGTAACTCATGACTTTGTCCTTTCTGAAGGGATCTGCTCTATGTGATTGGTTTGGCCCCGGACAGCATCCACGATCCGGCGCATGCGAACCGCAACTGGCATCCGCAAATGCCGCACGGCACGTGGATTGCTGATCGCAGCCAGGAAAGCCCTGCCGAAAGATTGGCTTTTGATTTCATCGACAAGGGTTATGAATGATCTTGCATCGACAAGGCTGCGTGTTCTTCGCTTCTGGGCCTTCGCGGCCGCACCAGCTAAGGGAAAACGGGCAAGAAATATTTCGTCGGCGGCCAGCATCGAATCGATATGTTGCCGTTTGAGAATCCGCGATATCGAATCTTCCCGAATCCTGTAAATATACCCAGCGCTCGGTTCGATGACACATTTCGCACCGCTGGCAAGGGCCGAGACGAGAAGAATATAGTCCTCGCCTATCCGTAGCGTCTCGTCGAACCACAGATCATGTTCGATAAGATACTTGCGTTCAAAGATCGGCTTCATGTAGCCAAAGTTGAATGTACTCTGAAAGACGACATTTGATGCGATATAATCCGAAAGCGTCAATATAGGACGGTCAGCAAGATCGATCTCACTGAACATCCGTTGTTGCCTCGCGCCATCCATCTGGACGACATTCAGATTATCAACCACGACATGCGCCTGGGCGAGACGGGCCCGCTCCGCCATGTTTCGAATGCGATCGGGTCTTACGAAATCATCAGAATCAAGAACAGCAATCCATCGGCCCGTCGACGCTATGATCCCAGCATTTCGCGCGCGTCCGGGACCCCCGTTCTTAAGCTGTCGGATTAGTCGTACGCGATCGTCATCGTAAGCAGCAGCGACAGATGCGGTGCCGTCCGTTGAACAGTCATCCACCACGACCACTTCAACCGCTACGCCATCTTGGGCGAGTGCACTGTCGATGGCACACCGCAACGTACCCTCGGCATTATAGGCTGCAATTACAAAACTGACATCAGGAACGACAAACGACATCTTCATGATAGTTCAACCGTGCCATACTGACGGATCTCCCGGACTCCAAAAATACCGCTGACCGCGCCAGCATGAAGTGCCGCCCGCAAAGCGTACCGATTTCGATTAACAGCGGAGAGCATCATCATCAGACAACAAAAGCAGCAATAGCCGACCTTGCTTGCGGCAAGCACTGCCTCGATCCATCGTCTTGCGCCAGAATGCTTCTCGGCAGCAATACGGCCATGTGTTTGACCGAAACGAAAGCGTCGCTTGAAAAGCCACTTGAAACTGGCACGATGCGCAGGCACTGGCTCTTCCAGCACCGCCGCCGGAGCAAAGGCAATCCGCCCGCCATTGTCTGTTACGGAAGTAAAGAACTGGGTATCCTCTCCGCCGCTTTGGCCAAGCGCGAGGTCAAATCGTCTTTGCGCGATCTGTGGCGAGCGCATGTTCAAGATCACATTGCAGGTATATCCGGTTCGGATTTCCCCCTGGACCCAGACCGGAAACGTCGAGTGAAAGTCGCCTTGCCGCAACCAATCTGGAGCATTTCTATTGTAGACCGCCCGAACAGGTCCAAGGACCGCATCGGCACCCGTCTCGCGCAACGTCGAATAGAGTTCAATCAGCCAGTCTGTCGAGGCGATTTCGTCATCGTCTATAAATGCAAGATAGGCGGCCCTATTGTTGCCAAGACAGGCATTGCGGGCGATTGAAATATTCGCCTTCGGGCAATGCACGTAGCAAATTTCATGCGGTGACGAGACACGCAACTCATCAACAAGTGGCTTTGCGCTTGGCTGTGAATCGTTATCGGCAACAATCACGCGAATGCGCATTCCATTCGGTACAGTAATGGCAAACAGTGACGTCAATACTTCACGCAGTGCCGGTCTTTGAAACGTGCAGACACCGATATCGATGGTGGCATCCAGAGTATATTGCGCACACTTCATCGCACTATCCTTCGCGGCCTGATCCTGAGTAATTCGGTCCAAAAGCCTGCCGACCAGGCAAAATGCATAATCATTGCTGACACCGCAGCGAGTGGACCGAGCGGATTACGTTGACCAATCGCGATCCAGAACCCATAGGCCATGCACATGCTGGCCCAGACCGCGAACGGTACCGCGACACTCCAGTGAAGAAAGGCCAGGAGGGCCCCCGCAAATGCGGGGACAACAGCAAGCGGCAACGCTTGTCTGATTTTTGGCAGACCGCGGTGCTTGCGCATGTTTCTTGCACGTCCACGGCCGTAACAGAGGTATTGGCGAAAAAGACTGGAAGCCGTCGACCTCGGATAGTAGACCATGAATGTCCTACAGGTCATCCAGATCCTGAAGCCTGCAAAACCGAGACGGTAGTCGAGTTCTGCATCTTCGTTATGGCTGAAGCTTTCATCATAGCCTCCGACAGATCGAAAAGCCGAGACTGACATCAATGCATGATGACCGTGAACAACCCATTCACCACCCCCACCACCACGATGCTTCGAACCTCCGTTACCGAGCTTCGAATTCTGTGCAAGAGCTGTTGCCTTCTGGAACAAGCCAAAACCTGACGTCTTCATTCCAACGACAACGGAGTCTGCCTGCTGATCGATCACCTCCTGCAACAGTACTCGACAAAAACCATTGGGATACTCACCATGAGCATCGATACGGATAAAATACTCACATCCGCCACCATAGAGCTCGACTGCAAGGTTGACGGCTGCAGCCTGCAAGCGTTTGGGGTTGTCAACGAGAACCAGATTCGAAAACTCCGCCATTGCTCTCGTAACAATGTCCTGCGTACCATCAGTGCTCCTGCCATCAACGACAGCGATGATAGCATCAAGGCTTTCACAATCGCTGCAAACCTGCCGCAATATCTGCTCGATATTGGCAGCCTCGTTCAAGCATGGAATAACGATAAGTGTCTTCTTATCGCTGATTGGAGTTTCAACCATCAAGGGGCCTCAGGGTTTAACATGCGAAGTGGTGACTTCGGATGGAGAAGAAATGCCCTTTGCATCAAACATTCCGAGATGTGCGACGAGACTGCGGCATTCCTCGGCACCTGCTACCCACAGCCTGCGTTCAGCTCCTGCCATTGCGTTGAAAAGCCGTTCGTAGAAATTGTCATCCATCGCTTTGAACGGTGTTTCCAAATCGTCTGGTGTAACAGCCTCGAGAACCAGCCCAAGCCCTCGTCGTTCTAGGAATTTCCCCGTTTCGGTGGATTTAAGCGCGACAGGGATCGCTCCGTGGAGTGCGCTTTCATAAAGTCGGTTCGGCAAGAGCCACTCGGAATTTAGGCCCTCCTCGAAGAAGTCAACTGCCCACGCGAACTGAACATCTGAATAGATGGCTTCAAGATCCTCAGGGTTTCGATAAGGTCCGCCGAATTCCACATATGGTGCCAGTGCAACCTGCCGGCTAAAATTGTCAAACTCGCCATGGGAAGGTCGCCCCCTGATGATCACCTCCACTTTGCCTTCCATTCGCCTTGCAAACTCGGAGAGGATCGCCAGCGATTTGCTGCATCGAATGGCACCAAACCACCCAATCTTCCATGGTCGCCCAACGCCCGGTGGACGCGGTTTAGGAAGCGGGATGGCTGCTGGATTTCCCCGGACCAGGACCTTGTTCTCAAGCAGCAGCGTAGGCGCCGCCACCTTTGAACGCCGGGAGAAATAGTTATCAATGAAGGCCGGGGAACTGGTGATGATTAGTTTGATATCCCGTCCGAAAAACCCTTCTGCCGCTCGCAGCATACGCCCCTTCAGCCCATCGTTCAAAAGCAGGCGATGGATGTCCAAGCACTCATAGATAACCGGTACTTTCGCGCCAAATTTTTTGGAGGCGCGATCTGCAAGTGCCAGCATCTCAAGATTTCTGGCGACAATGACATCCGGTTCCGGAACGTTTTTCAGGTCCTTCTTCAACGACATCGCCGCAGATAAAACTGCCTGTAGGCGTTGGACAAATCGTCCATCTACAGTCCGCCCCAGGAAAATCGTTGTCACATCGCCATCACCAGCCAGCGTATTCTCTGCCCGCTGAAAACCGGCCACTGTTACGTGCGCACCGCCGAGTTTCAGCATGAGCACGCGTCGACGAACAGCTGCATCAGTTAAATCGTGCGCTAGGTACAGAATCTTCAATGCCACGTTATCAGGACTCCACCTGGTCCGGTTCAGTCGGGTTTATCGGACGGTTAATCGAGACTGCAGTGTACAGACCCTTCGAATTGGCAGGGCTCTCCAAGCGCTGTGAACGCAATCCGATCAATGCTCATGCTTGTCGGACCGACATAAGAGAATGGGCCCATCCATCCCTTGAGGTTGTCTGATCCCCAGACGCTTAAGAAGATCTTCTGGGCGTTCGACGGTATCTTCGCCTTGTCGGTGACCTCGTGAACAAGCTGACCATTCACGAAATAGCGAAGGCGATTTGCTTCCCAGATGAACGCGTAGTCGTTGAACGCTTCATTCGCGCCACCGGGCACGGAGGCCAGCTGTTCATTGCCACCTTTGCCAGAAATATACTGGTTAAGCTGGACTTTACTGGGATCCTTGCCAAGCACCTCGAAATCGATTTCGTCATGAGGTTTCTTGTCTACCGGGCCGATATAGGTAAAGAATGCAGAATTAAGCCCAGAGCCGGTAGCTGCCTTCATGCGAACCTCAAAGGTGCCGTATCCGTAGCGCGCACGTGATTGGACCTCGCCGCAGGCATAGTCTCGTTCACCTGTCTTGCCGGCCACATAGCCCAACTTCAATGTTCCGTCGTCAATTGAAGCCTGGTCTTTCGACCAGGTGCAATTCTGGTGCGGGCCGTTGTTCCAACCATCGGAAACATACCAGAACGAGCGATTTAACTGCTTGAAATCATCAACGAATGACACGCCTGTCGCATCATCCTGCGCAAAGACCGCCGGTGGCGTTGCAGCAAGAACGGCGCAAGCGATGATGCACCGGCGAATACGAGTGTTCATTATGTCGTTTGCCATGTTCTACCTTTGCTGTTGGCTTATGGCGACACCCTGCGGTGTGGCAGCAGCTTGTGGCGTCCTGTTGCCTGGCCCCAGATGAGCAGACTTTTTGCGTCCACGACTGCCGGTAAGCACCTGATGGAAAAATGGCGCTCGTATCGCCACGATACGATTTGACACGACCAGAACGGAGAAGGTTGTGACGATGGCGCCCACGTAGAAGTAAGGATAGAAACCGGTCCCGCCAACCAGTCGGTTCCAAACCATCCATAAGGCGACAAGCAGCGGATAATGAGCGCAGAAGATCCAGAAACTCAAAGTTCCAGTCTCGGCGAGACGCTGACCGGTTCGCGTTCGGATCAGCAATGCAGACAACAACCAGAAGCCGAGAGCGCCGACGATTGCGAGGATGTTCCTTGCCAGGTCGAGCCAGAACGGAAAATCTGGACCGGTTTGATAAAGCCCAATCGAAAGCACCAATGCTGCTACGATGGTGACAATGACACCGATGACAGCATTACGATCCATCATCTTTGTGTCGATACGGTGCAAAGCGAGAAAGATCCCGAAGGTAAAGCTGAACAGGATCGACTTTTTCAATACGATCCCGATTGTGACATCCGGAAGAATGGCAAGCACAAACAGCAATCCGCAAATCAGTACCGGTATCCGCTGCACCAGAAAAGCCAGAACGGGCGACAGAATAATGCAGACAAACAAGTCGCGAAGAAAATATAGCGGCAGATTGACCGGAAACGCGTCCACGGCAAGCGCTTGACCGAAAAGTTCGTGAAGCGACGCCTGCCACAGGTCGGGAAAATATCCGACACCGATACCGACGCGCTGTACGAGAACTACCAGAACAAACAGGCCCAGATTCCAGAGCAAGAATGGTGTCAAGATTGACTTCAACTTGGATTTGAGAACTTTTCCAAAGTCAAACGCCAGCCAGCCTTTCTGAAACAGGAGATAACCGGAAATTGCGCTAAGACACGGAACACCTATGCGAAAGAAACTGTCCCCGAGAAAAACTCTCAACCAGTCGAAGATTCCATTCGTTCCATTGAACGGACTGGTCAGCGGATCATAAGGTACGTGAACGAACACGATGCCCGAGATCAGTAAAATACGCATCAGATTGATGCGGGAGGATATGTTCTGATCGACCGCCAAACGAGTCACCCCTATTTGGGCAGCGCCTCCCGTCGCCACCATTTCAGTCAAAGCAGACGTATGCCCGCGCCACAAAAGATCGGTTCCACATTGGCGCAAAATGTGGCGACTCAGCAAAAAGATAATCCTGGATTACGGTCGGCCGTCTGCTTCTGCTGCACTGTCGCATCCCCGATCCCCTGCTAAGCAACGACGTTGCCCGAGCCTCGGCATTCAATTGCAGCTGGAATTTCCGGATAAATAAGTTGCGTGACAGCATTTAAATCGAAATGGTAAGAGGCAGGATCTGCCTTGGTCGGCTGGAATAAGGCTGAACAATGGCGACGCCACCTGCACTAAACGATCAGTCTGGAAAGCCGTTCTTGGGGTACGGGGAACTGCCGCTCCCTTTTGAAGGTAGTCAATTCAGCCATCGGCGGGTCCGAGTGCTTGTTTGAGACGCATTGAACCATAATCGTGGGTTGTTTTGGATGTTGAATGATCCGGTTTGATCGCCATAGCAGGCAGGTCATCTGACGACAGTGCCAAGACTTCCGATCGGCGCATCAACGGCATCGCTCTCTGGTACGCCGAACGCGAGCGTTTGAACTTGACTTCGTCGCTGGTAACAGTGGGTACGTACGCGGAGATTGAGCCCCGGTCGCGATTGTCTGTGATGGATGCCGGCAAAACAAAACGTCGAGAACCGATACAGCGAATTTATTCCAGGGTTGGATTTTTGCCGGCTGTCCAACATAGGCACTCTCAGCGAAAACTTCCTCCAGCATCTGGTTCTCGTCCTGCTGCCGTCGAAATCGACAGGCTCTCGCAAACCCCTTTTTTCACGGAGGGGTGTCTGACAATGCAGGATCCTGACTTGGCATCCGACGCGTCCTCGCGAGTTCTACCAGCTTGCGTAACAAATCTTGTTCCATCAAAAGCAGGAAGACGGCATAGATCACTCCTCCAGTCACCGCACCTGCAAGCAGCTCCACATAAGGATTTTGGATTTGTCCCTGTAACGACTCCAAAATCGAGCGAACGGCGACAGCCATGACCATTGCGCTTATCATTGATCTGCTACTGGTCAGCAGACCACGCAGGAAAGGGATTTCATCGACACGGAATACAACCCACGAATAACCAATGAGTGTCACGGCATTGACGGCGCAAAGTGCCATCATCGCCTTCTCCAGTCCCCCATGATTGGCAGCCAGCGCAAGTACTACTGTGGTGACGATTGCGCGCAACACTGCAGACCAGAAAAGAACCCGACCGTGCCCAGTGCCTTTCAAGTAGGGAATGAACGTGCTGCACGGCGTGATGATGGCCTTTGATAGTGCAAGCAGGCCGAGAACACGCCATGCGTAGGCCCAGTCCGTTCCAAAAATCACAAGCATGGCAGGCTCCGCAACTGCCCATAATCCGAACATCGCCGGCGCAAGCAGGACGGTTGTCACCTGCGTACTTAGCATCAGTGCATCTGCACGCCGTTTGCGATCATCTCCCATCAAGCTGAACGCGGGAAACAATACGCCCATCACTGCCGAAAGGACCACCTGATTAGGGATGCTGGCAAATCTGTTCGCAACCGAATAGGCCCCTGCGTCAGCGAGGCCCAGCAGACGGGTAATGATGATCATCGGTGATTGGAAAGTAACAAAATTCGCGATCTCCGACCCCATCACCCCTGAACTAAACGAAAGAAGCGGTAGCAGTTTGCGAGGACGTACAACCGGCGCGGGGACATAGCCTGACGCAATGTAGAGCCCACAAAGCCGGATCAAAGCTGCGGCAAAAAGCTGGGCGACCAGGGCCCATACACCAAATCCGAGATAAGCCATCAAAACAGCGATCAGCGCCGCAAGTGATTCGGAAATCGTGCTCCACATCGCATCCTTGCTGAAGTTTAATTGTTTAGCCAGAAGCGAGTAGGCAACGTCTCCGGAAAGCTGGATCGGAATAAGTAGCGCCATTACTTTCAGAAGTGTGGCGCTTTGCGGTGCTCCCATGGCAATCGCGAGTGGAGCAGCAGCCAGATAAAGTACAAGCGACATCAATGTTGCCATTGCGAGGTTGGCCCAGAACACGCTGTCAACCGTCTCCCGGTCCTCCTCCTGTTCCATGATCAACGCCGACGTCAGTCCAGCTCCACCGATCATCGTCAGGAACTGGACCACTGTAAGCGCAACGGCGACGGTACCAAACTCACTTGGAGTAAGCAGCCGCGCCAGAATAGGAACCGTGACAAACTTCAGCCCGAATGTGGCTGTTTTTGAAAGCACGCTCCATCCGACATTTGTCGTGACAGTCTTCACGCCGTGGATTGGAGGCATAGATGTGGCCCTGTTTTCTGGAGGTTAGATTGAGACCCGTGGCACCGGCTGCCACACCACCAAGATCAGTTGAAGCCCAGCGGCTTCCAATCCTTTGAAAAAGCAGGGGCGAAAAAATGGCAACATTCACAGTTGTTATTCCATTCTACCAGAAAGAGCCGGGTATTCTTCGTCGGGCATTGCAATCCGTGTTTGCCCAGACCTATCAGGATTTCGATATTATCGTGGTTGATGACGAATCACCGCTACCGGCAGATCGAGAACTTTCCCTTCTTAGTGCTACGGACAAATCCAAAATTACGATCACGAAGCAACCGAATGCTGGACCGGGCGGTGCGCGTAACACCGGACTTGACCATGTTCCCGCGTCAACCAGATTCGTAGCATTTCTCGATTCGGACGACGAGTGGTTTCCCCACCATTTGCAGAATGCACATGACACAATGACACGTTTTGACAGTGACTGTTATTGGGCATCAATGGGAGCAAGTGAGGAATTCTACTACCACTTTGGCATGGCAAAGCTTGAAAAGACAGAAGAAGGAATCCGCCTGAACGAAGCGCCATTGGTGATCGAGCTCCCAAATTTGGCAAGCGTAATGCTGAAGAACTGGAGCTTCCTGCATCTCTCCTGCATGGTAATCGGCCGCAACATTTTTGAAACCATCCGCTTTGAACCAAGCCTGCGATTGGCAGCAGAGGACGTTCTGTATTTTTGTGACTGCATTTTTGCATCACGGCGTCCGCTCCTGTGCGACGAGACGGGAGCAAGGCGCGGAACGGGTCTCAACATCTTCCACAGCATCGACAACCAGTCTCCTCAGTTTCTTCGGCAGCAATTCAATACGTGGGTGGCGCTCGACACATTGGAAACCCGCTATGCCGGAAGGCCACAAGACGTGGAATCCATTACGTCATACAAGAATACCGCTCGCCGACAGGCTCTATGGAGTCAGGCCGGGCGTGTCCGTCGCGGACAGGCTCCCGACCTGTCTTTCCTCGTCCAGTGGATCCGGCGAGACCCTGTACTGGTAAAGACAATCGTCGAGCTCGGCACCAGTAAGTTCACGGGCAGCAAATGCTAGTCCGTTCGTTCAATTTTTCACGGAGACCGTAATGAAGCCCTATCACTGGGAATCACACCACGGAAATTTCGGTGACGACCTCAATCTGTGGCTTTGGGATTTTCTGCTGCCAGGATTGCGAGACGTCCACAAGGAACTAATGCTAATTGGTGTCGGAACTGTCTTGAACCCTGCCCTGCTCCCAACCGGCGTTCGTAAACTGGTCGTGGGTAGTGGTTATGGCTACGGCAACGCTCCCGACGTCAGCGACAGCCGGGAATGGGATATCCGTTGTGTCCGTGGACCGATGACTGCACGAAAGCTGAGGCTTGAGCAAGACAAGGGGATCGTGGATCCCGCGGTCATGGTTACACAAATGCCGGAATTCCAGAACCTGCCGAAACTTTACAAGAAGACGTTCATTCCGCATTGGGAATCAGCTGAATTCGGCAGGTGGCAAGCTGTATGTGAACCGGCCGGTCTGACATATCTCGATCCCCGCGGAGAGGCAAAGCAGGTCATCCGGGCAATAGCGCAATCAGAAATGATCGTTGCCGAATCGATGCATGGAGCCATTCTGGCGGACGCATTCCGCGTCCCTTGGGTAGCAGTAAGCACATCCCGTTCCATTAATGATTTCAAATGGCATGACTGGACAAAAAGTGTAGGTGCCAGTTACGCCCCGAGACTCATTCCTGTATCAACACGTGCAGAAGCAATCGCCAAGAGTTCGCGCTTTTGGGGGATACAGTTCGAAAGACCAAGCGATCCAGCATCCGCTTCCGGCGGAGCAGATGGACAGTTGCATGTACAGACCAGACCTTCCCAATCCGGTCTCCGCGGGTTCGCCAAGCAGGCCCTGGCGGCTCCATCCATCTTAGCGTTGTGGCAGGCGGGTCGTAGCGACCCCCAGCTAAGTCCCGACGGTCGGTTGGATGCCGTGATGTCACAGTTTCAAAATGTTCTCGAAAGCGTCCGACGAGACTATTTGTGAGCGAGAGGAACACCGGGGATCAGGTATCTGAGGCCGATGTCAGGCGCGGCTTCTTCAACAACCTTGAACCGACGCACCTTGTCGTGGAGTATTCCCCTTGTAATTACCGGTATCGTCGAGGGCTGCTCCAGGAGATGCAGCAATCCGGACAGCAGGCCTCCGCATCTCTTGGCATCAAGAAACGCGCGCAGTTCGTAGCGATCACGGATGTGCTTTTCATGCCTCATGAGAGCATCTCCGATCATCGGAGCAAGACAGTACGACATGCGGATCGAGCGATCCGCCTCCCACAGCCGCCTCAAATCTTCGGTCCGATGCTGACCGCTGAGAGAATCGGGACGAACCACTGCTCCATACCCACAATGTTCTATAACTGTATAACGCGCTCCCATCACTAGAGCCCGAAGATATAGATCGTAGTCCTCCCCTAATCGCAAGTTCTCGTTGTAGCGCAGGCTGTTGAAGTCCAGGAAGCTTCGTCTCATGACAGGTTTCAGGAACCCGATCTCAGCACGTCGCGCACCGGGTTTCGAAATGTTCCCCTCAATAAAATCCAGCGTTGATAGTTGGCGCGCACGAGGCTGAAACGATTGCGGCTGCAGATCTGTCCGTGCATTCTGGGTAAATGCGATATTGTCCGCAATGAAATCCCAACCGTCATGCTTCAGCATGGCCGTAAAGCGTCCGGGAAAAAAGAAGTCATCAGCATCAAGAATGGCAATTAGCGGAGAGTGCGATATACTAATTGCGTAGTTGCGCGCCGCGGCCGGCCCCCGATTCTCAGTAAAAGAGACGATCCGTAGCCGGTGAGTTCCATCATCGGCAAGCGATGCCACCTCCGATGTACCATCTCGCGATCCGTCGTCAACGACGATAACTTCCCTTACGACAGTTTCATGTAGGGCCGACGTGATCGCCGTGCCAATCGAGCTGGCCGCGTTCCGGGCAGCAATAATCACACAGACTGCTTCCACGTGCTTCACCTTCGTCTCCTGCTTCCTGCTTCGTGGAAACAATAGATGTGAGGAAAATGTCGAGGATATGGAATTGCAGGAAAGCTGATTATCGATCAGGAATATTAAGCGGCGTCGCAGGTTCTACGGATATAGTATCTGCGCTTCGAACTTCAGTCGTGCGCGTGTTCGAAAGTGGATCGTTACCAGCCCGCTGACGCTCGGTCTTCTCGCGATGAACAAGATAAAGCAGACCGATGAAATACCCTACCTGCAAGATGACCGCACAGATAATCGTCTGCAGAACCGTCGTGTAAGCCGACCCCGTCATCCAGTACGTCGCACCGGCAAAGGCCGCCAGCGCAAAAATCATACTTATGAACACACGAGGTGCATACATAATCCGTCCTCCCGGATCTGCCATATCGGTTCAGTCGATCTCCTGGCTCCTCTCCGGTCAATCGGGGTATAATATTGGGCAAGTCACGAACGTTCAAGTTGTATCCGACGAATTATAGCACGCACTTCATGAAACTTTCGTAATTTTTGGCTCTCCACGACTTCGTCACGTTGTTGCCCACATTAGTCGCAGCCACCCTTTTCGACTCGGAGGAATTACGCACAAACACATGGCCAATGATCAACTTTTATTACGGCAGCTCCTGCACCTTGACCATCTCTTCGCACTGCAGCAACGCATTGCAGTGCAAAATATCCGAGATGCTGGCCTTGGACCAAGGCATCGTTGCAATCACACTGTAGTATCCTCGAGAGTCTCCTGTTAATCAGGATTAGACACAATCCGTATTTTCCAAAATATTATTACAATTACGTAGTTTTAATAAGATTAGAATTATATATATACTAATAATATACTCATTAAATAATCAAAATATAGATCCAATTAACTTTCTCTAATATACGCACATCCTTCGAACCGTTGTGGAAGCGCACGCCGGCTTGAAAAAAATCTGCCGCATCAAATTCCGAACACAGACTTATTATCCCATTGCGACGCACGAAGCGCCTCACAGGCAAGATATCGCAAACCCAAATGGAGCTTTCTCTATGAAGTCAGCGACACGTTCGGCCGGATCGCCGTTCATGACCACCGACGAGGTCCCGCTCGCATTTCCCCTTGGTGGCTTCGCAAAGCGCGGATTTGATATCACTGCTGCTGCGATAGCACTCATTGCCCTTGGTCCCATTTTTATGCTGATCATGGCCCTGGTTAAGTTCTCAGACGGCGGCACTATTTTCTATGGCCACCGGCGAGTCGGTCATAATGGCCGATATTTCCATTGCCTGAAGTTCCGCACGATGGTGCCCAACGGGGATGAGGTCCTACGGGACTACTTGCAAAACAATCCGCAGGCTGCAGAAGAATGGACGTCCACACGTAAACTCCGTAACGATCCGCGGGTAACCGCAGTTGGACAGGTATTGCGCAAGGTCAGTCTCGATGAACTGCCACAGCTCATCAATATTCTGCGGGGCGACATGAGCGTCGTTGGGCCGCGCCCGGTTGTTGATGAAGAGCTCGGGCTCTATGACTGCAATGCAGTCTACTACCTGCAGACACGCCCGGGACTTACCGGACTGTGGCAGATCAGTGGTCGCAACGACGTATCGTATGAAAGCCGGATAGCGTTCGACACGCACTATGTGCAAAATTGGTCATTGATCCGGGATCTGCTCATCATCGCAAAGACCATACCGGCAGTCTGTTTTTCTCGCGGAAGCTACTAAGCCAACTCATCCCAGCGAGAGGCAAGGCCATCATAAGAGGGGCGAAGACTATCCGATCTTCGCCCTTCGATGTATCAAACGAGGTATTCTTATGCGCAATCCAGCTCCGGTCAGATCCCGGACAATGGCGATTTATTGTATTCTTGGATCATTACTGTTTGCAACCAACCTTGCGGCAGCTGCAGAGGACGTCTACCGCCTGGGGGTGATGGACAAAGTCAAGGTGCGTGTTGCCGAATGGCAGCCCGCCGAGGGCACAATACGAAATTGGGACGTGATCGCCGGCGACTATGCCGTCGGGCCAAGCGGGGCAATCTCGCTGCCATTTATCGGTGAACTACAAGTTGCCGGCAAGACGAGTTTGGATGTCGCAACGGAAATCGGGAAAAGACTTCAAAGCGAATTTGCACTCCGAACCGAGCCATCCGCCTCAGTGGAAATTGCCGAGTTCCGACCGATCTTTCTGGCTGGCGATGTGAACACTCCGGGAGAATACCCCTATTCTCCCGAGATGACTGTTTTGAAAGCGGTCAGTCTGGCCGGCGGTTTACGGCGGTCGGAAGCCGGACAGCGTTTTGCCCGTGATTTCATAAATGCCCGAGGTGACTCGGCCGTCTACGATTCCGAGCGAAGCCGCCTTATTGCCCGACGGGCAAGACTTCTCGCGGAAGTCGAGGGCATGGACGAGATCAAAGTTCCACCTCAGCTGGAAAAGATTCCCAATGCGTCAGAACTGATCGCCAGCGAAACAGCTCTGATGAAATCGCGTCGTCAGCGATATGAATTGCAGCTCAAGGCTCTGGCTGATTTGCGAACACTTCTCGAAAGTGAGGTTCGATCTCTCAGTCAGAAGGCGGAGACACAGCAAGAACAGCTCAAGCTCGCGGAGAAGGATCGTGAGCGGATTAGCCGGCTAAGTGAGCAGGGTCTGGCAACAAGCCAACGGAGACTGTCCATCGAGGAACGCACTGCCGATGTGGAATCAACACTTCTCGATATAGATACAGCCACACTTCGAGCCAAGCAGGATATCAGCAAGGCAACACAGGACGAGATAAATCTAAGAAACGATTGGGAGGCCCAGCGCGCCAAGGAACTGCAGGACACCGAGGCCGAATTGGAGAAGCTGGCGTTGAAGCTTACAACCAGCCATGAGCTGATGTCTGAAGCTCTTTCACAGTCGGCCGAAGCTCTCCGATTCGATACCAGCGGCAAGGCTGCTTCCACCAAGTACACGGTTGTCCGGGACGATGGAGCTGGGCCGAAGGAAATTCCGGTCAGTGAGACGACCGCCTTGAAGCCAGGAGACGTGGTACGCGTCACATCCGAGCTATTGTTGCAATGAGGCTGGCATGAGGATTGCCAAATCCATTCTCGTGAATCCGGAGCGAAATTCCGTCTATGGCACGACAGCAGTAGCATTGTCGTTGTTTGTTTTTGCCTACTCTTCCAGATTTGGACAGATTTCCATCCTTGCGTATTATGCGATGTGGCTACCGCTCATTTTCGTCGATTACCACAAAGTACTCGGAAACTACGCACGTTACGGATGGATCCTCGCCTTCGCGGTGTTTAGCTTTCTGTCCGCATTCTGGTCGGAAGCCCCTGCGGTTTCTTTGCGAGCTGCGGTGCAGTATTTCACACATGCCATCTGCGCGCTCATCGCGATGCGGGTCCTGGCAACCGAAACCCTCGCCCGCGGCTCGGTGGCCGGATGCACGGTGGTACTGCTCTTCTCACTGGCATTTGGCAATTACCATTACGACCCGCTTGATGGCACCTACAGCTTTGTCGGAGCCTTCTCTTCAAAGAACCAGCTTGGACTATATGCATCACTCGGCGTCTTGTTCTCATACATGACTGCGACGGTTTTTCGCGGCCGAATTCTTTGGACCGTTGCCAGTCTTCTTTCGGGGATGCTGTCGGCATATGCGCTGTTCGCATCCCAGTCCGCCACTTCGATTATAACGACAACAGCGGTGCTTTGCGTATGTATAGCAATGCAGATTTCTCTGTTTCTGGCGCCACGCAACAGGCAAGCGCTGTTCGTTGTCGGACTTGTAGTGATCGCCTGTATCGGTATTGCTGCCGTGCAATTGGGTGCCATGGACGCTGTACTTGGGGCCTTTGGCAAGGATACGACCCTCACAGGCCGAACCTATCTATGGCAACAGGGGATCCTTGAGGCCGGCCGGGCACCATGGCTGGGCATCGGTTATTATGGGTTCTGGGTGCAAGGCTTTCCTGAAGCTGAACGGTTATGGGATGATTTCTTTATTGTCTCACGCAGCGGGTTCCATTTTCACAACACCTACATTGAAACCATGGTGGAAACCGGCATTGCAGGAACATTTCTGATCTCGGCGATATTGCTGTTTTGCATGGGGGGCCACATTCGACTGTTCCTGAGAACCGGACGAAGCCCTCAGTCACTTCTTCTTTTCGCAATTTCGGCGCTACTCTTCGTGCGCTCTTTCGTCGAGATCGACATCATGCACCCCTATCATATCGGCTCGTTCCTACTCTATTTCATTGCGGGCAAGGTGCTTACGCGAGAACGCGATACGGTCCGCCCCCGAACTTACCATGTCTTCAATTCCAAAAATGCTGCCCGTTGGATTCGCGAGATGCGGCACGTGCACAGCAGATAAGTCAAGGCTATAATGAAGACACTTTATGGAATTCAATATCTCAGAGCCTTTGCGGCACTCGCTGTTGTGGTCTTCCACGCGGCAGAAAGGACCGGCATGCATTTCGCGATTGGTGCAGCCGGAGTTGACGTGTTCTTTGTCGTCAGCGGCTTCATTATGATGGCGATCAGCGATCACAGGCAAACATCACCCTTTATATTCTTGAAAAATCGACTGCTACGAATTGCCCCTAACTATTGGATTGTAACAGGTATCATGATCATCGGCGCCGTGGCCGGCCTGTTTCCCAACATGAAGCTGGATTTCTTCCATATCATGGGATCGTTTTTCTTTTTTCCGGTTGCGTCACCAAACGCAGAGCAATTCTGGCCAGTCCTCGTTCAAGGCTGGACACTGAACTACGAAGCCTTCTTTTATGCAGTTTTTGCTATGGCCTTGTTCTTTCGGCCGCCCTACCGGCTGGCAACATTGATGCTGGTACTGTTGGCACTGGTGTTTTGCGGCATGTTCCTGCAGTCGTCGGCTAACACCGCAACGTTCTACACAAGGCCCCTTCTCCTAGAGTTTGCCGCCGGGGCTGCTCTTGCAAAATTATGGAAGCGTGGAACTTTGCCGTCTGCTGCCATTGGAACCCTACTTATCGTCCTAGCCGTTTTTGGTTTTGCCATGATTCATGTCATGAAACTGGAGTTTGACGCCCGTAATTGCGGACCTCTTGCCGTCATGATGCTGGCGGGAGTACTGGCCATCGAAAGGGCAGGAAAATTGTCTCGTTATCCAATCGCTTCCTATCTCGGTGACGCGTCCTATTCTATTTATCTGTGGCACACACTGGCTCTGTCCGTCACCGTCAAGCTCGGCATGATAATGGATCTTCCCTTCGTCCTCATCGCCACAGGAGGCGTGATCGCAGGCACCTTCACAGGTGTCATTGCCTATGAATGCGTTGAAAAGCCCATCCAGGCCCTCATCAAAGGCGGAAGGCTTACTCCAGGTCGCTCTCCAGTACAAAGCGTGTCTCGCTAAGTTCGCTGCGGAACAGACGATTGGTCATTGAAGGCAAAGGAAAGCTCCTCTCTGTTGAGAAATTCTTTGTCGAAAAGAGGTTGAGTTTAGGCATTTGTGACGGTAGGGGTGTATCACCAGGCCGGGCCCCTCTGGCAGTCTAATGACTGTGATGTCGGACTGGGAGACTTTAGCTAGGGTGCCCGGTGACCGCTCTGATGGTGGCGATTGTTTGATCATGACGCAAGATCTCCGTCAAAGACGGTTGAACGGCATGAATCACAACGCTAGATAACCGGCGCATCTCGTCAAAGGGATTAGGTGCAAAAATATGGGCGAATTTTTTACGCAGGAAGCGCTTACGGCTCTCCTGCAAGTTATCATGATTGATCTGGTACTCGCAGGTGACAATGCCATCGTCATCGGGCTTGCTGCTGCGGGATTGCCGAAGGAACAGCGTGCCAAGGCCATTCTTATCGGCATCATCGCTGCCACAGTTCTCAGAATTGCCTTCGCAGCCGTAACGACACAATTACTACAGATAGTTGGCCTTTTACTCGCTGGCGGGATTCTGCTGCTTTGGGTTTGCTGGAAGATGTGGCGTGAACTGCGGACATCACATGCGGAAGAAGAAGACGCTGCCGAAGTCTTGCAAAATGAAGATATCAATCAGGATGGTACCGTCGCTCGCTCTGCTCCGCGAAAGACGTTTGCGCAAGCAGCCTGGCAGATCGTAATCGCAGACGTTTCCATGTCGCTTGACAACGTTCTTGCCGTTGCAGGCGCCGCTCGAGAGCACCCTGAAGTGCTTGTCTTCGGTCTTGTCCTGTCAATCGCCCTAATGGGGATTGCTGCAAGCTTCATTGCACGGCTATTGCAACGCTTCCGTTGGATTGCCTATGTCGGCCTTATCGTGATCCTCTATGTCGCTCTCGAAATGATCTGGCGCGGATTTCACGAAGTAATGCCCTATTTGGGCGTCTGAGCCAGTAGGCACGGTGAGGTATCACCGTGCCTTACTTTCCATCCTGTTCTGTCATCATTCGGTATGGCATCTGTCTTGATGTCTGGCACATGTCGCCTTATCCCTAGGGCCTAACTGCAACCGCTCGACGATAAGATGACACCAGGCGACAGCCCCAAAAGAAATCGCGTTACACTGCTG
>JAEWDP010000012.1 GCA_023390055.1 Pseudomonadota bacterium | reverse complement strand
GCTCACAACCTGCTGCGACGCCATCCGGCCAAGCTATCGATGACGTCGAAAAGGCTCAGCGCCGGCTGGAATGAGGATTTCCTCGTCAGCGTCATCAAGTGAATTTCGCGTTCACCCGATTCCCGTGAACGCTGCTGCGAGCTTGGCTGCCGAATCCCGATCGGCAGCAGTCGTGTCGGCCAGCGAAGCCTCAATCGGTTTATCATAGAGCACGGCAACATTCTTACTGTCTCCAGTTCCAGGACAGAGGACAGTAACATGACGGCACTCGAACCCTATCAGGCGGGCCTTGAGGAGACCGGCAAGACGTTCGAGCTCCACATGTATGTCAGTGTCAACCAAGTCTTCAACAATGACAAATGAACGCCCCTTATGCGCTCGCTCAGCTTGCAGCTCTTGGAACAAGTCAAGTGAATCTTGATTAAGTCCGGAACTACACTTCAGGCCGCACTCGGTCCTGGATCATCATCCAACCGGTACCCGGTCGATCTCTGTCGGGGGCGAAAGCTGATGACCTGTGGGGCCCTGTCGATTGTTTCGTGACGTTCATTGGCAGTAACGTGTTCGCTTCGCCGCTGCTCTTCCGGTTGAAACAGAATACGGTCGATCCGCAGCGTCTGACGGCCACCTTCATCGGTTATAATTTCGACGCTTTCTCCAACAGCAAGCCCAAGGAGAGCCAGGCCCCGCATTGAGTGGATGGAAAGCGCAAAGTTTGGAAGATCCTCCGGGCTGCTTTTCACCAGAACATGCGGGCCCATCGGAACGCCATCAACACTGAACTCAAGGCGCGAGTCGATCGTCACGACGTCTGCGGGCACATCCTCCCCAAAGAAAATGCTGGCATGGTTCAATTTGTCTCTCAACAAGACGGTATATGCGGTCGGAGTATCACTATAGTGTTCGAGCAGTGACATCAGTACATTCACATCCGCTGCCGTTAGCTGACTAAAGCATTCCCTCGACATGTTTGCGTTCTCCGATGGTGATTGAAGTGCCAAGACGTAGGGCTACAAGCTGTAGGTTCTGGCTTCATCCACTATGACGCGCGAGCTTTGCGCCAATTGAAGTAGCGCAATTCGGTTACACTGTAGGGAGTGGTACAAGCCGATGATGCAAATCCCCTCGCCCGGTATGTTTGTCCGGACGGGGGCGGTCAGCCTGCGATGATGCGTAGCCTCATCCTTACGGAATGATATCGCGATAAATGTACCATGGACAATATCATGGCGTCGCAGACGATTTTGTCAAGCTTGACGCCAAGGCCCGTTGCGGCTTGAGATCATTTGTGAAGGTCGGGGACGAGGTCAGGTTTCATACGTCTAGGAGTGGAACGCGAGCAACCTGAATGGAGAGAAGGTAGCAATGTAGCCCAACCTCGTCCCTGTCAGTATGACCAAATGCTGGCCTCTGCTCCAACGAAATTAAGTGTACTGTGAACGCAAAATTCCTGCGTGGTAAAATATGGTGGCATCTGATGTCCACAGACGAAGTGTCTGGACATCAAACGGCATTTGGCAACGAGCGATGATCTATCCTCAAGGAGCGACGACGTCATTGCGTCCGGAGACTGTTATCTCGCGCAGCCCTGCAAGTGCGGCCGTCACGACACCCTGGTCGGCATTGGCTGACTGGACCACATAAACGGGATAGGAGAATTGCGGTTGCTCCGCAACAACATGCAGTGCTCCGGTTTCAATATGGGGTTTGACGGCTGTCATTCGGAAGTAACCGGAACCACCGTTCTTCAACACATGGTTCAGGGCCAAGGGTCCGAAGTCAATAAAGAGATCAGGTGCAACTTCTGGAAAATTCATGCCCTGGTGCGATACGAAATCAGGACCCCAGTCGATGTGAACGTAATCTCCAGCTTCTCCGATTGCGGCATCAGGGTGGGTCGTCACAAGAACAAGTTTTTCCTCCATGAGAAGATCAATCTTGAGACCGGGACGCTGGTGAGGGGCATACATGATTGCAACGTCAACCATTCCGGAAGCGACCTGGTTGATCAGATCTTCTGCGACGTCGACATGGACCCTCAGTGCAATATCGCTCATTGCCGATCTTATCCAACCGACCCAATCAAGTAGCAGCGGCTGCCACAGGGTGATTTCAGATGCAATTGTCAGTACCGCTCGACGACCAGGCGGAACCGCCACCTGGTGCAAGGTCCGTTGCCACAGCTGCACAAACATCGGCGCGTAGCGCAGGAACTGCTCACCTGCCGGAGTAAGTGCCGCCCCATTCTTGTGCCGCGTGAAGAGCTGTCGACCAATCTGCTGTTCCAAAGTGCGTATCCGGGCACTCACGGTCGTCTGGGCAATATTCAGCCGCTCGGATGCACGGACGAAACTGCCCGTCGAAACGATTTCCAGAAAAGTTCGTGCAAGTTCTATGTCCATGGCAACACAACATTAAAATTGCCGTTTATTGTCAATAGCGACAATTAAAATGCATGCTGATAACGTCCCGGATTTTATTCCTGAGAAGGCTGGGCTTATTGAGGTTGAGTGGAAACAAGCAAGATCCGGCCGTCAAAGGGGAGTGGGACCCGGAATGTCCACAGATCACGCGTACGAATAATGGCTTGTTGATCTCCTTCGAGGACTGTCCCGTTCTCGCTGCTCACTGAACGCACGAGTTCTGCTTCAAAGGCAACCGTAACATCTGCAAGACCGTTATCGAGTGATGCTCCAACCAGCACCGCATCTCTCACTTGAACCAGAAGTAGCTGGAGGCAAAGACCTTTGCCGAGACGTCTATCAATTTCCTGCTTGAAGTCGAAAACCACCGCTGAGCTGCAAAATGCCTTCAATGCTTCGTCATCGTCCCGGGCATAGGCATCCAGGACCGTTTCAAAGACGGACACTGCGGTATTTAGGAAGGATGTTTCTGAAAATTCAGGATCAACCTCGCGGATCTCATTCAAAGTTCCCGTTGGTTCCACAAGCTTGTTGTCATCTCTGAGGGCAACAGATTGCGAACTCGATAGAGGGACGACATCGTGGAGAAGAGGTTTTCCTGGAAGAGGCCGATCTTTGCCTTCTTGCGTTCCCCCTGTTGCAGAAGCAACGAAATTGCGCACGATCAGATAGAAGAAGAAAATCCAATAGTAGGTGATCGCCAACTCGCTGAGATTGATGGGATCGCTGGTCACACCTTCCTCCCTCACCTAAGCAGAGGCAATGTTTGATATTGATGGAACGGCGGCGGCGAAGACAACGTCCATTCAAGTGTAGTCGCCCCCTCTCCCCACGGATTATCGCCAGCTGGCCGCCTGCGCGCAAAAGCCTCTCCCAGCATTATGAAGAATACGACGAGACCAGCCGCGGAGATGTAGGCCCCAACGGAGGACACAAAGTTCCACCCGGCAAATGCATCCGGATAGTCGACGTAGCGCCGGGGCATTCCGGCGAGACCAAGAAAGTGCTGGGGAAAGAACACCAGGTTCACTCCCACAAACATCAGCCAAAAATGCAGGTTTCCCAATGCTGTGTTGTACATATAGCCGGACATCTTGGGGAACCAGTAATAGAAGCCCGCAAAGATTGCGAAGGCGGCACCCAGCGACAGCACGTAATGGAAGTGTGCGATAACGAAATACGTATCGTGGAGAACACGATCGACGCCTGGGCTGGCAAGGACCACGCCCGTCACGCCGCCGACAGTGAAGAGCAGCACAAATCCTATAGCCCAAAGCATTGGTGTTTTGAACTGTAGCGAACCACCCCACATGGTTGCGAGCCAGGAGAATACCTTGATGCCGGTCGGGACGGCGATCACCATGGAGGCGAACGCGAAGTAACGCTGCGATTCCATGCTCATTCCGACGGTGTACATATGGTGGGCCCAGACGATGAATCCAAGAAAGCTGATCGCCACCATGGCATATGCCATTCCCAGATAGCCAAAGATCGGTTTTCTGGAAAAAGTCGAAACTACATGGCTAATAATTCCGAACCCGGGGAGGATCATTATGTAGACCTCGGGATGGCCAAAGAACCAGAACAGGTGTTGGTAGAGGATCGGATCACCGCCAGCGGCGGGTGCAAAAAACGCGGTTTGAAAATTGCGGTCCGTCAGCAGCATTGTAACTGCCCCTGCAAGGACGGGGAGCGAGAGCAGCAGCATGAACGCCGTCACCAACATTGCCCAGGCGAACAATGGCATCTTGTGGAGTGTCATACCTGGCGCGCGCATGTTGAAGATCGTGGTAATGAAATTGATCGCGCCAAGGATTGAAGAGGCACCCGAGAGGTGGATCGAGAAGATGACAAGGTCAACTGCCGGACCAGGTTGTCCTGTTACAGAATAAGGCGGGTATAGCGTCCACCCTCCCCCATGGCCAAGGCCTCCCGGCGCTCCGGGCACGAAAAGCGACAGGACGAACAGAACGAAAGAGACCAGGAGCAACCAGAACGAAACATTGTTGAGGCGCGGAAACGCCATATCGGGAGCCCCGATCATCAATGGAATGAACCAGTTGCCAAAACCGCCGATCAGAGCTGGCATGATGACGAAGAAAATCATTACCAGACCGTGGCCACTGACGACGACGTTATAGGCATCAGGATTGGTGAAGAACTGAAGCTCTGGTTCTTGAAGTTCCATCCGGATAGCCACGGAGAGTGCCGTACCCAAAATGCCGGCGAGCATGGAGAAGATAAGATATAAGGTGCCAATATCCTTGTGGTTCGTCGAGAAGAGCCACCGGATCAGAAACCGTGGCTTTGCGTCATCGGCGTAAGTGCCCTCAGCCATATCGATCTCCACAAACATATGATGATTGACAGTATGAACCCGCTCAATGGTGCATACAAGCGGAATTATATGCCTTCTCAGCGCAATTTTATTGCACTATATGTGGCCCCTTCGCAGGCAGGTTTTTTCTGGTCTTGATCGGCACCGGCGGCGGAGATGCCCTCAAAAGACTGGCTACGCAATGCTTTCCTGATCTGTTCCAGACTTGGCGGTCGCCGGATTGTTTCAATTCAAAGATCTATCCTGGTGATGACGTTGTGATCACGGACGGTCTACCACTTATGGACTAGCTCGGGGTGAATTGGCGACGAAGATAAGTGATGCCTAACATGAAGCTCCACAAAGAGGGTCAAGGGGGGTGGAATTGTGAGCGAGATCATTCCGGTCGCTTTCGCGGCTCGATGGCAAAAGCCAGTCAAGATTGTTCAGAAAAAAAGCATTGAGAAGATCAACGGGCCGGCTGCCGCCATCCGACACATGCGCGACAATTTTAGAGACAAGTCCGGCCCGACATATTCCCGGGCGGTTGATATTTGTTTCGCGGCTCTTCGACGTGAGACAGATCCTGATATTGCGCGCGTGTTCTTTCTTGCAGCCTATGAGGATCAAGTCATGAAGCTGAGAGAACTTTCCTGAGCAGATACTGTTGAAAGGCGTAATCCGGGCAGGTATTGCATCTTTCCGATCATATACACGAGCCCAATACCGGCAATGGTTGCGCTCGCACCCGCAGAAAGCCGGTCTTGATTTGACAAGCTTTCCGGCGGGTCTCGGGATTTTAAAACCTTGCTGTCGGACCCGCAAGATATAACAACGCCATCGTCAGGTCCTGGCAGTGAGCGCCTTTTTCACGAAGGCGTTCTAGTTTGCGAGTTCGTCAGCTGTCCTTCCGAAGCATCTGCCAAATCTGGATATCGCGGGGCTGCTCCAGCAGATCATCCATTTCGGCATGCCACTGAGCTCGATAGGGGCGGTGAAGCTGAACGTCCAGAACGTCCTGTCTGTCCCTCCAGGTTTCGTGGAGTTGGACGAGGTTTGGTTGGTCCGGATGAACGTGGAGGGCGGCTTGGATGAAACTTTCCTCATGACGCATGGCGTCCAGTACCGGTTCAAGCAGGGTGTAGAATCGATCCAGCCTCTCAGGTTTCACTTGGAAGGTTATGACGTAGGTCTCGCTCATGCCACGACCTCGTCCAGAAAGCCGATCACCTCAACGATATCGCCTGCCTCATCGAGCCGAATGACATCAGTGCCGCCTGCCACAGGTGCAGACTGTTCCTTGGCAAGTGTCCAAGAGAAACGTACGAAGTTTGCGTGACCATCGACTTTGCCTCGCAAACTGAATGCGTGTCCAGGGAACTGACTGCGTGCTGCAGAGATCATTGTTGAGACCTCGTCCCTGTTGCGGGCGCTCATTAGCGGATCAGCGTATCTGGCCTGCGCTGCCCATCCATGTTCCAGGAGATCTGCACGAGTTGCGTCCTCCCCGTGGTTCCAGGCGGACAGGTAACGTTCGGCAATGGTGTAAAAGTCTGACATCTTGCTTCTCCATCTGTGTGATGGGTTAAGGCTGGCAGGTCCAATGCGCCGTTACAATTACCTCGCAGGTAATGGCAACGCTGTGCTGGTTGAGATACCGTTATCCCATGAGCATCAATCAGCACGCGACTGTCGGTGACCTGCTTCGCGAATGGCGAGGTCGCCGGCGTTTCAGCCAACTCGATCTGGCGTCGGAAGCCGAGGTTTCGACACGGCATCTCAGCTTTGTGGAAAGCGGCCGTTCCACACCAAGCCGAGATCTCCTCATGAAACTCGCCGAGCCTCTGGATCTTCCGTTGCGCGAGCGTAACCGATTGCTGTTGGCAGGCGGTTATGCGCCCGTTCATGGTGAGCGGGACATTTCAGAGCCCGATATGGCCTCGGCACGGCTTGCTGTTGAAATGGTTCTGAGAGGGCACGAACCTTTTCCTGCACTTGCAGTCGATCGCCACTGGAACCTTGTAGAGGCGAACAACAGTGCCCAAGCCTTGCTTGAAGGCATTGACCCGGGTCTTCTGTCGCCTCCGATAAATGTGCTTCGCGCCAGTCTGCATCCAAAAGGACTGGCACCCCACATCCTCAATTTGCCGGAATGGCGCCATCACCTGTTCAGTCGGCTGCGGAGCGATGCGGACAGAAGCGCCGACCCTGTCCTTTCAACCTTGCACGAGGAGTTGCGTGGCCTGCCAGCCCCTGTTGGAGCGGGTGGCCATGGTTCAATCGCGATAGTTGCGGTGCCCCTCAGGCTCCGACATCCAAAAACCAAAGCCGTCCTTTCGTTCATTTCGACAACGACCGTCTTTGGCAATGCGGTGGATGTGACCTTGGCCGAGTTGACACTGGAGTGTTTCTACCCGGCCGACGATGCAACGCGTGAGGCATTGAAGGTTTAGGAAGTCTTCCAGCTGGTCCGCAGAACCGCGGCCTTAAGCTGCGCCAGCTTTCAACTGAAGTTGATTGTCTGTGCCAGCGCGAGATCCCGGTAGCGCTGACTACCCGCCTCAAAGGTGGGAACGGACCCGATATCGACGTGTCCGTCTATCGAGGTCTGCGTAAGAGCGCCGCAACTGCCTGCATATCAATACGTGCGTTGGACACTATCTTTCTTTGCCTGTCCGAGAAATCCAACCATTTGAACTTGTTTGACTGTTTTCCTAAACGAAACCTATTCCGACACTAAGTTTCGTTAGATGGAACGCACGGGATCGCGGATAGTCGGCGCCTTTCATAGGCGTTGTATTCGATTTGACGCTCGCTTGTGACGATGGAGATTGAATGTGAGCCGTTCGTGGGCTGTGTTTGTCGTTGCTTGGAGATCTGCTGTGCGCGCAAAAGTGCCATCAACATTGGCCTGGTCGTGAACTTTCCTTGTCTTGATCGATTGGTGAGGTCACGCAGATAGCCGCCAACGGAGCTGATATGTGGTCCTTTTTCAAGGATACAGGCCAGGATGATTGCAGTATTTTGGGAACCCATCACGCTACAGGCTTGATGATATGCCGACTGACTGACACCAAACATTGAGCGTACAACATTTGCTGCGTAGACGAGATCTTGCCATTCCCGGACTTTTCCTCCTCGCGCGTAGTCGTTGATTTGGGGGCAGGCTTTCAAGACCATGTCCAGTGGAAAACCCGCTTGGTTGGTACGAGAATGAGATTTTTGTTCTAACGTACGATCAACAGTCACGGTCGTTGGTATTGTTTCAATTATGGATTCGGATTCTGAAGTAAGATACTGCCGTCCATTTTGAATGTCATTGCCATCCACTTTTTGAGAATTCTCGATATTTTCCAGAAACTTATCCACTTTCATACGAATGCTGGCGAGTTCTTCGACGATTGATATGAGAACGGGCAGGCTGGCACGCCGAGGGATCGTTTCGACGATATTTCTGAACTCGTGAAATATACTCGCCCATTGAGCTTCGTTGCCGCTCAGTTTGGCGCATTCCATCAACTTGGTGATGTCCCGACGATAAAGGGTTACGCGCTCACGCATGACCTTCAGAGCCATAGCATCAGCCTCGATCTTTTCGGCTGTAGCTTGAAATTCCTCTGCACGCACAATGAGCGGTGCAAGAGAAAACCCGAAGGCTTCTTCTACGTCTCCAGCCCTGCCCTTTCGCGCATAGCGCTTTCCGTTGGGACTATCGCGCCGCAAGATCAGCCCGGCATCGACCAAAAGAGCCAGATGGCGCCTGAGGGTAGTATCTGGCATTCCGTGAGAACGAAGGGATAGCTGACGATTTGATGGAAATACGACGAGCCTGTCGCCTTTTGAAAGGGTGCTCTCGGGATAGAAGGAGAGCAATGCGTTGAGCACGGCCAGCGTACGGTCCTTGACGCCCAGGACAGTCTTTCCCGTACAAAGCCAGCGATAGATCTGCCACTTGTCAACGGCCTGTTGGGAAGTGGATTTGCAGGTCTTGCGGTAACTTGCCAATCGGGCAATCGTCATCGATCGGCTCCCAAAGGGAGTCGTTGCGACTTCTGTTTCCATTTTCTTCTACCTATGATCAGGCAAAAGAAGTCCAGCCGTCCGAACGGACGTTACAACGCTTGACAGCGATTCGTGAAAATGCGATTCTCGCTTTGCTACAAGATGAGAGAGGCTTCCACGATTTCGGTCGTTTGGGGGCCTTTTTCTTTTGCGGTTTAATCTCCTGTTTTCTTCGATTCTTCCTGGCGAAACGCCTCGTAAAGGCCATCCAGCCGGGATGTAATGAATTTTGCAAAACGGGTTCCGTCCCTCGCTTCAAGTGCGATTACGGCCCGTTTGGCAGAGGTTGTGACACGAACGCTCACCAGTTTGTCGTTGGGTATCCAGGAAGGCTCTGGCGCCGCCCTAGGGGCACTGTCCAGCTTCCTGTTCATCTCCTCGACAATTGCCTGGAAGCGCTCATCACTCGTTTTCGCTCGAAATGTCTCTGTGGTGAGAAACTTTACCAAATGAGGGACCTGTGCAGGGTCCAGCCTTTCGGACAACTCCATCCACCGTCGACGGCCGACTTCCGGTGCAGGTCCGATTGCCTCGACCAACTGAAGTGGAACCTGTTTTGTGACGCTTAACATCTTGGACAGGGCGGCCTTGTCGACGCCAAGCGCAGACATGATTATATCGCGTGTGAACTCGCGGTCTTCCAGTTTGGAGGCAAATACAGCACGTTCGATATAAGACAGGTTTGTGCGGGCATTGTTTTCCTGACCCTGACTGACGACCAGTTGCTCATCACTCAGCTCGCGGACAACTGCTCTGACACTTTTGCCGAGCTGCCGGACAGCTGCCAGACGACGGTGCCCGTAGGCAACCTGATATCGTCCCTTGGACTGCGGGTTTGGCCTTACAAGGATAGGTACTTGTTGTCCGTGTTCGCGGATCTGCTCGACCAACTGGTCCAACGCTGCTCGATCAAGTTCGAGCCGATCGCTGACAAAGGAATTGTCGATAGTGTCAGGATCAAGATCAACGACGGCGTGACCTTGTGCCAACTGTTTCTCTAGATCCTGAGCCCGCTCCATTTTTGAAGCCATACTCGACAGAGACTTCGTAATCCCACCGATCGGGCTGGCTGGTCTCCCAGGTGGTACAAATCCCGCAATAGGTCTCGATCCCGGCATTGGGGTTGCGGTGCTGCTTTGAGGTGCCGGGTCGTTGGATACACCAATGAGATTCTTGCGTGCCATGACTTATCGTCTCTCCCACACTGCTCGTAGCAGATCTTCAATTTCGCCATTGACACCCGTCAGCGATTCCATTGCGCGGTCGTAGGTGCCCCGCGTAAATTGCGAACGTTCCACTTCGTAGAGGGTCTGCTTTGTCACCCCGGCATCCGATATCGCTGTTGATTTTAGCATCGCGTGATGGAGCATTCGGTTTCCGAAGATTGCGCGCATGAAACCGGACATCTGCGCCTGAGGACCGTCATTGGGTTCAAACCGGGTCAACAGATAGCGCATCCAGTCATAGCTTGTGCGCCCCCCTGCCCTTTCGACGACGCTCATCAATTCGCTGGTCATGCTGAGAAACTGGCTCATGGACATGACGTCGAGCATCTGCGGGTGGATGGTAATGAGGACGGATGTCGCAGCACAAAGTGCCGACATCGTCAGGAAGCCAAGCTGGGGCGGGCAGTCGATCACGACAACATCGTAGAGGCTCTCGATATGTCCGAGGACCTCGCCCATGCGGGCAAAGAACATGCTTTCTGCTGCGCCACCTGTCATGTGGCGCGGTGTCTCATGCTCGAACTCCATGAGCTCGAGATTGCCCGGGACGATGTGCAGGTTTGGAGTGTAGGTAGCACGAACGATCGACGCGATGGATTGCGGGTCGTCGTAGCGAATAGCGCCATAGAGGGTCTCCCCCTCCCCGACATCGAGTTCCGGCAGGTGACCGAACATGGCCGAGAGCGACGCTTGTGGATCCAGGTCTATCGCGAGCGTGCGATAGCCGCGCAACGCCATGTACTGTGCAAGGTGTGCGGAAGTCGTCGTCTTGGCAGAGCCGCCCTTGAAGTTCATTACCGCCAGGACCTGCAGCTTTTCTCCATCCCGACGGGTCGGAACATATTTCGCGACGCCATTCTTCTCGTCCAGGACGGCCCGAATGAGGTCCATGTCGCTTGGGGCGTAAAGACGCCGGCCATTCGGCAGCGGTTCCGGGACATTGATCTCAGCCGCGATCTGACGAAGATAAGCCTCTCCGATTCCGATGAGGCTTGCCGCTTCACCAGGGGAGAACTGGCGGATCATCTTTTGGGACGTCGGAGGAAATACCCGCGCTTGGTGAAGATGCAGCTGGCGCTGTAATTCATGAGCGTCGGCGGCAAGCATCGAAGGAAGATGCTCCTGTTCCGAGATCGGTTTATGGGCAGGCTGCAACATTTCTTTCCTCAGTAGCGCAATTATTTGAGAATATGCTGGAATTGCGCTGCCGCCATGATCTCCGATTCGCAAGAATTTTACAAACCCTGCTATTCAAGGGCTTAAAAAGGGGTCGCTGATGAGTTGTCCGCGGACAACCATGATGTCTCGCTCGGGACGAGATCACGGTGGTTGGGACCGGGAAAGGCGAAAGCATCCGCGAGAAACTTGTCGATGGCGGTTGAACGCATTGCTCGTTCCGGCGGGCCAATGTGGGCCTGTTTCGGACGGATCCTGAAGTTGGATGCTGGCTATCGCTGTGCCTTGCCTGCGAGGGGGAAGTCGTTTCCTGGAAGACCTTTCCGTCATCTACCGAGCCAGAGCAGTTGCGAACACAATTGCGCGCACTTGGGGCAGAGGCAGGCTCCGGCTTTACGTATATCCGATGGGGGCACGTCTCTGGAGTAGGCAGTGGCATATCCTGATTGCAGGAACGGAATGCGATCGAATTCGCGTCATCTCCGGTGTGCCGGGCTTGGATAGAAAGCTGTGTTTGGATGGAAAGCTATGAAGGGCGGCACTATTCCGAAAGTCCCACGAGTTGTCCGCGGACAACTATGGAACACCCGGCCGTGAATGGAGGGAGGGTGAACGCTGCAGGGGAGGTATACACGCGAGCAGACGTCGGTTGTAGCTAAAGTCATTCTCTGCTGGGCACCAGGAGCCTGCTACGATTCGTATGTTCCTAGATGGTGAGCATCGGCTATTATAGGTGCCTTGCCTGCAATGGGCAGCTGTTTACCGGGTGCGGTGTCTGATGTTTGCCGCAGGAGGCGCGGCCCTGTATGATGCCACGCGTTAGGATAAGAGGGGTGGGTGTGTATCTGATCGTGCGAGGCTTGTGAGCTGGCGATGCCGCATGCTGTTTGAAGGCAGAATGCGATTTGGCGTTCACGTTGGAACCGGAATGTCCGGTCGGGATGCAAGGCAGGGGAGATGGGATGTGCTCGCAAAGCATCCGCGAGTTGTCCGCGGACAACTCATTCCATCGATGTGGCGTTCGGTCTTTCGCGCGATCCGCCGTAAGCTCAGGTGTCATTGTTCCAATTTGCGTGCGTTTGACTGCGAGATCCCGTTCGGAAGAGTATTCCTACGTAAGAATGGGGACGCAGAGCCAAGGTCTGTATGTATCCGGCAGCAAATGTCTGATTTGATGTCCGCGACACTCCTTGTCTCGTCATGGTTCTCTTGCGGGACGACGAGCAATTCCCAGCGGAGGCGATTGACGATTCATTGTGTGTACACGGCTGAGACTGCATGGATGAGGCGATCTTGAACATAAAGTACCCCGGAGCCTGGCTGCAGGGGAGGGGGTGAGGTCGAATCCATTCGAGGAGACATGATGCGTTCTTGCCTCAAGACCGCAAACTTGGGTTGGGCTTCGCGCAGAGATCGGCAGGTTTGCCAATCATCTTTCCTTGGGACGAAAGTTCGCAAACTCTTGCGGGGTGCCGCCGGGGAGGGTAGTATCCATTCACTGGCTGGGCACCCGCCGAAATGTTGACCTTTGCGCCCTGAGAATCCAAAGAATTGAAAAGTCGTTCAGTTGGGTATCCCATTCTCGGTGTCCAGTGACGAAACGTATCTGCGAGATAGCTTTCATAACGCAAATCAACTACAACAAGAACAATGCGTTACGATTCAGCGAAACTGCCCCTGCAAACACTGCTTTCACCCACGGCTGCCGCAACCGCGGCGATCGCTCGCTTCGATGAACGGCTTAATCGATCCTCGTTCCGGGACGGACTTGTCAGTCGAGGGCATTTTACCGACGCCTGCGCGTCCTTATGGGTCGATGGTGAACTCGTCCATCTCGAAGATCTCGTGCTCCATGATGCACACAGCGGTGTACGTGCGCCTTCTCATGAACTGACAATTGCGTTTGATGTCTTGAGGATGCGGCGAAGGATTGCAGGAAACCCTCCCGGTTGGGCATTGAGTGACGAAGGGTTGCATCGGCTGAGAGGGGGCGCCGAAGATAGAATCCTTCCCAATACTGCCCCCGCTCAGACTGGGAATGAGAATTCCGCACCGATCGCATACCAGCGTGACGACGAGGAGGCCGATGCGCTCGCATTGGAACTTGCCAGGATGGATGAGGTGATTGCGCGAACCAACACGCTACTTTCCAACCCGTCACCGACACAAGGCGGCGGCCAGGTCCTTCGTGAACGGAATACCCTCATTTATGAACCGGATTGGGACGAAAATGAACGCCTTGCGGAGTGGCGGAGCTTCTTGGCCGAAACGGTTGATCTGCCCCCCGCGCTGCGTGCAGCACTTGCTCTTGATGCATGGAACCAATTGCAAGTTCTGCAACACGCTCCCTGGCTGGGTCGGTTGCTGGCGGCCTCTATACTGTGTGACGGAGGTGTTGCTATAGCCCATCTTCCATCGATCAACACGGGCCTCAAGTCTGTTGGGCGAGAGCGGCGGATGAGTTCTGACCGCAATACGCGAATTCTTGCAATTCTCGATGCGTTGACCGAAGGAGCGAACCTCGGGCTCAAGGAGCATGACCGGCTTTCGCTGGCGCATCAGCAGATGCAGCACCGGCTGAACGGACGACGGAAAAGTTCAAAGCTGCCGCAGTTGATTGAGCTTATCATGTCGAAACCCATGGTGTCTGCGGCGATGATTGCTGACGAGATTGGCGTGACACCGCAAGGCGCTCTGAAGGTTGCCGCCCAGTTGAATCTGCGTGAACTGACCGGCAGAGGAAGGTTTCGCGCCTGGGGTATTCTCTAGGCACCATCTCCGGCATCGCGTGCCGATGGAAATGGCCACCTTACGATTCTACTTTCAGGTATGACAGGCCACAGTTGTCCGCGGACAACCGTGGCCTGTCATACATCGCGATGGCCGCGAAGGCGGCTGGTGCTTACGCTGGTGCCGAACCTTGCTTCGTCTGATGATCTACGTCGTCCACGCAATGTATTCCGGAAACAGTATCCCGTCATTAGACTTGCTCGCAGACCTCGCCCCGCATGATCTCCTAACTAATTGATTTATAATATAAACTTCAAATTAGTGTTACTCTTCGCGCTGGGACACTCAGTCATCAGTATCAAGATCGAGTAGCTGCCCATCGGCAGCAAATTCTGCTTCGAACTCGGACCCGTCGGCGCGGCGCCCTTCAATCTCTACTCGTCCGTCCCTTTCGAATTCGATCTTCTCCAGTGTGGCATCCGCTGGCCAGGACTCATTTCCGAGGATGGGTTCCGGGATCAGTCCAAGGATGTCAGCTATTGGAAAGAATTCATCGCCCCGAGTTTCGATGTCTTCAATCGCGCCATCGCCGTCTAGTTCGATCTCGATCGTTGCGCCACTCGGTAGCGTTCCCAGAATGCGCCGACCGTATTCAGCGCGGGGCTTTTCGCGGATCTCGATATCCTGAAGCCCAAGGTCGGCGATCGGTTGAGGCAGATCCTGGCCAAAGCCGATGGCAGGGAGCGTGAGGCAGACAAGAGCAGCGATAGGGTATCTGTATCTCATGGAAGTCATCCTTCAACTGGGAGGAGCAAGCAATGTTCTGTGGGGAGCAGCTACCAAGCAATTTTTGGACGCGCTCCTTTGTGATGACATAGTGCGCAGTCATTGCAGGGCCACAGGGAGTGATCCATGATTTTGCTGCTGCGTATTGTAATTAATCACCTCGACGGGGGCTGAAGCGCAGATGCAGCCCGGGCTGCACATATTGAGGGATGTTTCGTTTCCTCAAATCTCTGGAAAATGTGGCACTGCTCACATTCCACGTTGCTTCCGGCGACAGGCACGCTACATTTCGTTTATTGGCTGGGATGATAGCTCGGGAGGAGCGATTTCATGAAGCGGATGTGGCCTGACGAGTTCAAATTCATTCTGGATAATGCTGACGAGGTGACACTGGATATCCGGGAGGAGCCGACCAGGGAGACAGTCGGGGACGGGCAGACGCCACACCGCAAAGCCTTGAAAGTTTGTATTGCTGAACAGGATTATGAACGTATCTGGCCATTGGCAGAAACCCGCTACCGGCTGGACGGCAAATTTGCCGGCAAGGCGATCACTCTCATCGCCAATAATCCACACTATCACAGTTGGCACCCGGCCGATGGCGGTACCGTTGAAAGCATCTCGGACAGCGGCAGGCAACATTCGACAAAATATATCGATGTGCACTTCCTTCTGGACGACGTACGCGAAGTAACGTCGGTAAGCTGACTCGCGCAAAGTTTTTGATGGCTGCGGCAGACCGGCCGCATGATTGCAGACATTCGTGAAAATCCAGGTTGTGCCCACATTTTCGGAATGGCGGGCAGCCGGAAATCGATTGCGTGCTGATTTCGGCAGGATCACCACTCTGGTGTGATCAGGAATGGCTCAGTGATTGCAACTGCAGGCGCACGAGAAGTTTCTGACCCGTATCATTCCCACTCAATGCCCCCAAAAAGCTCCAAAATGGGAATCTGTAAAATTTGAGGCTTTCGCTTAGCCTGCCAGAAATCTCCAGTGATTAAGATCCAGCTTGGATGGGTTGGAAATCACAATGTCAGAACAAGCAATACTGAAACGCTGGAGTATGCGGGTCTGCTGCACGTTCGACCGCAGCCTGCGCGATGCATGCGGAGCGACTGCGGTTGAGTTTGCATTGGTTGCACCTGTCCTCTTCTTTCTGATGTTTGCGATCATAGAACTCGGTGTCGCGTTTGCGGCAAACATCACCCTCAAGAACGCGACAGTCGACGCCGCACGCCTTGGCCGAACCGGTTTCGTGGCAGAGGGGTCAACTCAGGATGTGATGGTGCGACAGATGATCCGGGATCGCGCAGACGTCATCATGGATGCCGACAGGATCACGATCAGCAGCAAGTCCTATTCCGGTTTCGATACCTTGAAGAAGCCTGAACCGTTCGTGGATGCAAACCGCAATGGCAAGCGTGATGACGGTGAAAACTACACGGACGTCAACGGTAATGGTCAGTATGACGAGGACCAGGGTGCTCTAGGATATGGCGGTACGAAAGAGGTCGTTCTTTATACCGTCAACTACCCGTGGACGTTCACCACGCCGATCCTGAAACAGGTGATTGGCGAGGATGGAATTATCAATCTGTCGGCAACAGCCGTCGTTCAGAACGAGCCATACTGATGATGATACGGTCACGATGGAATAGCTTGAAACAGATTGGCTGTAGGTTCCTGCGTAATCGAGAAGGTGTCGCTGCTGTTGAAATGGCGTTGGTCACACCTGTGCTGCTGCTGCTTTTTTGTGGTGGTGGCGAGATGGGTTTCTATCTGCAGGCGCATTTCAGGACGGCACAAATGGCATCCACTGTCGCCGACGTTGTCGCTCGATACGAGAATGTGACCTCTTCCGATATTTCATCGATCTTCGCCGTATCGTCCGAGGTTATGGGTGATGATGATTTTGATGACCACGGATACGTCATTCTTACATCCGTGAAGCGGGAAGGCGGCAAGGCTGCGACTGTCAGTTGGCAATGCGAGGCTGGAGCCTACGAAAATTCCAGCCGCATTGGCTCGATAAACAAGCAAGCAGAACTGCCAAACGACCTGCCTCTAACAGCGAATGACAACGTCATCGTGGCAGAGGTTTTCTACCATTATACGCCGATCTTCACGAGCGTCGTAGCGGTCAACCCGCTCCTCTACAAGACTGCGGTTTTCCGACCACGCCTGGGTGATCTTACCGCGGCACCAGGTTGCAATACGTGACGCTCTGGTGGGGAACAACAATGACGAAGAGGGAGTGGCCAATGATCAGTCGGTTCTGGAAGTCGCGCGACGGTAGCGTGCTGCCGCTATTCGGCCTTGCCTGCTTTGTCCTTATTGGCGCGATGGGCTTTGGTGTGGATGCGGCCCGACTGATGTTGATGCATTCCAGTCTTCAGCGCTCGATCGATGCCGGAGCGCTTTCGGCGGTTTCAAAGCTGGGCACGACCGATCTGGAAACAGAGTTGCGCAATTTCACGCAAGCCAATTTCTCAGAGGGGCAAATCGGTGCCCGTCTCGATACGTTGACCTGGACAATGAGCAATAACGACAAGACATTGACAGTCAATGCGCGCGCCACTGCACCCACGACGTTCATGACGATCTTGGGTGTGGATACGATGAGCACGAGTGCGATGTCTGTGGTCGACCGCAAGACAAGCGGTCTCGAACTTGCTCTCATCCTCGACAACACCGGATCAATGTCAAAAGACATTGGTACCTTGAAGACTGCGGCAACTGATTTGCTTGATATCCTCTTTGGAGGCGAGGAGATCGGTGAGAAACTCTATGTTGGGATCGTCCCGTTTTCGCAAAGCGTCAACATCGGGCCGTCTCGGTCCAGCTGGCTGAAACCTAAGTCTCTGGATGCGTATGATTGGGGCAAGCAAGGCTGGGGTGGCTGTGTCGAAGGGCTCAGCGAAAGTAGTGACGTGTCAGACGATCTCCCCTCGGAAATGATGCCCTACTACTACAGGTCGTCCTCGACACAAAAAACCAACAAGAATCCGAATGATTCTTGTCCGGCAGAGGTCACTCCCCTTACACCCAAAAAGGCAACTCTCGTGAGCGCGATCGGCAAGATGAAAGCCGTTGGGTGGACCCATATCAACCTTGGTGCTGTCTGGGGCTGGAGGATGCTTTCTCCCAAGTGGCGCGGCGAATGGGGCGGGGAAATGGCCTCATATCAACTGCCTCTCGACTACCGAACGCAGGACATGCAGAAAGTCGCCGTTATCATGACTGACGGGGATAATACCAAGCAGAGCGGCTACACGGCCTACGGTTTTGGCAGTGGAACGCTCGGCTGGAATCCTGAAAGGGAACTGAACAGACGCCTTTCCTCTGTCTGCACTTCGATGAAGAACAATGGGATACTGGTATTCACGATTGCCTTTAATAACGTCTTAGAGGATACCCGGGAGTTACTTGAGAATTGTGCATCCGGATCAGCTCGCTTCTTCATATCAAGGACTAAGGCGGATCTGGAGATGGCTTTCAGGGATATTGGCAACGCATTGTCGAACCTGCGAGTAAGCCGATAGTCGCAATAGCGAAAACGTCCCTTCCATAGGGGCAGAAGGACTTCCTGCGCGCCATCATTGCGGACAAGGACATATCAAGTGCGGGCGTCTCTTGCGATCGAGGCCATAACGCTGTGCGTCGCGACACAACATCGGCTCACAGCCGAAGATCGGGCTGATTGCTCGATAGAATTCTCCTCGTTACGCACCTTGGCCTATGCATGGACGCCGGCGTCCACGGCGTCGATATAGACGAGTATTTCGTCGGCGCGGCCATCGCGAACCACTTGCATGGCCGTCATGTTGGAAAAGCCGGGCAGGGGTTCGGATCGATACCATGCGTAGGCCATCGGAGCCGAGCCGAAACGGGGCTCGACCTTGTTGACGATCTCGGCCATCTCGCGCAGCCGGTGCTGTGTGTTGCTCGACCTGATATGATCTCTGTGCCGAATAGCATCCATTCCAAGTCCGGTCGTACGGGCGATTTCCTCGATTGTCGTGCGTAATGTGGCCGCCATCTTGCGCGGCGAGAAAAGTCCGCCATCAGTAAACTCCGTAAGTCCCATGACGCTTATTTCCATTTCCACAATCCAGTGATGATGACGCACTATCACGTTAGAATGAGTAGCATTCAAGTTGAACCAGGGGAAGAAAATCGAAGAAAGCGGTGGTCTGTCATGCCCTGCGCTGTATCATATAACCGGCCTCCAAGTTGAAAACGGTCCATCTGCCCTTGCCCACTCCACACCTATGTCGATCAGGTGGTGCGCGCGTGGGCATCGCGTCATCCGCTTACGAGGACTGCCTCGATGTTATGGGGCAAGAGATCA
>JAEWDP010000111.1 GCA_023390055.1 Pseudomonadota bacterium | reverse complement strand
TTCTGTCATGGTGACGCCGGGTGAAGGGTGTCCAAGCCATTCGATCTCTCCGTATTTCTTGCAGAATACAAAGAATCTGATTGCCGCCCTTCACTCAACCCCCTCCCATTCTTGGACAGACACTAAGGCTGGCATGCACCCGTTCGACCTTCTCGTCGCGACCGGCAATTGGCATATTCCGCTCATGGCGTTCGTACCTCCTCCCAGGACGTCACATCGTGGCTGGCCCACTCCTCCTATCAGTTGCCGATCACAGTTTAAGAAGCCTGCGTATCCCTCCCGCGGCAGGCTTTTCTGTTGTGCGCCAGGCGTGGTGCGTGGTGCGAGAGCACCGTTTGACCGGGGTGGTATCCGGCTCGATGACTTGGAAGTGAAAGTCCCCTGTGGGCGCCGGTGATGGGAACCGTTTGCCGAGTAGCAAGGACGTTGTCGCGAGATAGGGTCTGAGGGACGTTGTAGGCAAGATGCCTGCCTGACGAACAGGAAACGCACATGAGGCGACCGCCTGGGCAAGGAGGCAATGATAATCCAAAGCCCAATCTAACCCGGAGGTTGCGGGCGTAGATGCAACAGGAACGATGGCCCCCGCATGAAGAACACATAGAATGCAGTAGGTCACGTTCAGGCCACGACGCTTGTCTGGAAGCTGTTCCAGGCGCTGACGAAGGGAATGAAGGAGGCTTGGCAAGATGTTCATGGGCAGAACCCAATATGATCCGTCCCGCCAATAGAATCCCAGTCAGCAATTACGTGCTCTACTTCCTCTCGGTGTGGCCATTCGGACTCACCCAAACTCAATGCAAATGCGAATTTTCGCATCGAGAATTGCTAGAAGACTTCACTTGCATTTGTGAAGAATTCACGACAGGTCTCCGGCTTGGAGTAGAAACACATGTCGAATCAATTCGCGAAGCTCATTGAGCGGCTCCGGGTCGAGACAGCCGGTTATAACGACGGCCAGCCGGATTCCGATGCCAATATCACGCTATCGGATGCCCACATGCTTCTGGCATGCATTGATGAACTGAAAAGTGAAAATCTAAAACTTCGCCAGCAGGCGCAAAGAGGCAGAGAAATGTGCGACGCAGCATCATCTTTTCTCAAGGCCTACGGGGAGAAATATCGCAATTTTGCGAGCGGCGGCATGCGTCCGACTGCAATTCTCCTCAACGAAGTGAAGGTGATGTGGGCCGTGCACACGGAAATCCGTGCCTTGACAGAAAAAGAGGCGTGATCGGATCCGGCTGCCATCAGCGGAACGCATTCTTGGTCTTTTCTGTTTGCTCCCGATCGAGATCTTGGACGGCTCGTGACGGGAAGTTCCGTGGACATGTACTGCGTTTAACCCGGAGATCCTTATGCGTTGGCCATTTACCCTTTTTCTGCTTTTCCTGATCGGCTGCGTCTTGAGTATCATCCTGCTGGACCAGGTTGGTACTGCGCGAATTGAGGACAGCCTTATGGAGGCTGTTAAACCTCAACGGAACCCGCTGTTTCCACCGCCATCGCGCTCGTGAAGGCTTGGGCCCCCGATGTTCTTGCAAACGTCACACCCATATTGATGGCGTGTTCGAAAAAATCTCCTTGACGTTGCAGATGGAGCAGGACTTCACTCCAGTCGAAACTGCAAGGAGACCCCGATGCCCGTAAATACTGCACCACGAACCACAACCTGGACCTATGTCGATGGCGAGTGGCTTGATGGCAACCCACCACTCATTGGTCCGACATCGCATGCGATGTGGTTGGGTTCGACGGTGTTTGACGGTGCACGCTGGTTCGACGGAATAGCCCCTGATCTCGACCTCCACTGCCAACGCGTCAACCGTTCTGCCACGAATATGGGACTGAAACCCGTGATGGCCGCAGAAGAGATCGAGGCATTGGTGTTTGAGGGCGTGAAGAGGTTTGACGGAAAAACGCCAATCTACGTCAAACCCATGTACTGGGCAGAGCATGGTATGCCATACAGCGTTGTTGCCGCTGATCCGGATACGACCCGTTTTGCTCTTTGCCTCTTTGAGGCGCCAATGCACATTGCAAGGCCGTGTTCCCTCACTGTCTCTCCATACCGCCGACCCAATCCGGAAGTTGCGTTGACTGGCGCCAAGACCGGTAGCCTCTATCCGAACAGTGGCCGCATGATCATGGAAGCCCGCTCACGCGGCTTCGACAACGCGCTTGCGCGCGACATGAACGGCAATGTTGCTGAGACCGCAGCTTCAAACGTGTTTATGGTCAAGGACGGCGCCGTCATGACGCCCGTTGCCAACGGCACCTTTCTTGCCGGGATCACCCGTTCGCGCATCATCGGCCTCTTGCGTGCTGCCGGCCATGACGTTCGGGAGGTGACGTTGAGCGTGAAGGACTTCCTGGAAGCTGACGAAATTTTCACGTCCGGCAACTATTCCAAGATCGTTCCGGTTACGAAGCTTGATGATCGCGATCTGCTGGAGGGGCCTGTCGCCCGCGAGGCACTGGAACTCTATATGGACTGGGCGCGCTCATCATCAGCGTTGGGTTAAATTGCGAAGTGAAGGAGCCTGCACTTCACCTTGTTTCTTCGGTCAGACCAGGCGTATGGCGGCAGTGCCGATGATGATCAGTGAAACCGCAATCATGAGCGCTTTCACTGGCAGCCTGCGAACGATCATGGCACCAAACGGTGCCGCCAGGACACCGCCGAGGATGATGCCGAGCGCCGAGGAAAGTTCCGACCAGCCAAGGGCTAGAATGAAGGTGGCAGAGATGACAGTCGTGACTGCGAATTCGGTGAGATTGGTCGAACCGATGACCTTTCTCGGCTCGTGACCGCGGCCAAGCAGGGTGCTGGTCACAATCGGGCCCCAGCCACCACCACCCATGGCGTCGAGTAGACCACCGGCGCCGCCGACATAGGGCACGATCCAATCCTGCACCGCCCGTGGCCATTTCGGATTCAATGCCTTGTAGAAGATGAATATGCCAACCGCGATCAAATAAGCCGACACGAACGGTGAGATCACGCTTCCGTCGATATTGGACAGGATATAGGCGCCGACTGCGCCTCCGATCATGCCCGCAGGTGCCAACCGGATAACGAGCCGCCAGTCAACGTTACGGTGATAGACATGGGATAATCCCGAGGCTGCCGTCGTGAAACATTCCGTCACATGCGTCATCGCACTGGCAACGGCGGGGGGCATGCCGATAGTCAACAGGCTGGTTGTTGTCAAAACGCCAAAAGCCATGCCGAGTGCACCATCGATGATCTGTGCGAAAAAGCCGATCAGCACAAAGGTCAGGAAGTCGAATGACATTCTTGCTCCATGGAACGAAACACACAGTACTTGGCATCAGATAACAGCAAATTCCAATCGATCATGGTGCAGACGACGCTATCATCGATTGGCCTGACCCTTGTCCGCAAGTCTGCGGTCAAAGTCGCGACCGGGCAAAAGGTTCCTTGTGACTGCACCTGCCTTCAAATGGTTCGCTGGTCGAAACGACGTCAAAAGTCCTGTAGTATCGGGCAAATCTCCGATCTGTGGTTTTCGTAGGCATCGTGTTTCAAGGGCGAAACCGCTGCACTCAGACCGGAGAAGAAGCGCGTGCCTTTGTTGTTTGCTTACAGATTGGCGCAAAACGCAACGCGCGAAGGACCGAGGACGACGAACGACTTTGCGGCAGAGATTTGGGGGCGGTCTCGGCTGTCGTTGTGGCACGTTGCCGGTCATTGACAGGAATGTCGCCATCGAGGTCACCGATATTTCGGATCGGGTTTGAGAATATTTCATCTATTTCGGAGGCCTTGGAAAGAATTTGCTCGCCAATCGCATGGTCGGATAGGAAACTGACTGTCCGGGCGTTGCCTCTTGGCATCAGTATACCTATGTTCCCGCACAACCGGTTAGACGGTGTTTTTGCCGAAAAGGAGTTAGATTATGGCCTTTGAACTTCCCGAGCTCCCCTATGACTACGACGCGCTTTCGCCCTACATGTCACGGGAGACGCTCGAATATCACCATGACAAGCATCACAAGGCCTATGTCGACACCGGCAACAAGCTTGCCGCCGAAGCCGGAATGGAAAGCTTGTCGGTGGAAGATGTCGTCAAGAAATCCTATGGTACGCACCAGACGCTCTTCAACAATGCGGCACAGCACTATAACCACGTGCATTTCTGGAAATGGATGAAAAAAGGCGGCGGTGGCAACAAGCTGCCTGGCAAGCTGGAAAGTGCCGTTGCTTCGGATCTTGGCGGATACGACAAGTTCAAGGCCGATTTCATTGCTGCAGGAACGACACAGTTCGGTTCCGGCTGGGCCTGGCTTTCTGTCAAGGACGGCAAGTTGCAAATTTCCAAGACGCCAAATGGCGAAAACCCGCTTGTGCACGGAGCTGAACCGATCCTCGGTGTCGATGTCTGGGAGCATTCCTACTACATTGATTATCGCAACGCCCGTCCGAAGTATCTTGAGGCCTTCATCGACAACCTCATCAACTGGGATTACGTCCTGGAGCGCTACGAAGCTGCGTCGAAATAGTTCGTCTGGGTCGCATAAGGTCGGAGGCCTCAGTCTAAGAACTGGGGCCTTCCTTGTTTTAGACTCTTAGAATATCGGTGTCGGATCTGTGATTCTCAATGTATGCCCCAATCACATTTTCGGTCACAGCAAGCCGCATCTCGCAATATTGTCCGCAGCGATGAACAGGTTGGCCTTGTCTTCCACACCTTCTACGACGGCCTCGAAGACACGTGGCTAGAAGCACGCCAGGCCAAATGAGCCCGCAAGCGCTTCCTTGGACACATCCGCACCATCAATGAATATCTTGTCTTTCTCGACAAGTTGACGCTCATGCACAGGTAGTCGCGGCGTAACTACCTCTGGCCACCTTGCCGGTGAACTCAATAGTGTATCTCTTCGTGTTGCTCCGGTCTTCTGGTCGCCATCTCATTAATCACCTTGCTGGAAGAGTTGACCCAGCCGGTAACGTTGAGTGTGGCTTGCGCCAGTAGTGTGCCAGGACGGCTGCCCATCCTAACGACAACACGAGTGGCCCAATCGGGAAGCCCGCGAGGGACATTGGAGCAGCTACGATCGGTAGGAGACAGACAAGCGCAAGTGCGAGGCTGACAAATTGGCTCGCAATCGCACTTGATCCAGAAGATCTGACGCGAGTGCGTTCAATTGCTGCCACGGCGCACAAGGCCCCAAGATCATAGACTAGAGAATAGGGCGTGAAGCAGAAGGTCGCAAACAGGAAATTCAGAGCCCGTGTCTTTGGATTCTTGAGGCGGAGGGATCCGTACACGAAAATGGCGAGGGCAGCGCAAGCGACGGGTGCGTGGATTGCCATAGCTGCACCCGGTTCGAAGTCAAGGCTACGAAGTGTGCCGTAGACCGAGGGCATGAGGTGAAGGAAATACCCTCCGAACTGGGTCATGACGATCGTCTGGTATGGTAGGTTGTGGTCGATGTAGCCGATCCATGCTTCGATGCCGAAGGTGACCGCAGACAATGCGATCAATCCTACTGTCGTTGCCGCTGCGAAGGCGATGGTCTGCCATTGCCGTTCCAGAACCAGTAGGATTGGCAGTAGCAGGCCAAGCTGGGGCTTGACTGTTAGAAAGCCCATTGCAATGCCCGCGAGCAGTGGACGATGCAGGCGAAGAGAAAGGCCGTAAAGCATCAAGGCTGCAGTCAGGAACCCGTTCTGGGCAAGTTGCACGTTGCATACGATGAAGGGCAGTAAAAGGACCCAGTAATTGCGTGCATCCTGAGTGCGTGCGACTCGGGCCGCATGCAGGAAGAGTGCAAAAGTTGCTAGTTGGAACGCAAAGCCGGACGGGAGATAGGGAAGTCCTCCCAGAGGCAACATCAGCAGGACGTAGTGTGGCGGATAGCTCCAGTTGTGCCAGGGGTAATCGTCTCCGAAAACCTTCTGCATCTGCGCGATATAATTGTCTTGACCGTTGAAGAGATCCAAGGCTTGGCCATTGAGAGCAAGTTTGGAGGCAACCCAATAATTGGCAAAATCCCGGTTAGTCCAGAACAAGGAAAGCGGATCGGAATCGTCCCAGTAAGCCCACAGAAGCGCCGTAAGGAACAAAATACTGACACAGGCAAACAGCCTGGCTTCCACATTCGGTTGGTGCCGTGCGGTGGCTTCCTCGATCATTGCCCTGTCCCCTTAGGTATCGGAAGGATGACATGGCCCGGTAAACAAAAGCCTCTGTAAGGCTAGGGCATCGGTATCATCGGGGAGGAAGATTGAGGAACTCCGTCTACGGTCTTGATTTTCCTCACCTTGTCACTGTTTTGTTACTTGTTCTGTGCCATGAAACGACGATGGTGCACTGCATCATGAAAGCTTGTGAATCGACGTACCAATAGGAGTGTTACCGCATGCATCTGAAGTCGACCATTGCCGTTGGAGCTATTCTCGGCTGTCTTGGCTTTTCGTTTGCTTACGCACAGCAGGAGCCCCAGTCTGTCCGCCAGGCCCAGATGAAGGCGGTGGGACAATCCATGGGCGCTCTTGGGGCCATCGCCAAGGGGGAAAGGCCTTTTGATGCGGCAACAGTCCAAACGGCACTTGAGGCAATTAATACCAACATGAAATCGTTCCCGGATCAGTTTCCTGCCGGTACCGAGGCGGGCCTGGAAACCGAAGCAGCTCCTGCAATCTGGGGAGATTTTGACGATTTCCGTGCCAAGTCGGACAAGCTTGCGGCAGAAGCTGAGACACTTCTTGCATCGGCTCCGGAAAATCAGGCTGGCGTTGGGGCAGCCATGAAGGCGCTCGGTGCGACCTGCAGTGACTGTCACGAAACCTACCGCGTGAAGCGGTAGCGCTTGACGGTGTCGTGCGGCTTGCACGGCACCGTTGGCCGGTAGACGCATTACGTGCACGTTCGATGTTGCATGAACGACGTTTTCTTCGAGCAGGCCGCAGCATCCACGTCGTTTTAACCATCACCGCCTTGTTACTTCCTGTCACGGAACTCCAAGGGCATCGTGGGCCGTTGTTCAACGGCCGGTCATCCGGCCTTCTCGGGAGGATTGTAATGCGCTTCAAGTCCTATACCCTTGCAGTTGGTGCCGCTTGTCTTTGTCTTTCGACGGCTTTCGCACAGGAAGAACCACAAGTTGTCCGCCAAGATCTGATGAAGGAGATTGGTCGTTCCGTTGGCGCTCTTGGCGCCATTGTCAAAGGGGAAAAGCCTTTTGATGCGGTAACAGTCGAAACTTCGCTGACGACGATCAATACAAATATCCAGGCTTTCCCGGATCAGTTTCCTCCGGGCTCCGAGACTGGACATGAAACAGAGGCCTTAGCCGCCGTCTGGGAAAAGCCCGATGAATTCCGCGCAAATGCCGAAAAGCTTCAGTCAGAAACAGAAGCTCTTCTGGCTGCAATGCCCACGGATCAGGACGGCGTAAAGGCTGCAATGGGCAGGCTCGGCGCAATTTGTTCGGACTGTCACGAGACGTTTCGTGTGAAAAAATGAGATGATCGGGCCCGGGCATGCAAGGTGTGACCGGGCCCTTCCTTTGATTATGGCCTGGAGAGTTGAATGGCTTTGCGTTGGGCGAAGGTCCTGGGGACAGGGGTGGCAATCATTGTAGTCGGTGCGGCTGCGGCATGGTTCGTGACGAAGCCGAAGCCGTTACCGCCGGAAAGTTGGGTCGACCTCGGCGAACCGGATCTTGCCAATGGCGAGTTGCTTTTTTGGGCGGGTGGCTGTGCTGGCTGTCATGCAGCGACCGAAGCGAGTGGCGACGACGTCAAGGTGATGTCCGGTGGACTGGCTCTCACCAGCGCGTTTGGGACATTTCATGTTCCAAATATCTCACCTGACCCACAAGCAGGCATTGGCAACTGGACGTTGGCCGAGTTTGGAAATGCGATGCTTCGCGGTGTGGGACGCGATGGCGAACACCTCTATCCATCGTTTCCCTATACCTCTTATGCCCGCATGAGCCCGACAGACATCAATGATCTTTTCGGCTATCTGCAGACTTTGCCTTCGAGTTCAAACGTCGCTCCGGCACATGAACTCAGCTTTCCCTACAATATGCGAGTGGCGCTTGGTGGCTGGAAGTTCCTGTTCTTCGATGAAGGGCGGCGGGTCGACCTCCAATCTGAAGATGAAAGGCTGTTGCGCGGCCAGTTCCTCGTCGAGGGACCCGGCCATTGTGGGGAATGTCATACGCCGCGCAATGCTCTCGGCGGGCTTGAAGTCGACCAATGGCTCGCAGGCGGGCCAAATCCGGAAGGTGAGGGCAGGATCCCCAATATCACACCTGGATCCCGATCGGTCGGTTCATGGAGCGAGGCCGATCTCGTCAGCTACTTCCAGACCGGTTTCACGCCTGACTATGATTCTGTCGGCGGCTCAATGGTTGACGTGCAAAAGAACCTCTCGCATTTGTCGGATGAGGATCTTCAAGCGATCGCAGCCTATCTTAAAGCCGTTCCGGAAATGCCGTGATCGGCAGGCTGAAAACCGGCTACAGATGCTCGCGGGTGAAAGCGGCAATTTCCGCTTCCGCTTTCGGGCTCCACAGATCGAGCGCCTTGAGGATCTCCTTGGTAAAGGTGATGGGAGCGGTGCCTGGCGCGGTGATTACTCCGCCATCACACACCGCACGCGGCTGATCCCGGTAGAATGCCTCTCCTTTATATGCCGCGTGCGCCTTGTGGGACGCAAGCCGGTTGCCGGTATGAGCGACACCGTTCAACAGACCTGTTGCGGCAAGCGCGCTCGCAGCAGCGCAGATGCCGGCCACGATCTTTCCCTTGTCGTGGAAAGCCCGTGCATAGGGTGTGAAATCGGGCGCTTCGTCCGTCCCAAAGGCGAGCCCGCCTGGAATGACAAGTGCATCGAACACGGTCGGATCTAGCACGTCATAGGCAACGTCCGGCATTACCTTCAGACCACCCATCGAGACAACTGCGTCACCATCTGGTGAGGCAGTTACCACGTCACATTCAAGGTAGCTTCGGGCCACTGCCATCAGCACGGCACATTCCCAATCTGCAAAATGCGGCGTCAGGGCAATGGCAATCCGGGTCATTACGGTCTCCTTGGTGAATCAGGCTATAGCCTGCATATAGCGCATGCCAGTCACCGGCCGAGACTGGAAATCCATCTGTTCGTAGAAACGATGGGCTGCAAAATTGCCGGTGGCTGCGCTGACGGAAAGATAATCGCAGTCGGCTGTGCGGGCAATCTCTCGAGCACGGGAGACAAGATGATGGCCGATTCCGTTGCCGCGGTGTCCGTCACGCACAAAAAGATGGTGCAGATCCATGCCGCGCATGCCGGTTTGCGCCCTGTAGAGAGGCACGAGTATCGCGTATCCGAGCAGGCCTTCGCTACTGTCGGCAACAAGCGCCTGGATCCATGGGGTAGGCCCGAACAAATCCCGCTCTAGCTTTTCAGGGGTCATTGCCGCGGCATCGCCATGATGGACGGCGAGCGCGACGATCATTTCATTCAGTTCAGGCAGGTCGTGAGACTTGGCAGCGCGAATAGTCACAACTGCCGGTCTGGGAAGAGTGGCTTCTGTATCTTCGGTCATTTCTGGCTTCCTCTGGTTTTGTTGCCGTCAGGAGGAGCCGTCTTGAAACAACAAAGCCGCCTGACGGCGGCTTGTTGACATTGTGATCTGTCGAGCCGCCCGTTACCGGTAGGCCCAAAAATACGTGCAGGTGATGTGAGCGCGTTTGTTGATCATGTCGCCTAGATGCTCTCAATTGCCCGCCTTGTCAATCGGCTAATGCTCAGCCTCGCACAGCCGATGGTCGCAGAGTGCCCGAATGACATAACAGTCTTCGACAGAGTGGCCGCCGCAGTGCGAGACGATCCTTTCCAACTCGTGTTCGAGTTTCCTTAATCTGAAGATCTTTTCGCGCACGCCCGCCAGATGGTCTTCTGCAATCCGATCGGCACCGGCGCAGGGCATCTGAGGGTGGTGACTGAGCGCGATCAGTTCCTTTATGTCGGAGATATCGAAGCCGAGGTCGCGCGCATGTCGAATAAAGGCCAGGCGGTCGAGGTCGCTTCTCTCGTAGCGCCGCTGGTTGCCTTGTGAGCGATACGCCGGACTGATCAGTCCCATCTGCTCATAATAGCGGATCGTCGGCACCTTGACGCCGGTGTTTCTGGAAAGTTCACCAATCGAGTACATGTCAGGCAATCTCCCCTTAAAGCTCTAGTTTCTAGAGGATCAAGATAGGAAACTGTCGCAAGGCTGCAAGGATCCAGATGTTGTATCTTGGGACTGCTGTTGCGATCTCTTGTCAGAACCGCGCGTCAATGGGGCCTAGTTGTCGGCAAATTCGCGGTAAAGGCCTTCGACCCAGTCAGCACTTACCCCGCCCATTCCCGTTTCTGTCGTGATGGCAGGTGATGATGACTGTTCGAAGCCATCACCGATATCCAGAAGGGCCTCGGCGAGTGAACTGGAAAGGAATGTGCTGCTGCCTGTAAGGCCAGAGCCGGAAGCGCGCGCCTGTTCGACTTCGCGCGCGCCTGGTTCTTCCGAAACGCGGTCGGCTACATAAGAACGGGTCGGATACTGGTAGCCGCTGAGGTTGCTGTCGATCTGCATGGCACACACCTGATTAAATCGTTAACAATTGGTTAACGAGCGAACCTTGCGTGAAGCTTGCCGGGCTGTCGTATCGGCGAATCACCTGCTTGACAGATCGTGAAAGGAATGTCCGCAGGTGATTTGCCAACGGCCGTGAAACAATCGAGTTGGTGCGACCTTGATCGCATCGGATGGGACCCTGACACCAGATCTGGTATCAGGGCTTTGGCGCATCCGTTACATCTTGTCCGCGACTTTAATGGCGAAGGCATATTCGAAGGCGATCTCTTCAAGGCGCTGGAAGCGTCCCGACTTTCCGCCATGCCCGGCTGCCATGTTGGTCTTCAGGAGGTAAGGGCCCGCATCGGGTGCTCTTTCGCGCAACCTGGCAACCCATTTGGTTGGCTCCCAATACGTAACGCGCGGGTCCGTCAGTCCGGAAAGAGCCAGGATTGGCGGATACGGTTTGGCTGCGACATTGTCGTATGGGGAATATGCCGCAATCCAGCGATACTCCTCTTCCGAGGCGATGGGATTGCCCCACTCGGGCCATTCCGGTGGGGTCAACGGCAATGTGTCGTCCAGCATGGTATTCAAGACGTCGACGAAGGGGACAGCCGCAATGATGCCCGCGAATTTTTGCGGTGCCATATTGGCGATCGCGCCCATCAGCATGCCGCCAGCCGAGCCACCTTCAGCGATGATGTTCTCGTAAGAGGTGAATTTTTCATTCACCAGGTAATCTGCTGCAGCAATGAAATCCCTGAAAGTATTTTCCTTCTTCTCCATCTTGCCATCTTCATACCAGGCAAAGCCCTTATCCTTGCCACCACGAACATGTGCGATCGCATAGACGAAGCCACGATTGGCAAGCGACAGGCAGTTGGTGTTGAAACCGGCCGGAATGGTGATGCCATAGGCGCCATAACCGTAAAGCAGGCACGGTGCAGAGCCATCGAGCGGCGTATCCTTGCGATAGAGAAGTGTCACCGGGACAGTTTCGCAATCATGGGCTGGTGCAAAGACGCGACGTGTGACGTAGTCATCCGGATTGTGGCCGGAGGGAACTTCCTGCGTTTTCAGGAGAACGCGTTCACGCGTGGCGAGATTGTAGTCGAACAATTGCGACGGTGTTGTCATCGAAGAATAGGAGAAGCGAATGACGTTCGTGTCGTATTCCGCCGCCCCCTGGAGGCCCAGTGAATAGGCTTCTTCCTCAAAGGCAATTGCATGTTGTTCATCGCTTTTGCGGTCGTGCACGATGATCTGCGGCAGTCCATCCTTGCGTTGCAACCAGATGAGGTGGCCTGCAAATGCCATGTGCGAGAGAATAAGTCGGCCCGGCTCGTGTGGTACGATCTCTTTCCAGTTTTCCTTACCGGGGGCCTCAACCGGGGCCTCCATGATCTTGAAATCCTTGGCGCCGCCGTCATTGGTGAGGATGTAGAAGACATCGCCGCCTTCGGTCATCGAATATTCGACACCCTCGACCCGTTCGGCCACTAGCACCGGATCTGCCGTGATGTCACGGGTCGACAGCAACCTGTATTCCGATGTTTCATGGTCATGGATGTCGATATAGATGAAGTCATCGAGCAGTGACCCGCCGACGCCCATGAAGAAGCCTGAATCCTTTTCCTCGTAAACGAGGCGGTCCTTGGTCTGGGGGTCGCCTAGAACGTGATGAAAAACCTTGGAAGGGCGGTGGTTTTCGTCTTGAAGGGTATAAAAGAAGCTCTTGCCGTCTGGTGCCCAGACGGCTCCGCCAGCGGTGTTTTCCACGATATCGGCAAGGTCTTCGCCCGCTTCAAGATCGCGCACGCGTAACGTATAGAATTCCGAGCCCTTGTCGTCATACCCCCAGATTCCGAGAGTGTGGTCGTTCGTATGATCAAGGCCGGCGAGACGAAAATAGTCCTTTCCCTTGGCTTCCTTGTCGCCGTCCAGGAGAAGCTGGCGAATGCTTTCGTCATGATGATCGCCGTCTCGAGGAATACGAAAATAGCGGGGTTGTTCTCCGCCTGTGACGTAGGCCGTGCCATACGCAAATTGCCCGTCTTTCATCGGCACCGAGGAATCGTCTTCCTTGATGCGACCCTTCATCTCTGCAAAGAGTTCCTTCTGGAGCTCCTTCGTGTCAGCCATGGCAGCGTCCATGTAGGCATTTTCTGCATCGAGATGTTGACGAAGCTGTGCATCAAGCAGGGTCGGATCCTTGAACATGGCCTGCCAGTTCTGCGCTCGCATCCAGGCATAGTCGTCCGTGCGGGAAATGCCATGTCTGGTATCGCTTACCGGTTTCGTGGCGGCTTCAGGTGGGGTGGGAAGGTTCTTGAATACGGGTTTGCGGGAGAAGGCCAAGGAAAGGCTCCGGAATTGTTTTATGGAGTGCCAGAGATAGGCTGCCGGCAACCCGCAGGCAAGATGCAGTCTATGATCCCCCTTGGGGTGTCGCCTGGATCTCCCCCGTTGGAGACGGAGCCGGCTTTTTCCCGCGAAGGTGACTGGTCAACGGTTTCTCCATCTTCTAGTTTTCGGCCGAACGAGTCAGTTGGATTGGTGGTACCGTCACTCCTCTCTGTGCGAAGGGCCCAGTTTCAGGCTGCTTCACTGAAAGGCTACCGGTTCGTTCGAACTCCAGGCACCCAGGATCTTGATCCATGGTGTCACCCATAAGCATTTGCGTCTGCCCGGTCGTGCCGACGCAAATGACTGCTACAGCAACCGAAAGGGATCGGCATTTCCAACCCGACCGCAATGGACGGGGTCTTTGTGCCGAATATTCGATGACGAAGAAAATTGTGCTGGCTGTCATTGCGCTTATGATGGCAGGACCAGCATATTCAATCGATAGCAGCATTGCCAGGCAACTGGAGAAGCTGGCACCGGACGAACGTCGTGAACAGCGGTGTGATATCGAGGCGATGGCGCGTATCGCCAAGGAGCAGGCGGGGTTTCGACCGGACAAGGTTATCGCTTACACCTTCTCCGATCCCATCGAGAAGGACGATCTCGTCAAGGCGCCCGGTGCTGCCTTTCGTAGTGGTGGAAACTGGTATCGGCTGACATACAAATGCGAAACAGGAGAACGGGGTCTCAGCGTCCGCTCATTCCGCTACAAGATTGGCGCCAAGATCCCGCGCTCGCAGTGGGAACACTACTATCTGTACGATTGAGTTCAATCCGGCAGGTGCGGGACGGTTCGTCGCTCGGGAAAAAGCTCGTTCACGATCGTCATCACGATGAGTGACAGTGGCAAGGCAAGCATCGCGCCGACGGCCCCCCACATCCATGTCCAGAAGACGATTGCGATGAACACAAGGAATGGATTGACTTCCCACTGACGTCCCATGATGGCGGGAAAGATCAGATTTTCCATGATGAGGTGAACGAGAAAGAAGACAAGCGCAGGTATCAGTCCGAAGATGAGTGAATCATGGACGAGCACGCCGCCAAGTGCCACCGCAATTGTCATCATGGTTATACCGAGATAGGGAATGAAACTCGATATGAAGGCGAATATTCCCCACATTGCCGGTGCCGCCAGCCCGCCGAGATAGGCGATCAGTGTCATCGAGACGCCGAGGCCAAGATAGAGCAGGCTTGCCGTTGCAAAATAATAGCCGAGCACTTCCTCCATTGAGTTCAGGACCTTGATTGCAACGAGCCTTTGTCGACGTTGAGGAAACGCCATGATGATCGCGCGACGCAACCGGACGCGACCGTAAAGAAACAGAAGCAGGGCGGCAAAGAAGATCAGGGCCTGGATGATGGCGGGTGCCAGGCTGGCGCTGATGATGGCCAGCACGCTGCCACTGTTTTCGATAAGCTTTTCCATGGATACTGGGCCGGTCTGAAAAGTGGATGCGCTGATGTTCAGCCACTTCATTCGTTCCAGATAGGGCAGGAGCCGGTCGACCATCTGTTCGACGAGATCCGGACCGTTGGTGACGAAGAACGTCACCGGTCCTGCGAGCGCGTTCAAGATGAGAAAGATGACGATCGCGACAGCCGATGACAGCGTCAGGGCAATTCCGAACCGCGGAACGCCGAATTCGCCAAGGCGTTCCGCCGCCATGCCGAGGATGATACCCACCACCAGAGCGAGCGTGACAGGGATCAAGATGAGTTTCATGTAGGATATGACAGCCAGACCGAGCAGGCAGAAGATCCCGATGGTGGCCCAGCTTGCGGCGACTTCAAGTGCGGCACGACCCAGCGGGAGAAACTCGTCTGTTTCAGGGTTTTCACCGTTTTGAGAGATGGCCTGTCCGTAACGGGCAATCTCTCTGGCCTCATTTTTGAGCTTCCGGTCGTGATTGTCAGGTGTCGACATGTATCAGCCCCCCACTTGCGGGCTATAAACGCGCAGGCTGGAGGGCAGGTTCCACAACTATGCCGAAAGTGTGATGCCGATGCCCCAGGGATCCGTAAGCGACCAGCCATCGGCTGTCTTTTGGTTTGAAATGCCTTGAGCCGAGAGGCTTGCAACGGCTTTGTCGAGGGCATGCCGGTCATTGAAACGCAGTGCATAGCCTGACAGGCCTGTCATGTTGTCAGCGCGCGCCGATGCGCCACGACTGTTCCAGACATTGGCAGCGACGTGATGATGGTAGTCACCGAAGCCAAAGAAGCTGGCACCGGGATAATGCGCCATGACGTTCAGGCCAATAACATCCCGATAGAAGGCTTCGGCCTCGGGCACATTGCCGACCTGCAGATGGATATGTCCGACCGCAGTTCCGTTTGCCATGCCCACAAAGGGTGTCTTCGGCGCACTTGCGTAAAGCTCCTGGAGATCCAGCCGCAGTGTGGCCATCTCGACGCTACCGTCTTCCTCGTAGGTCCATTTGTCCTGGCTGCGGTCCCAGTAAATCTCGATGCCGTTTGCTTCCGGGTCACTGAGATAGAGTGCCTCGCTGACCAGGTGGTCGGATGCACCATCGAGCCCTATATTGTTGTTTGCCGCATGGGCCAGCCAGTGGGCGAGGTCGCTGCGGCCCGGCACGAGAAATGCAGTGTGGAAAAGGCCGGCCGCCTGACGTGGCGCACGCGACACGTTGTTTGCAGTCGTGAGCGTGAGGAGCGGATGGGTACCAACACCCAGCGTCTCTCCGCTTTTGCTCTTTTCGATGACGGAAAGACCGATAACACGCTGATAAAATGACGATACCTGAGCCAGGTCACTGACGACCAGGTGTACATGGTCGACATATGCGGGACGGGTCAGGGCGAATAACGATGCCGGATTGTTCATGGCGCTCTCCTGGTTTCGAAGTGGCGGTGTTGCATTTGAATATGGCGCCTCATGGTTGTTCGATAAAGACTGGTATTTGACGATGTATTGTTCGATAAATGTTGACGAGCGGTAGGTGAAACTTGATCCGCGTCAATGCGGGAAGGCCGTTTGCTGCAGATATTGAGTTTGGAATTTCAGCCAGGGAGAACAGCATGTTTGAAAAGATTATCGTTGCCGTGGACGCAGGCGCCATCGACAAGGCCGAGCGCATCATTCCACGTGCTGTCAAGCTTTTGAAGAATAGCGGCCGGATCGTGCTCGTTACAGTCGTGGAGGAACTTCCAGGATATATACTGGCAGAAGTACCTTCGAGTATCGCTGTAGATGCCCGCCGCGAAGCCGAAAACCGTGTCAAGGAACTTCGCGACAGGTTCAAACTGGATGCCGATCTCGAGATTCGCCGCGGCAAGCCGGCCCATGAACTGCTTTCGGCAATCGAAGAACACAATGCGGATCTGATTATCGTGGCATCCCACAAGCCGGATCTGTCCAATTATTTTCTTGGTGCCACCGCTGATCGTGTGGTTCGTCATGCCGCGTGCTCGGTCCTCGTCGACCGGTGACCGGCAATGCAAAGGGGCAGGACAATGGATCTTGCGAAGTACAAAGCCATCCTGACGGAACGCCACGGTGAACTGGACAGGCGTTTGCACAGGATCGAAGAGGATTTTGAACAGCCGCGCAATCCAGATGACGATGATCGCGCCATTGAACGCAACAATGACGAGGTCCTGGAGGAACTTGGAGAGGCCGGCCAGAGAGAGCTTGCTGCAATTGATGCGGCCCTTGATCGTATTGATGAAGGGACATTCGGGGTCTGCGTCCGCTGTGGCCAGCCTATTGCAAGTGAACGCCTCGATGTCGTGCCGCATACGCCGTTTTGCCAGACCTGTGCCGCTGGAATCTGACAGTTCGAAATTCTTTTTGAACAGCGTAGCCCTTGCCTCGTGACAATTGGCCAATCATTCTGTTTGGGATCTTGTCACGAGGATCGCAATGAAAGAGTTGCCCCGATTTGGGAGAACATACGAACCTTACGAGATCGTGGCCGACAGTGTCGTTCACGGTGTCGGCATCATACTGGCATTTGTCGGCGTGGCAGTCCTGATCCTGTCCGCCAGCGGATGGGCCAGCCCCGGCGAAATCACGGCTGCCTGGATCTATGGCCTCGGCCTGCTTGTCTGCCTGTCTATCTCGTTTGTTTACAACATCTGGCCGGACACGCCCACGAAGTGGATGCTGCGGCGTTTCGATCATTCTGCAATTTTCGTTCTGATTGCCGCAACCTATACGCCATTTCTTCAGCGTGGGCTCGATGAGCCCGTAATCATCGTCATGCTTGCGATGATCTGGTTGGCTGCCATCGGCGGGATTTTGCTGAAATGCCTGTTTCCGGGCCGCTACGATCGATTGGCAATCCTGCTCTATCTCGCGATGGGCTGGAGTGGTGTTTTTGTTGCAATCCCGCTTTCCCGTTACCTTCCGTCGATCACGCTTTGGCTGATCGTTGGCGGCGGTACCCTCTATTCACTGGGCGTAATCTTCCATGTCTGGGAGCGACTGCGTTTTCAAAACGCCATCTGGCATGCATTTGTTGTTGCTGCTTCGGCCGTTCTTTATGGCGCGGTCCTGTCCTGTTTCAGCCTGTCTCCTCCAGGTTTCTAGAACGGCCGCTTCTACGTGACATTGCCGTGAGCACTCTGTTAAGACGACTGCAAGGTACGATCCGGCAATGGAAAATGTATGGCTGCCAGCAATATTCGAGACGCCACCGACGCAGATCTCGTTTCAATCATGGACATCTACAATGATGCCGTGGCGAACACGACTGCAATCTGGAACGATGTTGAGGTCGATCTTGAAAACCGCAGGACCTGGTTCAACGATCGGATCGCACGAGGATTTCCTGTCTTGATTGCACAGATTGACGGAAAAATCGCCGGTTATGCGTCCTATGGCAATTTCCGCGCGTTCGATGGCTTCCGCCACACCGTGGAACATTCGGTTTATGTTCAAAAGGACTGCCGCGGGTCAGGGGTCGGTCGCGAGCTGATGCGGGCATTGATCGAACGCGCTGGAATGGGAGATGTCCACGTCATGATTGCCTGCATCGAGGCGGGCAATGCCGCCTCGATCCACCTGCATGAGAAACTTGGCTTTCGCAATGTCGGAACGTTTTTTCAGGCCGGGGTGAAGTTTGGCCGGTGGCTTGACCTGACCTGCCTGGAATTGCAGATATCGGGCAACCGCCTGGCTGATCGAGCGCCGACCTGATCGGTCCGGGCTTTGCCTGTTTACATCTCCGGATTGTTGCGGATCTTCATTTTCGCTCTCGGATCCTTGCGTCCCGCTATGCATTCTTGGATTGAAAACCTTCCAGAAAGGCCGAAAGATTGTGTCGCAATGCGTCGCAGAGATAGCCGCCCTCCTGCACGATCGCGGTTGGCAGGCCAAGCGATGCGCAGCGCATACCGATCTTTGAAAATCCGGCTGTTGATACCGACAGTCCGCCAAACGGATCGCCTTCAAACGCATCAAGCCCCAGAGCGACGACGATTGCACCGGGGGAAAACGCGCGAACGCGGGTCAATGCGGTGTCGAGAGCTGCGAGAAATTCATCATCTCCAGCATGGCGGGGCAAAGGAAGATTGAGGTTGTATCCTAGACCGCCGGCTTCGCCGCGCTCTGCTGAATGGCCCCAGAAAAATGGATAGAATCGAACGGGATCGACGTGAAGAGACACTGTGAGCACATCGGCGCGGCGATAGAATATCCCTTGTGTTCCGTTGCCGTGATGAAGGTCGACATCGAGAATGGCAACACGATCGTGCCTGCTTCTGAGGACCTGGGCGGCAATGGCTGAATTGTTGAAGAAGCAGAACCCGCCAGCAAGATCAGAAAATGCATGATGACCGGGTGGGCGTGAAAGCGCGTAGATCGCACTTTCGTCTCCTGACAGGAGCATTTCCGCTGCATGAACGGCGGTCTGGGCACTCCAATAGGTCGAGCACCAGGTGTCTGCGGAGATTGGGCACGACGTATCGGTCATGTGGTATCCCGCCTGACCGGCGGCGGATGCGGGATAGCTGAGGTCTCGACGGTCTGGATGAATATTCGGAATGACTTCTGCCGATGCATTTTCAATGCGCATCCAGCGCCGGTGGATGTTTTGCAGAAACTGGACATATTCCGGCGAATGGATAGCTGCAATCGGCGACAGGCCACGATCAACTGGCGTGACGGCGCTAAGCCCCGCCGCCTTAGCACCTGCAAGAAGATGGTCTACGCGCTCGGGAACCTCCGGATTGGGCATCGGGGCTCCCGATGAAAGGAAATGTTTCGGATCGTGACGACGTTGTTCTTCTTCCTTGAAGACGAATTTCATGGCTGTGCCTGTCTGTAGGTGTTTTTTGCCGTGGGGGATACCGTTGATAGCTTAGAACGCGACGTGTTCGCCCCCTTTCAGACCAAGCGCCTCTCGCGCTTCTTGCGGTGTGGCAATTTCAAGCCCCATACCCTCAAGGATATGGCGGATACGGGAGACCTGATGCGCATTGTCGGGGGCAAGATCCCGGCCGGCTCCATTGCTCAGACTGTCCTCCAGTCCAACGCGTACATTGCCGCCCATGACGGCGCCCATGGTGCCGAGCCGCATCTGGTGGCGACCCGCAGCGACGATTGAAAACAGATAATCGTTGCCCAACAGTCTGTCGGCAGTCGATTTCAGGAAGATCAAGCTCTCGGGGCTCGCGTCGATACCACCCAGAATGCCCAGTACGAACTGGATGAAGATGGGCGGTTTTATACGACCCTGCTTCAGATAGTAGGCAACGGTCTGGATGTGACCGGCGTCGTAGCACTCGAATTCGAAGCGGGTGCCGCATTCTTCGCCAAGGCCGGTCAGGATGTGCTCAATATCGGTAAAGGTGTTCTTGAACACCACGTCCTTGGTGGCGCGCAGGAACGGTTCCTCCCATGCATGCTTCCAATCACGATGGCGATCCGCCAGCGGAAAGATGCCGAAGTTCATCGAGCCCATGTTGAGCGAGCACATCTCGGGCCTGGTGGCCAATGCCGGTGCGAGGCGCTCCTCAAGGCGCATCTGCGACGAGCCGCCGGTCGAGATGTTGAGGACAGCATCGCTCGCCTGCCTGATACGCGGCAGAAAGGCCATGAAATCCTCGGGGCGTGCACTGGGCAATCCGGTTGCGGGATCGCGAGCATGAAGATGTAGAATGGCGGCACCCGCGTTTGCGGCAGCCAATGCCTGTACCGTGATCTCGTCTGCTGTGACCGGCAGGTACGGGCTCATGGTCGGGGTGTGGATCGAGCCTGTCACTGCGCAGGAGAGAATGACCTTGTCCTTCATGACGAGAGGTTCCCGTGCGGTAATCCATGCTTGTCAGCAAAGGCATCGAGACTGTCCGTGAGGATTTCCATGATTTCACCGATCTGTGGTTCGGTCAGGATCAGGGGTGGGCAAACGAGAAAGTGGTCTCCCTCGACACCACCGCGTGTGCGCCGCGAGTAAAGTATCAGCCCGCGTGAATAGGCCTCCTCGACGAGATGGATGTGGGCATCCATTTCCTTTGGCAGGGGCGCCATTGTCTCGATGTCGGATACCAGTTCGAAGGCCAAAAGCAGGCCTTTTCCCCGAACATCGCCGATGAACGGGTAACGTGCCATGAGGCCGGTCAGCTCGGACTTGAGGCGTGCTCCGACGCTCTCGGCATTCCTGGTCAGAGATTGCCGGTCGATTTCCTCGAGTACGGCGACACCGGCTGCACAAGCCAACGGGTTGCCGGCATATGTATAGCCATGGACGAAGCCGCCATTTTCCAAAACGGGTTCTACGAGCCGTTGATGAGCGACCATTGCTCCCAGCGGGGCATAGCCGGCGGCAAAGCCTTTGGACAGGGTGATGATATCGGGATTGAGGTTAAAGTGTTCGGCAGCCAGAAAGCTACCTGTGCGCCCGGCGCCGGTCATGACTTCATCGAGGATCAGCAAGATGTCGAACTCGCGGCAGATTTCCTCCACGCGTCGATAATAGCTGTCGGGAGCAACCAGAGCTCCGGTCGATGCTCCGCCAATCGGCTCCATGATGAAGGCAAGCACTGTCTCCGGGCCTTGCTTTAAGATCTCTGCACGCAACATTTCGGCGTAACGCAGGCCGCGTTCATCCATCGACAGTTCGTCCCTGTCCAGGTAGCAGGTTGGCGCCGGGATCTTGGGCATTTCGCGCAGCATTGGCGCAAAAGGCGCACACATGTTGTCCATCCCGGTCAACGACAATGCTCCAAGCGTGGAACCGTGATAGGACGGATAGCGTGATATGACCTTCCAGCGACTGCTGGCACCGATGGCAACAGCATATTGGCGGGCGAGCTTGATCGCGCTTTCGACGGCCTCGGATCCTCCCGAGACGAAGAAGACCTTGTTCAGGTGAGGGGGCATCCGGGCAGCGGTCATCCGCGCCAGCTTCTCTGCGGGTTCGTTTTCGAAATGCAGACGATAGGCAAAGGTTGCCTTGTCCATTTGCGCACGCATGGCGGCCAGGACGTGCTCGTTGCCATGGCCGATATTGGATACCATTGCGCCGCTCGAGCCATCGATGTAGCGCTTCCCGTCCGCTGCCCAGATATAGATGCCGCGTGCCTCGTCGACCAGCGGTCGTCGCTGGCGCGTTTGATAGAAGAGGCTGGATGGTGTGTCTTGATGGCCAGTCATGGGTTTGCCTCAAAGGGAACAAGCGCGCAGTCGCGGCCGCGAATGACGGCACGAACCTTGTCTGCCAGCCGATAAGGACGGCTTTCGATCGGATTGATGGCCTGCAGGTCCACGCCTGTGGCAGAAACAAAATACCGGGCGGCCTGTCCCTGGTAGTCCACTGCGGTAATTTCGGCGGGAAGCGAAATCGAATCTGCCGGTACGGCGGCGTCGGATTGATCGAGATAGAGCCGTTCGGAGCGCACGACCACCATTGCGCGCTCGCCTGCTGCAAGACCGAGTGAACGGTCGTGCGGTATCCTGATGACGCCAAAATTGTCCAACGCGACATCGGTGCCGCTGTCTGTTTGTGCCACGATCTTCCCTGGAAGGAGATTGGAATTGCCGAGGAAACGGGCGACGAAAGCCGAGGCAGGTTTGACGTAAACCTGCTCGGGATCGCCGACCTGCTCGACGTGGCCTTTGCGCATGACAACGATCTTGTCGGACATCGCGAGCGCTTCGGACTGGTCATGGGTGACGAAGATGGTGGTGATGCCGACCTGCGCTTGAATTCGCTTCAGCTCCACGCGCATGTCTTCGCGCAGGTTTGCGTCAAGGGCGGACAAAGGTTCGTCGAGCAAAAGGACATCCGGCTCGATGACAATTGCACGGGCAAGCGCAATGCGTTGTTGCTGGCCGCCCGACAGTTCTCTCGGGAAACGGCGCGACAGGTCGGGTAATTGTACCAGGTCCAGTGCCTGCCGAACCTTGGAATCGATCTCGTTTCGGCTCTGGTTGCGATATTTCAGCCCGAAGGCGACATTGTCGTAGATGGTCTTGTGAGGAAAAAGCGCATAGTTCTGGAAGACAATTCCGAGATTGCGCTTGTGGATTGGGGTCTGTGTGACACGTTTGCCCTTGATGGTGATTTCGCCCTCGCTTGGCCCGAGCAGTCCGGCGATCATGCGCAGGGTTGTTGTCTTGCCGCAGCCGGAGGGGCCGAGCAGGGTGACGAAGCTGCCCTCATCGATTGACAGGTCCATCTTGTGCACGGCGGTTACTGCGCCAAAGTGCTTGACGATCCCGTCAAGTTGAACAGCCCTGCCTGCGATTTGCGTCATTTCACCACCTTGTCGAATGTTTCTTGTGGGCAGGACGCCCCCGTGGAGGGCGTCCTGTTGCTTTCGTCAATAACCGCGTTCGACGCGCGAATAGGTTTTTGCCCATTCGGCTTCATGTCCGTTCCAGTAATCGGCGTTGAAGAAGTTCAGGCCGGCCAGTGTGCCGGTAGGGTCAAAGGCTGGCAGTGACTTGATCTTGTCGGTCAGTTCGACCTTCTGCGGATCAAGGGATGGAGGATATAGCTGGCCCTCGGCGACCGCGATCGCCACTTCAGGTTCAAGCATGAAATTGACGAGTTCCTCGCATGCTTCCATCGGGCTGTCCTTGATGACGAAGATGCATTCTTGCCATCCGAGACCGCCTTCAGGGTCAAAGTAGCCGAGGTCGTGCCCGTCATCCTGCAGCGCTCTTACGCGGCCGGACCATCCCTCGGTAACGTAGATCTCTTCGCCGGTCAGGAGGCTCATCAGTTCCGCACCGGACGTCCAGTACTTCAACACGAGGTCGCGGTTGCTGCGGATGGCGTCCCAAACGGCCTCGATATCCTTGATGTCATTCGGGTTTTGACCGGTCTGCAGTGCGCCGTACCAGATGCGGGTCTTCCAGTCGCTCCAGCCGCCGATCTTGCCCTTGTACTTTTCGTCAATGAGGATCTTGGCGCCCTTCTCCTTGACCTCGTCATCGGAGATGAACTTGCGGTTATAGGCAATGCTGGTGGTACCATAATCGTAGGGAACCGCAGAAAGCTTGCCGTCGGTGATGTCGCGGAACACGTCCTGCAGCGCCGGGATGACGTTTGCAAGATTGGGGATATTCGCCTCGTTCAGCTGAGATGTCAGGCCAAGTTCGTGATAGCGGGAATAATCGAACACGCCAGACAGGTGTGCCAGGTTGAATTCGCCGGGCTGACCGGAACGGATACGGGCAATGTACTCGTCTGCTCCACCGAATGTGCCATCAACCACCGTAATGCCGGTCTTGGCGGTATAGGGATCAAAGGCATGCTTGCGAAATGCTTCTGACACGACACCACCCCATCCGTCGAAACGGATCTGGTCTTGTGTCGCAGCCTTTGCGAACTTGCTGAACGGGCTACCCATCACCCCGTAGGCTGCAGCGGAAGCACCAATAAGGCCAAGGAAGCTGCGGCGGTTGATGTCACCATGCCGGTAGCGGTCAAGTAATCGTTCGTAACGCTTTGTATCATCCATGTTCGTTGCTCCAGTTTTTGCAAGAGGTATCCGCTTTTGGATTGGTGAGCTGCGGACCGTGGCTCCACGCGATCGTCATCTCCGGTTGGTTGCAAGTTTTCGTGCAATGGCCATTCCAAGGACTGGCAGGAAAACCGTGATGGCAATCATCACAGTCCCCAGGGCATTGATTTCTGGTGATATGGAATGCCGCAGCATGGCGAAGATCTGGGTCGGGACGGTTTCCACGCCGCCGGGCTTCCAGAACATCGTCCCGGTGATGTCGTCAAAGGACATGGTGAAGGCGAACAACATGCCGGCAAGCACGGCAGGCATCAGGAGGGGCAATGTCACCGAGAAGAACGTCTGCACGGGATTGGCGCCGAGGCTGAGAGCGGCCTCTTCATATTCGGGCTTGATTGTGACCAGTCTTGCCTGCACCACGAGGATGACGAAGGGCAAGGTGAAGATGACGTGGCCGAGCATCAAGAGTACGAAGCTCTTCGGCAGTTGCAGCCAGCGCAAAAACAGGAGGAGCGCCACAGCAAGCACCACTTCGGGGATAAGAAGCGGTGCAATCAGGAACGTGGTGACTGCCTGCTTGCCTGGAAAGCGATAACGGACCAATGCCATCGCCGCCAGGATGCCGATGACCGTTGAGGTGATCGCGGTCAGCAATCCGAGAATGAGGGAGATCCGGAAGGCGCGGACTATGGCATCGTTTTCCCACAAACGCACGAACCAGCGAAAGCTGATCCCTTCCATGGGAAAGGAACCGAACTGGCTGGAGTTGAATGACAGGACAACCACCACGACAATCGGCAGGAACATGAAGAGATAGACGGCGACGGTATAGAGCCTGATGAAGGTCCAGCCTGACATGATACCTCTCATCCAAACGATTTTGCGATTTGACCGAACCCGACCAGGCGGTTGTAGATCACGACGAGTGCGCCCAGAACGACCAGAAGGACAATCGAGAGCGCCGAGCCGAGGGGCCAGTTGAGTTGGGTGATGATGGCCTCGAACACCAGGTTGGCAAACATGGCGTCACGTGGGCCACCCAGAATGAGTGGCGTAATATAGGTGCCTGCCGAAAGCACGAAGCAGAGGAGCCCGCCTGCAGCAAGCCCCGGAAGAGACAGGGGGAGGGTGACCTCACGGAAGGACTGGAAGCCCGATGCTCCCAGGGAGCGTGATGCATCGATCAGGTTTCGATCGATGGCATCGATGCTGACAAAGACATTGAGGACCATGAACGGGAGCAGGAAATGCACGAGGCCCAGAATGACGGCCCATTCATTGTAGAGAAATTGCACCGGTTCGGTGGTCAAGCCGACAGAGATCAAGATGCTGTTCAGCGCGCCACTTGCCCCGAGAATATTGATCCAGGACATGGTCCGGATAATGTAGCTGATCCAGAATGGCAGGATCAAAAGCAGTAACAGAAATGCTTTGAATCTGGTCTGGGACACTGCGATGAAATATGCAGGCACATAACCGAGCAGGGCACAAAAGATCGTGGTGATTGCCGCTATACGAAGCGTGGCAAACAGGATGTCGCGATAGAAGGCATCGCTGAAGACTTCCTGCCAGTTGTCGAGATAAAAGCCCGGAATTTCCGCGCCTGCTGCCGACCGCAGCCAGAATGAATAGACGACAATGAAGATCACCGGCACGGCCAGGAGAAATGTCACTGCGGCCAATGCTGGAGACAACAACACCCATGGGCGCCAGGTGTACGCCTGATTACTCATCTGTGATCCGTCCCGTTCGGTATGACCGTGCCGACACGATCGCCGTTCCCTTATTTTCTTGACTGGAGTTTGGATCAAAGGATTGCATTCTCAAAATAGATATTCAAAATCATTGAAATAGATTTGGAGAATGACCTTGATCAATCGCCTGAGTTCTGCGCCGACGAAGGAAGGCCGCATCGTCTGGAATCTGGACTGGAACCTGATCCGCACCTTCCTGGTGATTGTCGAGGAAAAGGGGATAACGGCGGCAGCGAACAGCCTTGGGCTGAAGCAACCCACGGTGTCGAACGCGTTGCGTCGGCTGGAGCAGCGCCTTTCAAAACGGCTGATCATGCGTGCACCCGGCCGGTTTGAGATTACGCCCGCGGGCCAGTTACTCTACGAAGAGGCGCTGGAGATTTTCGGCAGCATTTCGCGATTGAGCACTCTCATACGCGATATGGATGAGGAAGTTTCCGGTCACGTTACGCTTGCAATGGCGAGCCATGTCATCTCGCCATTGCTCGACACGGTGCTCTCAACGTTTCATCGCAAGTACCCGGGTGCCACACTCGGCATAGATGTCTTGACAAGCCAGGACGTTATTCAGGCAATCCGGCAGCGCCAGGCAAGTATCGGCATATGTCTTGTCCATGAAAAGCAGCCAAGGCTGGAATACACGCGTCTTTTTCGCGAATATTTCGGCTTTTTCTGTGGGCCGGAGCATCGTCTTTTCGGGCATAAGGACTTGACGATGTCCGATCTGCGCGGAGAGACATCGGTATCGTTCCGTACAGACAGGTTGACCGATGCATTGCGGCCTGTCGCTCTGGTGCGTGCCGAAGCCGAACTTGAGGATCGTGTTGTGGGCGTCTCCTCGAGCCTCGAGGAGGTCCGCCGGATGATTCTGGCCGGTCTTGGAATAGGACCATTGCCGGTTCATGTGGCCAGCAAGGATGTCGAGGCGGGTCTATTGTGGCGTCTGCCTCCCTATGATGCGCCGCCAGCCATAGATATCTACGCGGTTACCAATCCGGGTACCCGCTTTAACCGGGCCGAGCAGTATCTGATTGCGATGATCATGCAGGAAATCGACAAGACGCCGTTTCATGAGCGCGATTATAAAAGCTGAGGCTCGTTGAAGAGCTTCAGCTTCAACCAGGTGGGCGGTGGAACCTGAAATGAGGACAAAATTGCCATCCATCCCCAACTGCCAAGATCCCGATGAAACGATGCCAGCTTAGCTGAGCGGTGCCAGACAGAAAAAGACGGCTTTAACCGGGACCGGCAATATAGTGAAAATAGAGCCAGACAAGAACAAGTGCCGCGACGACAGCAAGCATGGTCAAGAGTTTCCTTGAACCTGGATCGGGTTTTTTCGGTTCTTCATTTTTGGGCGGTCGCTTGAAATCGACGATGTTCGACATTTTTGCTCTTTTCTACGGTTCTGCGGTGTCACGCAAAAGACAATTAAGACGTGTCCGATCTGGTGCCAACGCAAAACACATGCTCTATGTTCGCGACCAGTTGCAATTCAACCTGCAGGGCCTTCTATGACGGTCGTCGCTTCGTTCGTATATCATAATGGCAAGCAGAGCGGGTCCGTGCCAGTCGAAGGGCACTCGCGTTTGCTCGGTGCGGGGGAGTTCGCCTGGATCGGCCTGGTCGATCCGACGGCAGAAGAGATCGAGGGTCTTGCAAGGACCTACGGCCTTCACGAACTGGCTGTGGAAGATGCCCTCAATCCTCATCAGTCGCCAAAGGTCGAAGCTTACGATGATCAGCTTTTCGTTATTGCCAAGACGGCCCACCTCGAGGGCGACAGGATCCGTTACGGCGAGACGGCGATCTTTGTTGGTCCAAACCACATTATCACGGTACGCCACGGATCAGCGCGTGCTCATACCGAAATCCGTTCAAAACTCGAGGCATCGCCGCAACTGCTGAAACAGGGGCCGGATCTTGTACTTCATGCCATCCTTGATTTTATCGTTGACGGCTATTTACCCGTCGTCCAGTCGGTCGAGGACAAGGTTTTAAGAATGGAAAAGCACATGCTTGCGTCCTTCCTGGAGCGCGAGCAGATCCGTCGACTGTTTCGGTTGCGCCGGCAATTGATCCTCTTCGGGCGCATCCTTGGACCGATGTCGGAGCTTGTTGGCAAGCTTGTCAATCTGGACCTGCCTTGTATCGCTCAAGGGACCAGGCCCTACTTTCGTGATGTTTATGACCATGTCGACCGCGTTGAAAGCCTGGTGGGCGGACTGCGTGAAGTCATTACCTCGGTATTCGAAGCCTCCAATCTCCTGGAGCAGCAACGGCAAGGAACTATTACCCGCCAGTTGGCGGCTTGGGCGGCAATCCTCGCAGTGCCAACCGCAATTGCCGGTATTTACGGCATGAACTTTGAATATATGCCCGAACTTTCGACGCGGTACGGATATCCGGTCATCGTTCTCGTGATCGTCGCCCTGTGCAGTCTGCTTTACTATAAATTTCGCAGGACTGGCTGGCTTTAGTGCGGGATGCTCTCAGATTTGTCTCGTACTGGTCGAGCCAACGCATCCATCCCTTGACCGCTTTGATGCCATCGTCTTGGAGGATATGATTGCCCGTAAAGGACGGTTGCGGTCGTGGCCGGGCTCTCCCGCGGCGGCCTTTATCATTATATTGGCGACCGGAAAGGCCCGCCCACAGGCAGTGGTTATGCCATTGCTGGAGCATTTGCGAACAGCTGGAACAAGTCGTGGACGAGCTGCGTAACTGAGGGTAAGGCAGGACGGCAGTGTACACTCACCCGTCATTTCCCGACCTGGCGTGCCCTTTGATCTTTTCGTTCGCATTTTGCATCATCCCATGAAGTAGGACATGTGCTTCCGTCCCGACCTTAACGCCGGGGTTTTTGCGTGTGAAATAAGATGAGAAGAAGAGATAGGTATTTCTTGGTTGTAATATTCTAATTATTGCACGTACAGACGGACATGTTCCAATGATCGGGGTATCGGCAAGGCGATAACGTAAAATTTTATCCCCTTCTACATTTCGGCCTTTGAATTTCCATTTAGTTGATGATAACGGGATCACAGTTGAGTGTGAAGCAGCCAATAAATGCTGTTTTCCTTCATCCCGAACATTATATCGTTAGTTGACTGCTTGGAGATGTCCAATTCGGCGCGTGTTTTTCCTGTAGTTGAACAGGTATTTATACACGCTCGATTGTCGGCTTCTTGCAGTAGCTTGCGAATACCTTCGCCTCGACCTGCATGGACAAAAGCTTCAAGTGGGCGGCAGACGTGGCGCCACAGTAAACGAATAAAAAGACAGGAGACACAAAATGACAGAAGAGGCCACAGTCAAGGGGCAGGAACTGCTGGTTGAACTGACGGCGGATATTGTCGCAGCGTATGTCAGCAACCATGTCGTTCAAATAGGCGACCTGACGACCTTGATCACCGATGTGCATGCTGCGCTGAGCACGACTTCGGCGCCCGCACCGGCCCCGGCAGTTACCGAAAAGCCGAAGCCACCGGTCCCGATCAAAAAGTCCATTGAAGCAGATTACCTGATCTGCCTTGAAGACGGACAGAAGTTCAAGTCGCTGAAGCGGCATCTGATGACGCATCACAACATGACGCCCGAGGACTACCGTGAAAAATGGGGCCTTCCGGCCGACTACCCGATGGTTGCTCCCGCCTATGCTGAAGCGCGCTCACGTCTGGCAAAGCAGATGGGGCTTGGCCAACGCCGCAAGCGCAGCAAGTAATCCTGTTTTATGAAACATCTGCAGGGTCGGAAACGGATTGATCTCCGACCCTTTTTTCTTTGTCAGAAGGCCCGCAAACCGCTCACCGGTTTCAATGTGTGCAACGGTCTGTGATGCTTGGCGAACAAGAGACGCCAATTTTCATGAAATCACCTTTTTGGTATCTGATCTCAGATACCATCACATACCGGGACCGCGGCTCGGCACGGCTTCATTAAGCAGCGGCCTTTATGCGTGCCTCCTCACGGATGCGCTTCACCATTGAGCGCAGGCCGTTGGCGCGCTGCGATGACAGATGTTCAACAAGGCGGATGCGATCGAAAACCGAGATTGCATCGATCTCTGCAATCTCGGACGCATGCTTGCCGGAATAAACCGCAAGCACAATTGCAACAAGGCCGCGAACAATGTGGGCATCAGAATCGCCCTCAAATGTCATGACAGGATCGGCACTCCCATCCTCTTCGTGACTGACAAGCCAGACCTGACTTGCGCATCCCTGTACCTTGTTTTCAAGCGTCCGTTTGTTTTCCGCAAGTTCGGGCAGGACCTTGCCAAGCTCGATGACGTAACGATAGCGATCCTCCCAGTCGTCCAGGAATTCAAAATCGTCGATGATCTGCTCCAGCGTTGTCATGTGCTGCTCCATTCTTCCTCGACTGCATATAAGAAGGAATGGCTGCCGGGTGAAACAAAAAATTCCTGAAAAGGTTCACATCGGGAGGCTGAAGCCGACAAATATGGGCTTCGGAGCTTAGAACCTGCGAGGCAAAGAAGATCGCCGTTCTCCCGATCCTGTCGCTGGTATCGATCAAGGGTGGTCCGGTCGTTTCAGCGGTAGCGGGATTGCGCCTGTGGCAACAGTCCCTGTTGCTATCGTGTCCGTAGTAATCTTTCCTTGCGGCATCGGTTGAGGCTCAACGGTTTTTGCAGCTTTCGCTCCCTCGTCCGCAAACTGGTTGTCCAAAAGTTCGAAAGCGACGCGGGCACCTTCTCTGGCGCGCTGTCCAAGGGAGGAAAATGTCTCTGCACCCTTGACGCAGACGTCAGGTTTTTCGAGACAGATCGCGCTCAGATACTGGTAGGCCTGAGCCGCAGCGCTCACAGCGTCTTGCATCTGGTGCTGCGAGGTGCCTTCCATCTCCACCGCCGGCCGGCTGCTGAAGAATGACAAGACGATGAGCACAAGTGCAAACCATACGCTACCTTTGATCAGAAACCACATCTACCTGTCCATCCAACCGTGATTGCCTAGCCATCCGGGCCTCCCCATCTGCGGGCTTTGCCAATCTTGCTCCCAGTCTAACACAATCAAGCGAATCACAGCTTGATAGGCTCCAGCAATCTTTCGACAAATTTATTTAAGATGCTGTCTATCGTGGCGAAGATCGGCTGTTTGGGGCATTCGCGTGAAATCTTGCCATCCGGTGTTAAGCATAATTGGGGCCATCGCGCCGCAACAACCCGGCTTTGACGCGAAAGATGCTGCCCAAATGGTTAACGTTTTTGGAAAAAATGTTATATTTCCACCGCTTACGAGGCATTAACCATAACTTGAAAAGCCACGTCGAAAGCGTTTCAAAATGGGAAACCTGGTTCGTTGAGGCACGCAAGCTGCCTTGTTTTTATCCTTTCCTTAAGTCGCCGGAACCTAAAGTCAGGGCTGAAATTATCTGCGTTAGGGTATTGCGTGCGCGAAGTTAGAAACATTGCCGGACGGACGGTTGCCGAGATCGATCGGGCCGCAACGCGCTGGCTTCAAAGCCTTGGACAACCGGACGAAATCCGTGCCGGCGACGTGGCTTTCCTGCGGCGCATGGCATTGGCTGCGTGCGCGGGCGGCATATGCGTTCCTTTTGCACTGAGCTGGTTCTTGCCAGCCTCTATCGCGCTGCCGGTCGGCACGACAATCGTCGGATCTGTGTTTCTCGGCATCGTGGCGGCAATTTTTGCGTCAGGCCGCCGACCGAAAGATGAACCCTTGCCAGTCGTGACGTCAGATCCGGTTTTTGATGCCTGCCCCGGGCTTTCACTGATACTCGACGCAAGGGGTGTGGTGGTCAAATGCGGTGGTCGCGACAGACAGAGCTTTCCAGCCGACCTGCAGGACTGCGTTGGCCAGCGGCTGGTCGACCATGTCCATGTTTCCGACCGTATCGCGCTTGTCCATGCGATCGATACCCTGCGCCAGGGAGTGCCAGGTGCCAACGTCAATATCCGTGTGCACGACACCTATTGTGCTTCCGCCGGCCGCCAGTTTGTGCATGCACGGCTGGAAATGACAGCGTTGCCGCAACCTGATGGCGTGCTTGGCTCCATCTTTGCACAATTGCGCGATGTGTCTGTTGAAGAAGCGCACAAGCAGGAGGCGACCCAACGCATTTCAGAAGCACGCTCGGCACATGAAGCCAAGACGCGGTTTCTTGCAGCCGTCAGTCATGAACTGCGCACGCCGCTCAATGCAATTTTGGGCTTTTCTGAAGTATTGGCCGGCGAGTATTTTGGACGCCTCGAAACAGATCGGCAGAAGGAATATGTCGGGCTCATCCGTCAGTCGGGTGATCATCTTCTGTCGCTGGTGAACACGATGCTCGATATGAGCAAGATCGAGTCTGGCCGCTACCAGCTCTTTGCGGAGGCATTCCCCGTTGATGAGATAATGGAAACGTGCCGGGCGATGCTTGACCTGCAGGCCCGTGGCAAGGGCGTGACGCTTGCAGCACGAACGGCCAAGGGGCTAAACGAAGTCATTGCCGATCAGCGTGCCGTCAAGCAGATCCTGATCAATCTGGCAGGTAACGCAGTCAAGTTTACCGACAATGGTGGTGTCGTGAATATCGATGCGCTACAGGAGGGGAACAATCTCGTCCTTACCGTCAGCGATACCGGTATCGGCATCCCGGCCGACAAGCTGGATCTGCTCGGCCAACCCTTCATGCAGGTTCAAGATGGCTATACTCGCCAGCATGAAGGGACGGGCCTCGGGTTGTCGCTGGTGAAGGGGCTGGTTGCATTGCATGGAGGACTTTTCCATATCAAGAGCGATGCGGGTGTGGGCACGGTTGTCACCGTGACGCTGCCGGCCGATGGTTCGGGTATTGCTGCACCGGAGGAAGAACAGACGGATCCGATGGTTGCGTTTCCGCCGGTTTTGCTCAAGACCACTCATGCACCACTGAAGGATCAACAGGACAGACGAAATGACGACGCCGCGAAAGCGAAAATCGCCTAAGAGGAAGAAAAAGGTTCAGGACGCAGGTCTCCTGTCTCGCCTCTTCAAAGCGGCGGGACGGGCAGTGGCGCGTCATCCGCGCACGCTCACGGGTGTCACATCGTTTGTCATCGTGTTCAGCTTCGTTGCGGCAAATGCGCTGTGGTATCAGCCAGGCAATCATCCCTCTCCACTCCTGGCGACCCGAGACACGCAAGATCCCAATGGGATTGCGGGCTATCGACCGGCACGCCAGCCGGAACCACGTGATGTCACGACATTTCATATTGCGCGAGAAGGCCAGGTTTCAGAGACCATTTTGCCGCAAGGCGACCAGGCCTCGCTTCAGGTGCCGGCGGCCACACCAACTGCAAATGTCGATCGCGGCATGGTGGCCGAGATACAACGCCAGTTAGTGCGTCGTGGGTACTATCATGGGGCGGATGATGGATTGATCGGCCCTCAGACGACGGCAGCAATTCTTGCCTTTGAGGAGGCCGAGGGGCTGCCGCAGACGGGAGAGGCGACAAGTGAACTGCTGGCAACGCTGACGGCGGATGCTGAAGGCGGGGTCCGGACGGCGGCGGTCACACCATCTGTTGAAGTCACGGGTGCGGTGGCCGTTCCCGTCATGCGGCCCGCCGAAAATGTCGACGCCAGTATCGCGGATCCGGTAGCGGCAGCAATTTTTGCATCCAAGGATGTTGAACCACAGGTTGCGACAACGTCACAGTCGACGGCGGACCGGGACGTCTCCACAGATATTGTGGCTTCAACAAATCTGGTCGTTCAGATCCAGCGCGGTCTTTCGAACATCGCCTATACCGATATTGACGTGGATGGTGTTGCCGGCGCGCAGACCAGAGAAGCGATCCGCCGTTTCGAAAGGCATTATCGTCTTCCCGAAACGGGACAACCGAACGAACTGGTGCTGAAAAAGCTGAAATCGATCGGTGCACTCTAGATCCGCACAAGGTCAGAAGGCGGGCATGCTTGCAGCAGTCATGCGCTTGGCCTAAGAGCCGCTCATGCGCATTCGTTCCGATATGTTTGTTTCCGCGCTCAGCCGACGTGTCTTTGCGTCCGGCGGATTTGCGGCCGTTGAGCACAAGGGTGCCCAGGAGGCGGGGGCCATCTTTATCCGTCAGCGCTTCCGGGATGGGACGGAAACGCTTTTCGGCCCTGCACCGCAGAACTTCCTTGAAGATGAGGGGCGTGCGATGGAACGTTGCTTCGAGAGGCATCTGGCACATGCCGATCCGGATCTTGTCACCGAGCGCCTTGCACGGGAATTGCGTTTTGATCGGGACCTGTGGGTTCTCGAACTTGAAACCGACGAGATCACCGACCTTATTTCAGTCGTTGATACTGACTGACGTCAAAGCTTGAAGAATGTGACTTGTGGCGGGTTGCCAGCAATCCGTGGGTCTGATCCGGTTGCCAGGCAGATCGGAGTTTGTCATGCCCATTCCGCACCTGACCGATTGAACGTCAAGCCTCGACCATTTGAAACCAAAAGGTCGGACAATCAAAAGACCACACGCCGGGGGGGGGCCAACCGATAGTATCGAACTCTTCTTTTCCACGCGCCGTACTTTAACATCCCCGATCCGCGGTGATGAACCGCTCCAGCATGGGCGCAATAAGCCTGACAAGGTCGGAGCGGGTTGGTCGCTTACGCGCGCCAGCACTCCGGCACAGGTGAGCAGACCGTGGGGAGCGGCGCAGGCAACTCAACCGTCAGCTTGACGGGCTTGTCCTGCCTAATTAACGCTCGCCTGCGCCCATCGGGGATAGCCAAGGTAGGCCGGTCCTCATCGCTGGTCGCCAGCTCTATGCCGACCGCGAGAGGCCTTCGTCAGATCCCGCCAATGATAGTCGACGCCATTTTCAGGGTCCTCATAACCGCGGGCGTCCGCGCCCGGCTGCGCTACTGTAGAGTTCGATTCGATTGTCTGTGCAGGACGCAAGCAAAAAGAGGGTTGAATTGGAGAGGCCCCTTACAGAAGCTTGCCCCTTTGGGTCAGCCGTGGCGCCGCAATATCCGCTTGAAATCGTCGCCGGCCTGCGATCCTGGCGGGATCTCCTCATCAGATGTTGCCATGACGGCGGATCGATCTCCATGGGCAAGGGCGTCGGTGCGTCGCCATGCGTCGACCCGCCTGAGGCAGTCGTCAACATCAAGGGCATCCCACAAACGCTGTGCACCGGTGACATCATTCGTCCTGTCACCAAGGTGCGGATAGAAGCGTTCCAGCATGTAAAGGACGTCTTGTTCGTTTCTGGTCATAGCCTTGAGCGCGGTAGCAAGTTGCCGTCCGGAAATGTCGAGCAGTATTCTTTCCGCCAGCCAGTGGCTGGCAGAAAGGCTGTCTGCGAGAGCTGCGGCAAACATCCCGGCTTCGCGATTGCGCGAAAAGCGCACAAGAAGAGCCTCCTGGACGGACGAAAGCGTTCGCAGACCGAGACGGTCGTTTTCGAGGCGGTGGGTGTGACCAGCAAGCGTCTTGATCCGGTGGCGCAGTTCGTCTTCACGCCACTGACGCTCCGCATTCAGGGCTGCCTGAGCCAAGGGCGACGATTTGTTTGTCGTCTCCTGCCTGCCTGGCATTTCTTCTGCAGGCCAGTCCTGTCTAAGACTGACAAGGGCATCGATAACTCTTGGGGTCAGGTTTTCGCGCCTGACGATTGCGCGGACATGGGCCATACCTTGGGTGCGGGCAATTGCGATCAGCGTATCGTCATCAAGGCAGGGAGATGATGCAAGAAAGGGCGCCGCAATCGCAATGGGCTGACTTGCAATGAAAAAGGCAACGGTCGAGGGGACTGTCGTGCATCGTGACAGGGCGGCAATAGCTTGACGGCGGGCTTCATCGCTCGATTGGGAAAATAAAGGTCCAAACAGTTCCGCAAACTGTCGCAGTTCCGAACGTGAGGGATGTGCGAGGCTCTCGAAGCTCGTTACCGTGGCCATCAAAACCACATCCTTCCTACGCATGGCCGAGGGCCTTTCAAGATCTCGAAACTCGTCCGTCACGGCCATACCTACGTCAACGCAATATACTCTCGCGGTAGCACTCCATGTCGGGCGGGCTCTTTTCCCGGCGCAGCGATTGTCCGAAAGCTGAGTTTTCGAGACAAAACTCAAAGGTTGGAGGGTGGATGTTCCTTCTCCGCCAGCCTGTCCATCATGGTAAACCAGATGGTAATGCGCCAGAGTTAACGAGGGGTGAATCTGATGTATTATGAGACGCCTGGGCCGCAATGGGACGATTGGCCACGGGCGTGCGTGAACAATTGCCACCTCCATGCGTTATGTGACTGTATGTGACTGTCCATCGGCTTGGCCCGGCAATAATTCATTAGCATTAACGAATGGTTTACCTGTTGTCTGCTCAATGAACACGTAGCCGGATTGCGGTCCGCAAATGCCAGGAGGAGCGTTTCAAAAAAAACGCGTTTCGGACGTCGATCCGACAGGTCGGCGTCAACACTGGAATGTGACCCGTATCCGGACGGACGCAACCGATGAGTTGGGCGTTGATGTCCACATGCCGGGATGCGTCAGCCTGCTGAAGGGAAGGATGAAATCGAAACGTCTTTCATCCGGTCTCAAGCGATCATGGAGACGAGCATGGCAGAGATTGTGATACTGAACAGGTGGCGTGGACATCGCGGAAGCCGACGCGCGGAAATCCGCATCGGCATGGACGATGATGTCCATTGCGCAAAGCTCTTGATGTTTACCGGGGTTCGTTACGAGCGGCTCGAAGAGAAGTCCACGCCACAATCATATCCGATAGGCGTCGTGCATGTTGAGCATTCTCAAAATTAGATTTATGGTGGCCTTCGCCAGACGCTGACTTTATCGTAATTGACGTGAACTGGCGGGGTTGGAGGTGTTCATGGCTACCAAGAGCCCTGTGTGCGGCCGCCACTCATTATGAAATACCCGATCCGGTAGCGATATTGCGTGCAGCGTTATCGAGGTTCACGCCATTCGAAAGGTGCGCAAATGGCACCGCTCAGAAATGTTGTTGCCGCAGAGGTAAAGCTCTCCTTTGGTACGAGTGTTCTTAACACGATGTAACCGTCTGCCTGCTGGGTTTCGACGAGGATCGCTTCATCGATATCTTCGGGCAAAGCCTTTCTGAGGAGGGTCAGTTGGGCAGGCGTAGCCAGGACCACATCGACTACGCTTCCTGATGAGGTGCGGTCGTTGATGCTGAATACCTCGTTTGCGGCAGAATCGAAGATGCCAAGCGACCAGAAGGGCACGTCACCCTGGGCATAGATGCGAACCGGCGCCTGCGAAATGTTATAGGCACAGACAGACAATTCGATGAACGGATCGTCCTGCACGAGGCCTGCCCGATCAGGTTCGTCACCTAGTCGGTGAAAGACATGGCGGCTGCCCTCTGCAAGGACGCGGGTATAGGCGTCTCTTTCGCTGAAATAGGGCAGAGACAGGATGATGACGAGATGGAGAAGGGCCGCGCCAATCAAGCCCGTCAGGATTGCGAAGGCAATCTTAAACATTGCCGCATCCCGTTTTCCGGATCGATGGCATCGTCAGGTCGATTAGACCTGAACTGCCGGCAGCCGGCGTGTCGAACAGTGTGAGTCTTAGACGAAAATGTCCGGTGTCGCCGATTGCAAGCCAGTTGCCAGGCTTCGCGTTGACAGAAATGTCGATGTCGAAGGTTCCGTCGGCGCGACGCAGGATCGATCGTGAATTTAGTGCGGTTGGAAGGTCGAGATTTTCGCCATTGCGCGTGACGTCGCTGTGGTCTGTATAAAGGGTCCACAGTCGTGCAGGCGGGGTATGGCCCGTTATCCGGTACGAACAGTCGCCTCGCAGGGCAGTCCCTGCGTCGTCCAGGCTGGCCGTGAACCTCAAGCCTTCTGCACTTGCATAAAGGAGCGCGCCCGCACTGGCGCGATGCGATCTTGCGTAAGGGTCAGCCTTGGCCGTCTGTGCGTCCGGGAAGGCCTCCCACGCGCCAAGCCGTATCGCTCCAAAACCGGCTGTTGCCTCAAGCGCCCAAAGCGTTGACCAGATGCCGCCACCGAAGGCGATCACAAGTGCGATTGTGACAAGGAATGGTACACGAAACACGAATAACTTGACCTCAAGGAAATCTGTCGAGGGTTAGCACTGTTTCTTCACGAAAGGAACGGTCTGGCAATGACGTGCAGCCTCGATGCAAGCGAATGCGGCATTCATGCCCGCTGCGATCATTGATGAACCTTCCCGCACTGATGATCGCTTTCGTTCACACATCAAGTCCGCCGGTTGCTGTGATGAAGTCAATGACCGTTTCGAGGCCCTTGCCCCGTGACAGATCGGTAAAGCCAAACGGTCGGTCATTGCGCATTCGCCTTGCGTCACCCGCCATGACATCTAGATCGACATTTACATAGGGCGCAAGGTCGCTCTTGTTGATGACGAGGAAATCGGAACGGGTGATGCCGGGGCCGCCTTTGCGGGGGATTTCTTCTCCCTGGCAAACCGAAATGACATAAAGGGTCAGGTCGGCAAGATCAGGTGAAAAGGTTGCCGCCAGATTGTCACCACCAGATTCGATGAAGACGATATCGAGGTCGGGAAATTTCCGGTTCATTTCCGCCACCGCCTGGAGGTTTATCGACGCGTCCTCGCGGATTGCAGTGTGGGGGCAGCCACCGGTTTCCACACCCAGAATGCGATCTTCCGAAATAGCCTGTCGCCGTGCCAGGATGAGGGCATCTTCTTTTGTATAGATATCATTGGTTATGACGAATGGTCCGGCCTGTCTTTCCAGGAGCAGACAAGCAGTGGGGCAGAAGGCCTGGTTTTCGCACTTGCATTCCTGTTCGCCTATCTGTTCCTGGTGGCGCAGTACGAAAGCTGGTCGTTGCCGCTCGTCGTGATCCTTTCGCTTGGAGCAGCTCTTTTCGGGGCAGTCGGTGCGTTGAGGATCTTCGGGTTGCAAAACAGCCTCTACGTACAGATTGCCATCGTTCTCCTCATCGGCCTGGCGGCCAAGAATGCGATCCTGATCGTCGAGTTCGCAAAGGAAAGGCGCGAAGATGGTCTTCCCAACGAGGAAGCTGCCCGAGTGGGTGCAGAACAGCGCTTCAGGGCGGTGATGATGACTGCGGTGTCCTTCATCCTGGGCATCATTCCACTGGCTGTCTCCACCGGCGCTGGAGCAGGCGCCCGTCAGGCGGTCGGTGTGACGATCCTTGGAGGCATGATCGGGGCCACGACAATCGGGCTCCTGATTACACCGTCGATCTATTCTGTCGTGCAAAGGATTGCCGAGCGGATTTCGCCGCCAAAAGACGAGCCCGCCCAGACCATGTGACCGAAGCGGCCTGATCGGCGCCTCCGTCCATCCCTGATTGACAATGTCGGGTGCAGTTCATCAGGCGACAGTGCGCGCATACGCCGTGCATGGCAGGAGAAACAAGGTCTGTTTTGCGGGAAGGACCGTTGTCAATGCACCGAAGCTGGCGCAGATGATGAAAGGATGTCGTCGACTGATCCTGTCATGGTGCTGTCGGCGACCTTTGTCTTTGCCGTTGTCAATGGTGTTGCAGCTTTCAGCCTCCCGAGTTCTGCCACTTAGTGCGGAAAGTCGTCTTTTAGGAATTCGAGCAGCACTCGATGCTCCGGATCATCGGTTTCCATCCGCAGCACGTGCACCTTTCCGGTGCGTTCATCTCGCATATGAGC
>JAEWDP010000083.1 GCA_023390055.1 Pseudomonadota bacterium | reverse complement strand
GAGATGTCTCTTGGGCCATTTCTCATAACCGAGGTGGCCCTCGGCGTCATCAACGAGCGCGGTCAGTCGCGTGTCGATATCGTCGATGGCGTGCTAGAAGGAGGCCGGGTGACAAGCCAGATCGTCTCAGCGGACGAAAAGTCGGATTTTCCCGGCAGCACCCGGATCCACCTCCGCAATGCCAATCTGCAATCCGTATTTGCAAAGCTTGGTGTAAATGGCGTCTTGCCCCAGGGTTCAGGTTCACTCGAACTGATCGCACAATCCGATCTTCGGCAGGCCAATGACTGGGACGAACCTCAAGGCACGTTCCGGATCGTCGCAGGTCCAGGCGTGTTTGCTAATTTTGATCCGATCACCATCCTGCAAAGGGCCGGACCATCGCATTATGTGCCGCTCGAAAATCCGGACGGGCAGGATTTTTCCTATGAACGGTTCGATCTGTCCGGCTCGTTCAAGGATGGCACGGCCGACATTCAATCGGCTGTCATTGCCGGCAAGACTGCCACGGTGACACTTTCCGGCATCGTCCCCTTTGCCGAGGGTGGAGTTGCTCTTTCCGCCAGTATCGCGAAAACGACGGAACCGGACAAGGAACATGTCCTGTTCATCGGGGGTTCGACATCGCAACCGGTAGCGATCGCTGTTCAACCACCGTTATCGTCGTTCGAGCCTTGAGCCGACTCAGGCCCGATCGATTACGTCGTGGTTCAAAGACCTCTAAGCAAGCGACTGCTGGATTGATGCTTTCAAGCGCAATTTCGCGCCAAAGCTTTCGGCTCTTCAGGTTATATGGCCGCGAGCAACGACAGGCACGGACAACACATCATCGCGTCCAGCTCCAATGAGATAGACGGCATCAACCATATTGCTGACGACGCATGCGTGGTTCGGAACGATACGGACACGATCACCGACTTCAAGATTGATCGCTACATTGCTGACTAGGCGGCCATGCTCTTCGGAAAGCTGATCAATCACGATGTCATCGTGGCCAAGTATGTGCCCGTAGCCTGTCAGTCCCAGGAGATCGGACGTAAGCGTTTTCGAACCTGCATCGATGATGACACGGTTTTCCGCCGGCTTCGAGACAACCGTTGCCAGAACCGTCAATGCACAATCCGCCCACGCGCACGTTTCGCGCGCAACAAGCGATCGGTCATTATAGACGTAGGTGCCGGGCCGGTATTCAGTCGTGATTGGCGCATTCGCCGCCTGCATCATGGTCGGTGAGCCACCCGACGAAATGGTGGGAACGGCAATGCCCCGTTGCGATATCAACTCAAATGCCTTGCGCATGAATGTATCTACGGCTGCCTCTCCACCAGCCGGTGGATAAGTCATCAACCCCCCAAAAGCGACACCCGGCGCCGCGTCAATATAAGCAGCGAGTGTATCTGCGGCATCAGGCGTGGCAACGCCGCAGCGGTTCGCGCCGGTATCGCATTCCACCAGAACTTTCAGTGGCCGATGCCATCCATTGAATGTCGCTGAAAGTCCGTCAATGACGGCGGTGCTGTCAGCCACAACGGAGAGGTCAACCTGTTCTGCAAGCTTGGCAAGCGCTGCAAGCTTTGTGGTGCCGACGATGTTGTATGTGATGAAGACATCCTGGATTTCGGGACAATTTTCGACCATCGCAGCCGCTTCGGAAACCTTCTGGCAGGTTATGCCAATTGCACCTGCCGCAAGCTGCATCTTCGCAATCTGCGGCAGCTTGTGGGTCTTCACGTGCGGGCGCACCTTTATCCCGTGCGCATCCGCATAGGCTTGAAAGCGGTCGATGTTTGCTTTCGCCACGTCAAGGTCGACAACGACGGCGGGTGTGTCGAGGGTAGTCAGAATTTCATGGGGCACAGGATGCAAACCTTTGAATGGAAGAAATCGGACGATCACTAGGGCGCGTGAAGCACGGAGGATGACGTCTTGACAATCTATGACAAGTGTCGCTCAATAGGTCAATCCAGTAAAACAGACATATGTCCGCTATACTGGACATCGCAAACTAATCACTCAAATGGGGAGCATCATGACCAAGTCTATCAAAGCTGCCGTATTCTCGCTGGCAGCGGCTACAATTCTAACAGCCGCGCCCGGGTTCGCTCAGCAGGCCAATAAACTCGATGAAGTTCTTGCCCGCGGGCACCTCATCATGGGAACCGGCAGCACCAATGCGCCCTGGCACTTCAAGAGTGCTGACGACAAATTGCAGGGTTTTGATGTCGATATGGGTCGTATCGTTGCCAAGGCGCTATTTGGCGATCCCGACAAGATCGAGTTTGTAAATCAGTCGTCGGACGCACGCATTCCAAACATTACGACCAGCAAGGTGGATCTCACTTGTCAGTTCATGACGGTGACCGGCGAACGTGCCCAGCAGGTTGCTTTCACCATTCCCTATTATCGCGAAGGCGTCGGCCTCATGCTGAAGGCCGACGGTCAGTATGCCGACTACGAAGCTCTAAAGGCTGCCGGTTCCTCCGTCACGATTTCGGTTCTGCAGAATGTCTATGCCGAGGACATGGTGCATGCCGCCCTGCCCGAGGCAACTGTCGATCAATACGACGCTGTCAACCTCATCTATCAAGCACTTGAATCGGGGCGTTCGGATGCGGCCGCGACAGACCAGTCCTCTTTGGCTTGGTACATGACACAGAATCCCGGCCGCTATAAGGATGCCGGCTATGGCTGGAACCCACAGACCTACGCCTGCGCTGTCAAACGTGGTGATCAGGATTGGCTGAACTTCGTCAATAGCGCACTGCATGAGGCAATGACTGGCGTCGAGTTCGATTTCTATGCCGAATCTTTCAAGAAATGGTTTGGCCAGGACTTGACCCCGCCGCAGACCGGTTTCCCGGTCGAATATAAATAAGCCAGTTGGTGATGGGGGCATGTGCCCCCTCACCCTCCTCATGGGATCGTCATGGGCTACACATTGAACTTCGCTGCAGTCTGGCGCAGCTTTGACCAGCTTCTGGCCGGTCTCGTGCTGAGCCTCGGGCTGGCATTCGCATCTATTTTGATCGGCGCACTGATCGGCCTTGTACTTGCCTTTGCACTGACCGCGAAAGTTCGCGTCGCGGTGTGGCCGGCGACCGTCTATGTCACTGCGATCCGCAACCTCCCAATCCTCGTGCTGATACTGTTCGTCTATTTTGCCCTGCCACAGATAGGCTTACGGCTTGGCAAGATCGAAAGCTTTGTTGCGGTACTCTCCATTTATTCCGGAGCCTATCTGGCAGAAGTTTTCCGGGCCGGCCTGCTGTCAATCCCAAAAGGCTTGCCAGAAGCCGGCCTGTCGATCGGGCTGACCCCAATGCAGATCAGGTTCTCGATCATCATGCCGTTGATGTTTCGCAACGTTTTACCATCGCTTTCTTCGACGATTATCTCGCTGTTCAAAGATACCTCGCTCGCTGCCGCCATTGCCGTACCGGAGCTGACGTTTGAAGCAAGAAAGATCAACGTCGAGAGCTTCCGCGTGATCGAGACCTGGATCGTCGCATCCGGCCTCTATGTCGTCACCTGTACCGCGCTTGCCATGCTGATGCGAATGGCTGAGCGCCGGCTTTCGGTTCCGAGGTAAGGACATGAGCAATTTTCCAGCCTTCCTCGACCAACTCTGGATCGCCCGCCATGTAATTCTCGACGGGCTCACCAACACGGTCTTCATTTCGCTCATCGCTATTGCAGTCGGCTCCTTTTTCGGTGTCTTTGTCGGATTGGCACTCGCCTACGGACCATTGCCCTTACGTCTTCTGGTGCGGATTTATACCGATGTCATCCGAGGCACGCCGGTCCTCGTCCTGGTGCTGGCGAGCTACTATGTATCGTCCGCAGCTGGTTTGAATCTCGGGCCTTTTTCAGCCGGGGTGCTTGCACTGGCCGTCTTCTGCTCGTCCCACATTGGCGAAATCGTGCGCGGCGGATTGCAGACTATCCCCATCGGTCAAACCGAAGCAGCTAAAGCAATTGGCCTCACCTTCGGCCAGACTTTCGTCTATGTCCTGTGGCCCCAGGCGCTACGCCAGTTGTTGCCGACCTGGGTCAACACTGCAGCCGAGATGGTCAAAGCGTCCACCCTGCTCTCCGTCATCGGTGTTGCAGAACTGCTTTTGCGCACGCAGGAGATCATTTCGCGCAATTTCATGAGCCTCCAGTTCTATTGCTTTGCTGGCCTGCTCTACTTCGTCGTTAATTTTGGCATTGAGCGTTTCGGGAAATATGTCGAACGCCGCACTGCCGTGCCGTCCTGAGGATTTGCCGATGGCCAAGACAATTCTGGATATCAAGGGGCTCAGGAAGAGCTACGGACCTGTTGAGGTTCTTAAAGGCGTCGACTGCAAGGTTTCGGAGGGCGAAGTGATTTCGATCATCGGCTCTTCCGGTTCCGGCAAGACCACGCTTTTGCGCTGCGTCAACATGCTGGAGGAGTTTCAAGGGGGAACGATCACCCTCGATGGTGCCGAGATCGGCTACAATGTCGAGGGTTCGAAACGCCGCCGAAAGAGTGAGAAGGAGATCGCCCGCCAGCGTGCATTGACCGGCATGGCGTTCCAGCAGTTCAATCTCTTTCCCCACATGTCAGCTGCAGAAAACGTCATGCTCGGCCTCATAAAGGTGAAGAAGATGCGCCGCGCCGAGGCACGCGCCATTGCAGAAACATGGCTTGACCGGGTCGGACTTGCAGCCCGGGCAGATCATTACCCCGGTCAACTATCCGGCGGCCAACAGCAACGCGTGGCTATTGCACGGGCGATTGCCATGGCACCTCGGTTGATGCTTTTCGACGAAGTGACGTCAGCACTTGACCCTGAACTTGTCGGAGAGGTTCTGCAGGTCATCAAGGGCCTGGCTGCCGATGGTATGACGATGCTGCTTGTCACTCATGAGATGAAATTTGCCTATGAAGTTTCCTCCCGCGTCATTTTCATGAACCAGGGCATCATCTGCGAGGAGGGTGACCCGAAGGAGATGTTCGTAAAACCAAGGACGGAGCGACTGTCGGATTTCCTGAAGACATCAAGTTTCAACTAGAAAAAAGAGAGAGGTCTTATGACTATCAAACGATACGGCTCCGGCAGCACCGGCGCCGGCGGTCAACCCTTGCCCTTTGCCCGCGCCGTAGAGGCTAACGGTTGGCTCTACGTATCGGGGCAGGTACCGATGGAAAACGGCGAAATCGTACGCGGCGGTATTGTCGCCGAAAGCCGCAAGGCGATTGAAAACATGATCGCTATTTTGACAGAGGCCGGCTACGGCCTCGAAGACTTGGTGCGTGTCGGTGTCTGGCTCGACGATCCGCGTGACTTCTGGAGCTTCAACGGAGTTTATGCCGAGTATTTCGGGTCGAACCCGCCGGCGCGCGCTTGCGTTCAGTCGCGGATGATGGTCGATTGTAAGATTGAAGTCGACTGCGTGGCCTACCGCGCCGATCGGGACTGAATACCAGGCCGTGGCATTGTGCTGCGGCCCATCACCTTCGGAGCATGCATGCCCAACGTGGTCGAAGACATTGTATCGAGGCGAACGCGCGGACTGGACCGTGCGTTCCAGATACTTGAATTCCTACGCGTGAAGCGCCAGCCGATGCGGCCAAATGAAATTGCATCGGAAATCGGTGCGCCACGTTCCTCGATTTACGAACTCGTCAATTCACTCCTTTCCCACGGCATGCTTGACTACGAGGGTGGCGACGGACGTGTCTATCTTGGTCGCAAGCTCTATTTTCTCGGTACTGCATACGCTGAACAGTTCGACCTGATGCGTGAATGCGAGCGCATGCTGGTACGCCTTGCCGAGGAAACACGCGAGACAGCACAGATGTGCGTGCTTGAAGGTAATAAATACACGGTTGCCATGATGCGGGAAGGCATCAGGCCATTTCGTATCTCCGCGAGTGTCGGAGAACTCGTTTCAATCCCCTGGACCGCATCCGGCCGATTGCTCCTCGCGCATCTTTCCGACACCGAGATCCTCGAATTCATTCCATCGAGTGACTTCCAGCTGCCCGGCGGTCAGCGCCTCGATCCAGTCGACTTTATTGCGCAGGTGCGGAAAGCGAGCGAGGATGGCTATTTCACCTTCAACAGTGTGGTGGAAAATTTCACCCATTGCTTTGCTGTACCAATCCGCCAGGCAGATGGCGTGTGTATAGCAACCCTGTGTCTCGTTACGCCACGTGAAGACGGACTGAAGAACCGCGACAGCTATCTGCAAAGCCTGATTGCCGCGGCTGACGAAGTATCGGAGAAGCTGGGCTTCCAATCGAAAAATCACCGTGTGATTGACGCCGCGAATTTGATGTAACTAGGCAATGTCATTTCACAGCCGTTCGAAGAAAGGGTTGAGCCAAGCTCAACCCGTTTAATCCGCACCACGAAGCGCGACATGTTCGTCGCGAATACGCCGCAACTGGGCACGCTTTGAAGCGATTGACGCAAAGACGACCCCAACCGTCACCAGGCCGATCAGAAGAGTACAGACAGCGTTGATCTCTGGGGTCACGCCGAGACGGACCTGCGAATAGATCTTGATCGGCAAGGTCGTCGCACCAGGTCCTGTCGTAAAGCTTGCGATAACGAGATCATCGAGCGACAGGGTAAAGGCCAGCATCCAGCCAGCCACCACCGCCGGCATGATGATCGGGAGCGTGATCTTGAAGAAGGTCTTGACCGGCGGGCAACCGAGATCCATGGCGGCCTCCTCGAGGCTGCGATCGAAGGTTAAGAGACGCGACTGAACGACGATTGCCACATAGCACATGGTAAAGGTCGTATGCGCGATGGTGACGGTCCAGAAGCCGCGATCGATACCAACGGAAACAAAAAGCAGGAGCAGGGAAAGACCGGTGATCACTTCCGGCATCACGAGCGGCGCATAGATCATCCCCGAAAAGGCCAGGCGTCCCGGAAAACGCGCAAAGCGCACGAGCGAAAGTGCCGCAAGCGTCCCGAGGACGGTTCCGATCGTGGCACTGAGAATGCCGACCCTTGCCGTGATCCAGGCCGCATCCATCAGTCCCTGGTTCGACCACATCGACACATACCATTTGAACGAGAACCCGCCCCAGACGGTGACCAGGCGCGAGGCATTGAACGAATAGATGACGAGAATGATGATCGGAATATAGAGGAAGGCAAAGCCGAGTGTCAGAACGACGGGATCAAGACGGGAAGACTTCATTACCCCACCTTCTGCTGGTAGTTCTGAAAAATCATGATCGGGATCACGAGAACCAGAAGCAGGATCACGGCAACAGCAGAAGCAAGCGGCCAGTCGCGGTTGCTGAAGAACTCGGTCCACAATGTCTTGCCGATCATCAGTGTTTCCGCTCCGCCCAAAAGATCGGGGATCACGAACTCACCGGTGATCGGGATAAAGCAGATCAGCGCTCCGGCGATGACACCTGGCATCGATAGCGGAAAGGTGATCTTCCAGAACGCCTTCATCGGCGGACAACCGAGATCATTTGCCGCTTCCAGCAAGGTTGGATCCATTTTCTCCAGTGCTGCATAAAGCGGCAGCACCATGAACGGCAGGTAGGAATAGACAATGCCGATAAAGACCGCGTAATCCGTCCGGAAAATCTGGACCTGATCAGACGGTGCCAGAAGCCCGAGCGTCTGCAGGAAAAGTGTGAGAAGTCCTTCCGGCTTGAGAATGCCGATCCAGGCGTAGACGCGGATCAGAAACGACGTCCAGAACGGCAGGATGACCAGCATCACCAGGATAGGTCGGATGCCGGGTTTTGCCCTCGCCATGGCAAGCGCAATCGGATAGCCGATCAAAAGCAGGAGCAGGGTCGAGATCGCCGCGATCCTCAGCGATGACAGATAAGCCTGGATATAAAGCGAATCCTGCGCCAGGAAGACGTAGTTTTCAAAGTCGAGTTGAGAGAGAAAGTCACCAAGTGATCCGAAGCCTTTAAATACCGGAACGAAAGGCGGCATCGCAATTGCCGTGTCGGACAGCGAAATCTTCACGATGATAAGGAATGGGCTCGCAAAAAACAAAAGGAGCCACAGATAGGGAATGATGACAATCAACCAGCGCGCCGGACCAGCCTGAGGCGGTGCGATTGTTTCCTCCATTATCTGCCTCCTAATGCGTCAATACCAGGCCGGCATCGCGCGGCCATGTCAGCCACACCACGTCACCAAACGTGATCGGTCGATCCACCAGCCGTGACACATTTGCCTGCGCCGCCCGGATAATGCGGCCATCGTCCAGCCTCACCAGAAAGACCGAGAAATCACCGAGGTAGGCGATATCCCAGACCTCGCCATGAGCCGTGTTGACCGAAACATCACCAGGCTGGTCAAGGCCGATCCGTACTTTTTCAGGGCGTATCGCAAATGCAACTTCATTGCCGGCAACCACCTTGCATTCCTGTTCGACTGTCACTTTCAACCCGTTGCTGTCGATCGACGTGATGGCAGGTTGACCGGGCTCACCTGCAGTCTGGGAGGCAACCCTTCCTTCCAGGATATTGATGTCGCCGATAAAACCCGCAACATAGCGGCTGTTTGGCGCCTCATAGATTTCTGCAGGCGTTGCCACCTGCACGATCATCCCCTTGTCCATTACGGCAATACGGTCAGAAACCGTCATTGCCTCTTCCTGGTCATGGGTCACAATGAGGAAGGTGAGACCGAGTGTGTGCTGAATGTCCATCAACTCGAACTGCGTGTCTTCTCGCAGCTTACGATCCAGCGCGCCAAGCGGTTCATCCAGCAACAGGACTTTCGGCCGCTTTGCAAGCGAGCGGGCAAGGGCTACCCTTTGTCTTTGGCCGCCCGACAATTGCCCGGGCTTGCGGCCCTTGAACTCCTCGAGCCTGACAAGTTTCAGCATCTCCTTGACGCGCGCCTCGATCTCGCTTCTTGCAAGATTGTCCTGCTCAAGTCCGAACGCAACGTTCTTTTCCACCGTCATGTGCGGAAAGAGCGCATAGCTCTGGAACATCATGTTGGTCGGTCGCCGGTATGGCGGGACGCCTGAGATATCCTTCCCCTGCAGCAGGATGCGACCTTCACTTGGCTCTTCGAAGCCCGCCAGCATGCGCATCAGTGTCGTCTTTCCACAGCCGGATGGACCGAGAAGGGAAAAGAATTCGCGCTCGTAAATGTCCAGATTGAGATTGCTGACGGCCGTGAAGTCGCCAAACCGCTTGGTGATATTATCGAAGCGGATGAACGGAACCGCATCCGGCTCGCTCCAGGGGGCGAATTTCCGCTTCACGGGTCCAAGAGTTTTCGCCATGCCTTCCCCCCAATGGCAATCTGGCAGCGTTGTCGCTGCCGGTTCTTAAATACGAGGAGGCGCTATTTCTGGCACCTCCTCGCATTCTTCCTTCAATCAGCTTCCGGTCTTGATCTGGGTCCAGAGGCGGTTCAATACGCGTTGCTCACGCGGCCCATAGGGAGAGATCGCAAAAAGCTTCTCGATTGTTTCTTGCGGAGGATAGACGGCAGGGTTTTCGAGCACTTCCTTGTCGAGGAACTCCTGTGCTGCGAGGTTGCCGCTGGCGTACTGGACATAGTTGGAGGCCTTGGCGATGACCTCCGGCTTCATCAGGTAGTTGATGAACTCATGCGCCTCGTCGACATTTTTGGAATCCGCCGGGATGGCCAGATTGTCGAACCACATATATGTGCCCTCCTTGGGGATCACATATTCGACATTGACGCCATTTTCGGCTTCTTCCGCACGTGCCTTGGCCTGCAGGACATCACCGGACCAGCCCATCGTGATGCAGATATCACCATTGGCCAGTTCATCGATATAGGAAGAGGAATTGAAGCTGATGACAGACGGGCGAATATCCAGATAGACCTGGGCACCAGCTTCGAGATCAGCGGTTTCCTTGCTGTCGGGATCCTTGCCGATATAGTTCATGGCGATCGCAAATGTTTCATCAGACGCATCGAGAATGTTGACGCCGCAGGCCTTCAGCTTCTCGGCATTTTCCGGCTTGAACAGCATGTCCCAGCTATCGAGCGGCGCGTCACCGAGGATTTCCTTCACCTTGTCGACATTGTAACCGATCCCGGTGGTGCCCCACATGTAGTTCACGGCATATTCGTTACCGGGATCATATTTGGCGAGGCGTTCTGAAATCTGCGGCCACATGTTGGACAGGTTCGGCAGCTTGGACTTGTCGAGCTTTTGGAAGACGCCGGCCTGGATCTGACGCGCCAGGAAAGGGGCCGTCGGAACGACAACATCATAGCCCGATCCACCCGCCAGAAGCTTTGTCTCAACGATCTCGTTGCTGTCGAAGACATCATAAACGACCTTGATGCCTGTCTCCTTGGTGAAGTCCTCAAGGATGGATTCATCAATATAGTCGGACCAGTTATAGACATGCACCACGCGTTCTTGAGCCAGCGCAAGGCCGGCTGCCATGGTTAAACCAGCAACAGTTGCAGTAAGACGGAGCAGACGGGTCTTCATGATTTCTCCAGTTCCGTTTCGATGGCCTTGATGGACCATCATCTTCCCTTCTTATTTTCCGGGAGAGTAAGAAGGAAATCTGGCAGCCACAAGCGAAATCTGGCAGCCATCAACGACTACTGGAAATCGAACGCGCTGAGCCCTGCCGCCATTTCGTCAAGACCAAGCGGGCGGGTGAGTGGCGGTTCGGCACGGGAAAGACAGCCGACGCGCTCACAAAGCCTGCAGGCAGCCCCTACCAGGACGGTTGAATGAGCAGGCGGCAGGCTCGCCTCGGCATAGACGGTCTCGGCTGCCCGTTGCCAGTCGCAGCCGAGGAGGATTGCCGTCCTGCGCAACCGCTCGCCAAAAGCCGCCTGCGGCCCCTCAATGGTTCTGGCTATCGTGAAGAACTTCGTGCCATCCGGCATTTCAACCGGCTCCGCCAGGATCTGTCCGGCCTGTGCAAAAGCGGAATGGATGGCGAGTTTGGGACAGAGGCCTCCGAACCTTGCCCTGGGAAAACCTTGAGCCCCTGCCCGCCTGATCACGTTTCCGGCATGATCGAGCTCCAGCATGAAAAATGGCAGACCAGCCGCCTCAGGGCGCGCCAGGGTGGTCAGGCGATTTGCCACCTGCTCGAAGGACACATCAAAGCGCAAGCGCAAGAGATCGACATCATAGTTCGTCTTGCGGGCGGCGTTCAGGAACGCTTCGTACGGCATCATCAATGCGTGGGCCGCATAACGCGCCAGTTCGAACCTCACGATCCGGCGCGCCTCGCTGCCAGACAAGAAGAGGGCCTCCAGTTCCGCCATTATCTCGCCACCGAACGCCAGCAAGGCGACTTCCATCGCGAGCTCCCGCGTTCTGTCAAACGGCGACAGACGTTCTGACAGAAAGAGCCGCATGGAATGGCGATCATAGCGCCGCTTCAGGTTCGGCATCGCATGCACGGGAAGTATCCGCACCGCGATCCCATGATGCGCCTTCAACCAGGCCTTCAATGAAGCCGACAGGTCTTCTCCAGGATTTGCCAGTTCCCGAATGAATATGTCCGCGGCATCTTCTATCCGGGAGAAAAAATTCGGACGGCCTTCGAGCTTCTCGCGAACCTCGTCAATTGGAAGCCTGGTTGCGGCAACCGATGTTTCATGACCTTCCTGCGCCAGTATTTCGGCAAGCCCGGTCAGGCGCTGCGCCTGTTCACGATATGCACGGTAGAGCTTGACGATACCAAGGGCAGCATTGGGGGCCGCCTCGGTGATTTCGATGATCTCCTGATCGCCTGGAAGTTCTCCAGCCAGCAATGGGTCTGAAAAGACCTCCTTCAACTGGCCGGCAGCGCCAGCGCCTTCCTCCTGCAATGCATCCAGGTCGACTTTGTAGACCGATGCCAGTTTCAGGAGGAGTTGCACGGTCAGGGGACGCTGATTGCGTTCGATGAGATTGAGATAGGACGGAGAGATCGCCAATGCTTCGGCCATGGCCGTCTGGGTCAAACCGAGACCATTTCGAATGCGCCGGACACGTGGGCCTGCAAAGATCTTTCTCTCTGCCATTCAACACCAGTTTTACAATTTTTGACTAAGTATCGATTTTGACAATCTTTACATTTTTACTGCGTGCCTTGTCAAACGTCACCACATCATAACCCCTTTATGGGCGCCGATACCCGATGTTTTCTGGCAGAACTCTCCGATATATTGTAAATAATGTCACACATTATCTGCCGCCAAAGTGACGGCCGCATGTGGGAGAGAATAGAGAATGACGGATTTTTACAAACTGATTCCGAACGCACCGAAGAACCGCTACCAGGGCATCGAACGCCCCTATATGGCGGAAGATGTCAAGCGCCTGCGCGGCTCCATCGAGATCAGGTATTCGCTTGCCGAGGCTGGCGCCGCGCGCCTCTGGCAGCTGATCGAAAGCGAGCCTTTCGTCAACGCGCTTGGTGCTCTTTCCGGCAATCAGGCCATGCAGATGGTTCGCGCCGGGCTCAAGGCAATCTATCTCTCCGGCTGGCAGGTTGCGGCCGATGCCAATACCGCATCTGCGATGTATCCGGATCAGTCCCTTTATCCTGCCAATGCTGCACCCGAACTGGCACGACGCATCAACCGCACGCTGCAACGCGCAGACCAGATCGAGATGGCGGAGGGAAAAGGCCTGTCGGTCGAAACATGGTTTGCGCCCATTGTTGCGGACGCCGAAGCAGGCTTTGGCGGCCCGCTGAATGCCTTCGAGATCATGAAGGCGTTTATCGAGGCCGGTGCAGCGGGCGTTCATTTCGAAGACCAGCTTGCATCGGAGAAGAAGTGCGGCCATCTCGGTGGCAAGGTTCTCATTCCGACGGCTGCCCACATTCGCAACCTGACGGCTGCCCGCCTAGCTGCCGACGTCATGGGTGTTTCGACACTGGTGATTGCCCGCACCGATGCCGAGGCCGCCAAGCTCTTGACCTCGGATATCGATGAGCGTGACCAGCCATTCGTCGACTATGACGCTGGCCGCACACCCGAAGGATTCTATCATGTCAGGAACGGGATTGAGCCTTGCATAGCCCGGGCGATCGCCTACGCCCCCTATTGCGACCTGATCTGGATGGAAACGGGCAAGCCGGACCTTAAGCAGGCCCGCAAATTCGCAGATGCCGTGCATAAGGTCCATCCGGACAAGAAACTCGCCTACAACTGCTCGCCTTCGTTCAACTGGAAGAAGAACCTCGATGATGCGACGATTGCCAGGTTCCAGCGTGAGCTTGGTGCCATGGGCTACAAGTTCCAGTTCATTACGCTTGCCGGCTTCCATCAATTGAATCACGGCATGTTCGAACTCGCCCGCGGCTACAAGGACCGGCAAATGGCGGCGTATTCCGAGCTGCAGGAAGCGGAATTTGCGGCAGAGGTCAATGGATATACGGCAACCAAGCATCAACGCGAGGTCGGCACCGGCTATTTCGACGCGGTCTCGATGGCGATTACCGGCGGCCAGTCATCGACGACCGCAATGAAAGGCTCGACCGAAACCGAGCAATTTCGCCCCGCTGCCGAATGAGAATGTCATATGGGCTCGCCGCCTTTGCCGGAACAGACCGCACAGACCACTTCAAAAACCCCGCAAGAGAGGAGAAATGAAAATGACAGTCCATACCCGCGTCAAGGAACGCGCAGAAGAACAGACATCTGCCATGTCGACGGATCAGCAGGCCTTTGTTCGCTCGGTCGCCAACGACCTTCATCGCCTCAACCATTCCATCATGAAGGCAGTTGATGCCGGTGTATCCGTCGAACTGGTCCGATCTGCGCGCCATCACGGCGGCAGCGGAAACTGGGGTGATCTCATGATTCCGGTTGTCGTTACCCAAGCCCACCCTGTGTAGAACGACAACCGCGGGCGTCACCACGCATGATCGGTGACGCCCATCCATGTCAGTGACGATCGCTGGAACGTCCCTTTGAACAGACCACAAAGTCATGGACATTCTCCGTCAGACGAACGATGGAAACCTGGCTTTTTTGACGACAGCGATCATCTTCGTTCATGACGATCCACCGACCATGTGGGGTGCGACGATTTCGTCACATAATTTTCGTGACCATGACGAAGCTAATATCAAACCAGTATCTATCGTATTTCATGCGAAGGAGCCCGGAGGCCGAGGAGTATGGCGACAATCTGGGAGAAGACGTCTTCCAGATTGTCTGTCGGGCGATAGAGGAGAAAGCGCGTGCTTTCACAGATATTCCCCGAGCGTCTTTCGGCTAGTTCCGCAATCGCCTGAACGCCTTTGCAAAACGGTGCGTATCGCCCGTTTCACAGTTCATCCACGACTCCATCCCGCAATATGCGATCGCTTCCGGCGCTTCCGACCCGTAAAATGACGAAGCAAGCGTAACAATCCGCTCCACATCCTTTTCGGCTACATCATCCGCCAGACGATACCGCCGTGCACTTTGTTTGCTGCGTTCACCTGGCATGTTGCGTTCCTGACTGTTTGTAATGGCCATAACTTCAGCATTGAAGGATACCGGCCCGGGCGCTGGCATCATTGAGGCACCCACATGGTTCATTGGAGGCTTCCCAGCAGCCAATTTGTCCTGAATGCAATTGGAGACCTACAGTCCGTCGATTGTCAAGCCGTCAATAATCATTGTGGGCTATGGACATCAGACGAACGATTGGCTGGAACCTGCGCGCACTCCGCGTCGAGCGGGGTTTCTCGCAGGAACGCCTTGCTCTGGAGGCAAACATCGACCGTTCTTATGTCGGTAGGATCGAGCGAGGCCAGGAGAACGTAACCGTAGCAGCCCTCGAAAGCCTCGCCGGTGTCCTGGAGGTCGAAGTCAAAGATTTGTTTGCAAGCGTTGATGAAAATGCTCCCCGTCCGCTTCCGATGCGTTCAGGGCGAAAGCCGAAGGATAATTGATCGGTATTGCTGTAACCTTCGAAAGTGACCACCAAACGACCACTGTAGATGGCCGCAGATGCGTTCGGCGATCATGAAATTGCATCAAACGAAGAAGGAATTGCCGCCGCAAGGCACCATGAGAGTGGAAATCGCGATAGTCATCCTGGATCGGCAAGAATTACCAGTCGTAGGGGCTGTAAATGAAGCCCGTCGGGCGATTGGCTTCAAGGAGGCCTATGTACCCGACCGTAACGCTTCGAGCAGGGGCCGGAGCTTGTATTTGCGGCGATGCTTTTCGATCAACCCGTTGATTTTCGTCTGCCACTCGTCGACCCGATCGGCGGCATCATAGGCGAGCGCCGCCTTCTCGAGCCATTTGGCAGCCAACTCGTACAAGCTCGCATGGCCGGCCTCCATGATGTCCGCGGCCATTCGGTCGGCGAGGATGATCACCCAGTCGGGATGCCTGGAATAGGCGGCTTCGGCAAGCCGCAGCAGGCTCGTGTCCGAGGGAATGGCTATCAGATTTGTCAGATCCACGGATCCAACCGCTTCATCGATCATGTCTTCTCGCAGATAGATCTTGATACGGTCGCGAGCACCCTTCGCCGCCGCCAGTTGCGCCAGGAGACGGGCGCGCAATTCAGTCCATTCCGGTCCCGCCAGACGCTCCGCGACTTCGAAATCCTCAATCGAGAAGCTGTGTTCAAAGGCTGAGGCCGCTGCCCTCACCGCAACGTCGCCTTCGCCCAGCGCTGCAGCACAATCGCGCAACCAGCGGGCAAGGCTGAGCAAGCCGGGAAAATAGCCCTCCGGCTCAAGGTTCAATCCCCATTCGGCGAACTCCAACGCCGCGTCGATCTGACCCACATCATTCAGGAGGCGCGAAAGCTGGAGGACCTCGTTTGCGGTGCGGAACCTTTGACGCGCATAGCCCAACCCATCTGCAATACGCCCGAGCCGCACCAGCATGGCAGCGTGATCCTCATGGTGACCTGCGGCCCTGGAGAGGTGGAGGAATTCTTCCGTGCGCCCACGCGCATCGAGAGCCCGCAGCCGCGCTTGTGTCAGCCGATTATCCGTCCAGCTGCTGCTGCTCGCGATCGGCCAGGAACGAGCTCTGCCTGCAAGGACCTCGTCGAGACCGATTTCCTCCCAACCCTGTTGAAGCGCGTCAACAGCGACCTCCAGGTGATCATCGAGCCCATAGTCATCGAGCATGCCCCGCCAGACGTCGACTTTACCCATCAGTTCGTCACGCGCCTCGAGATCAAGGTCATCCATCAGCACGGCTTCTGCGATCATCTGGCCGAGTACCGGAAAGAATTGATGCAACGTATCGTCCCAATCGGCCTGCTCGATCCAGGCCGGCAGGAGTGCCTCCATCACCGGCTCCAGAATATTCAACGCATTACGTCCATGGCCGGCTTCAAGAAAAGGTCTGGCCTTGTCGATGAGCGCCTCGAACCCACCCTCGTCGACACCCCGGTCAGGGTCGTACCAACCCCGCCTGCCCGTGCGGTTTTGCGACAACAATGCCTCTGCCTGCCGTTTGATCGGCTCCGGGTTGACGGCGGTTCGTCGCATGGCTCCTGAAGTCGGGTCTGTCGCCCCGGCGGCAAGCTCGGCCTCAATCCATAGCGTAAGGGACGGATCCTCCTCAGCCCGCTTCATGAGCAGTGCTGTCACCTCCTCCCGATTGAGCCCTTTGAGCATTTCACCAAGGGAGGGCCGTTCCACAGCTGCACCGGGCGCATCCAGATATTTAAGGAGCACGGCGACAACGTGTTTGCAGGCCCCACCCCAATCATAGGGACACGAGCAACGCCTCGCAGCAATGCCGCCTGCATAGAGCTCAATTGTCACTGTATAGGATACATCGCCGCTACCTGCGACCTCCGCAGTCAGACAGTCGCCACGTCGGATGACTTCGGAAACGGCGCCGCCACGGCGATAATCGAGACCACGATCAAAGACTTCCGGCGTGGCCAAAGCCCGTACGGCTTCCTTTCCAAATGCTGGACCCGTCATAGGTTGCCCTTTGCTTCGATCGTTGTAAAATACAGCCCGAATTCACCGAGACCATTGACCTATGGCGGAATTGGATGATGATGAATAGCAGTATTCTTTCATCTCCGAATACAGAAACACTCGAGATCCTTTGACAATTGTGCTGCGCGCACCCCGGCTGTTGGCTCAAGCTGTTAACGCCGAGGCCGATGAGTCTCTGGCAATAATGGCTAGTAAATCAATTGCTGCAACGAAATAGATTAAAACGACTGGACCCGTCTCACCATGTCGGCCTCCGTTGTGACCTGGACATCTACCTGTCCGCTTGTCCGTTCCATTTCCGTCACGAATTGGTTGGAAAAGACGCTCACGCAGGGTGCCGGTCAATATCGAACAGTGGCCCTACAGGGCGGTGGTGATCAAAACAGGATCGGCAACGCCACAAGGGCGCATACTGCCCCGAGGCTGATGACCAGCAGTCGAAAGCGCATCCATTTTGCGGTATCTTCGGCCTTTGCGATAGCAATGGCACGAGCGCGACGGGGGTTTTGCATGGCGTGCATCCCTAAGCGTTGTCAGTTGCGCCATGCCGAAAAGCAATGACGCATATCCACCCTCAACCATAGGATCCGGCAGACATTGAGGCAGGATTGCTCACACGAATTAAAAAGTGCTGAATCAACGTCACAAAGCCTCTCCGCAAACATGACCTGACGCCCATGCCCACTGGAAGTTATAGCCACCCAACCAGCCCGTCACATCAACGCATTCACCAATGAAATAAAGGTCCGGAACGGCCTTCGCCATCATCGTTTTTGAATCCAGATCCCGTGTATCGATCCCGCCAAGTGTGACTTCCGCGGTCCGATAGCCTTCCGAGCCGGCAGGCGTGATCACCCAGTCCTGGATCGCGTCCACCAAAGTACCCAACGCCTTGTCGGATAGATCGGCAAGCTGTGCAGCAACGCCCGATCTTTCGGCAATAGACTGTGCAAGGCGCTTTGGCAGGCTTTCCCCAAGGACAGTCTGCGGCGCCTGGCGACCATTATGCCTGCGTGACGATTTCAGCTGGGCGAGAAAATCTATGTCTGGCTCAATCTTGAGCAGGATATCATCTCCCTCGCGCCAATAAGACGAAATCTGCAAGATTGCGGGCCCGCTCAGCCCACGATGGGTAAAAAGGAGCGCCTCGCGAAACGCCGTCCTTCCATGCCGGACTTCAACTGGAACGGAAACACCGGATAGTGAAGACAAGCTCTCGAGCAGCAATGGATCAAGTGTCAACGGCACAAGTCCCGGACGGGTCTCCACAATGTTCACTCCGAATTCTTGCGCAATGCGATAGGCAAAGCCTGTCGCGCCCATCTTGGGGATCGACTTGCCCCCCGTAGCAATCACGACCGCGTTGGCCTCTATGGATCCGCTCACTGTTACAAGTCGAAAGCCATCCAGCCCCTTTTCGACCGATCTCACCTCCTGCTGCAGTTCCATCTCGACATCTGCTGCCCGCATCTCACGAAGCAGCATGTTTATGATGTCCTTGGCGCTATTGTCGCAGAACAGCTGTCCAAGCGTCTTTTCATGCCAGGCAATGTCATGACGCTCGACAAGATCCAGGAAATCACGCGGGGTATAGCGTGCCAACGCCGACTTTACGAAATGCCGATTGCTGGAGAGATAGTTTGCGGGGGATGCGTGAATATTCGTGAAATTGCAACGGCCGCCGCCGGAAATGCGGATCTTCTCGCCGGGCGCTTTCGCATAATCCAGTAAGAGGACGCGCTTGCCACGGGCTCCAGCGCGGATCGCGCACATCATGCCGGCAGCACCTGCCCCCAGGATCACCACATCGAACTTCCGGATCAATCGGGGCTCCTCATGTCAAGTTTTCCTTCCCCTGTTTTCGATCCGATACACAAAGTCAAGACGCCCCCCTCGCCAATCGTGCATCTCTTTGTATGATGGCCTTCCTGTCAACGCTCACCGGTGAACCATGCCGCGCAAGAAATCCTCAACGACATCAAAGACGACTGCTCCGGCCCTCAAATCCACCAACCGCCAGGTTTCCCAACAGGTATTGAACGCCCTTCGAGGCGTCAAAGACTGGCGTGAGGCGACCGCCTGGCTTCGTGTCCGGGGCATCGAGGACGTGGAATGCATCACGCCCGATCTGGCAGGGGTTCCACGCGGAAAGATGATGCCGTCATCAAAGTTCACATCGAACACCTCGCTGGCCCTGCCCTCAGCACTCTACCGACACACGATATCGGGAGGATATCCGGAAGAGACGGCAAGCTTTCGTTATGAACCGCGCGACAGCGATCTAAAGCTGGTTCCGGACCTGTCCACCTTGTCCGTCGTACCATGGGAAACCGACCCGACAGCACAGGTCATCTGCGATGTCGTCGGAACCGGCGGCGAAAACATAAACTACACGCCGCGCGCCGTCTTGAAGCACGTCGTTGAGCTCTATCGCGAACGCGGCTGGAAACCGGTTGTGGCACCGGAGATCGAGTTTTATCTTGTCGCCAAGAACGACGATCCGGATTATCCGCTTCATCCGCCGAAGGGCAGATCGGGCCGTGCCATACTCGGTGGCCAGGGATACTCGATCGCAGGCATCAACGAATTCGATGAACTGATCGACGACATCTACCATTTCTCCGAGAAACAGGGCCTTGAGATCGACACCCTCATCCACGAGGAAGGGCCGGCCCAGCTTGAGATCAACCTTCGTCATGGCGATCCGATCGAACTTGCCGACCAGGTATTCATGTTCAAGCGCACTATCCGCGAGGCCGCCCTCAAGCACGGCATCTATGCAACATTCATGGCCAAGCCGATGCAGGGGCAGGCCGGATCGGCCATGCACATCCACCAGTCGGTCGTCGAGATCGAGACTGGCAGAAACATCTTCTCCAACAAGGACGGCTCACCTTCGAAGGAGTTCTTCCACTTTATCGGTGGCATGCAGGCCTATGTTCCAAAAGCCCTCATCATGATGGCACCTTACGTCAATTCCTATCGTCGTCTGACGCCTGGCATGGCGGCACCCTTGAACAATGCCTGGGGCTATGACAACCGCACCACGGCCTTTCGCGTGCCGGTCTCTGATGCAGCGGCTCGCCGCGTCGAAAATCGCCTGCCAAGTTCGGATGCCAATCCCTATCTGGCGCTTGCAGCATCGCTTGGCTGCGGTCTTCTAGGCGTCATGAATGCTCTGGAACCGGATCCCCCGACGGAAGACACCGCCAACGAGGGAACAATCGAACTGCCACGCGGCCTTCTTGAAGCAGTCTCTGAACTCGAATCGGAGCCAGTACTTGCCGAGGTGTTCGGGGAGCCGTTCATCGGCCTTTATGCCGGCGTCAAACGCGGCGAATTCGAGACCTTCATGCAGGTGATCAGCCCCTGGGAGCGGGAATTCCTGCTTCTCAACGTCTGAGGGCTGACGATGGACAGTTGGCAAAGCCCAATCGCCCCGGGGCTATCTTGGTATCAGGAAAGCGTCGATGAACGCCCAGCCTATCCAGCTCTGGATGGATCGAAAGCCGCTGATGTTGCCATCATTGGCGGCGGGTTTACCGGGCTGCAAGCCGCCTACAATCTCGCCAAACAGGGCGTGTCAGTCGTCCTGCTGGAAGCCTGCCGGTTTGGCGACGGGGCGTCGGGGAGAAATGGCGGTCAACTGGGAACGGGACAGCGCTGGTGGCCGGAAGAGCTCGAAGGCAAACTTGGTCTTGATCGATCGAGAGCCCTCTTCGATATGGCGGAACAGGCGAAACAATATCTTCTCGATTTCGCGGATAAACACCGTCTGGACATCGAATATATTCCGGGACAGATGAATGTCGCCCACAAGCTCGGCCACGAGAAGGCTTACCGGGCCAACGCCGAGATAGCTGCAGAGCGCTACAACTATCCGCATCTCCGCTTCATGGACCGTGTAGAAACTGCAGAACGTGTGGGCTCCCACCATTATTATTGCGGCGTACGCGACACCGGCACCGGCCACATCCATCCCTTGAAGCTCATCGTTGGCCTTGCGCGCGCCGCACTATCTGCAGGTGCCGATCTCCATGAAATGACGCGGGTGACAAAGCTTGAGCAGCAAGCGGGAAAGATCCACCTGGAAACTGTGCATGGAACAGTCTCGGCTGAGCAGGTCCTGATCGCCGCGAATGCCTATATTGACGGGCTGGAGCCGATCACGGCTGCTCACATCATGCCAATCGGTTCCTTCATTGCTGCAACCGAGCCACTCGACGATCATCCGAATGTTCTGCCTGGCAGCGAAGCCGTTGCCGATTCGCGTTTCGTCGTCCGATACTTCAGAAAATCACGTGACAATCGGCTCCTGTTTGGCGGCAGGGAGGTGTATTCCTCCAAGAACCCCGACGACACCGCCAACTTTATCCGTCAACAGATCGTCGAAACCTACCCGACACTGGAAAATGTCCGTATCACGCATGCCTGGGGTGGCAATGTCGGTATTACAATGCCGCGCCAACCTTTCGTCAAAGAGGTCATGCCAGGTGTGACATCAATTGGCGGCTATTCCGGGCATGGTGTCATGTTGTCAAATTTCTGCGGCAAGCTTTATGCGGATCGAGTTTCCGGAGCACAAACGGGTCTGGACGATCTCGAGGCCCTGCAGGTTTCGAAATTTCCCGGCGGCCGGCATATGCGGAACCCGCTCCTGTTCCTCGCGCTAACCTGGTACTCGCTGCGCGACAGACTATGAGTTACGCACCAAGAGGCAAAAGTCGATTGTCCGCAGAATCAGGAAGCCGCATGGTGGTTTGTATGCCGCACCAGGGTAATGTGGCTGCGGTGGGTTGATCAGGTCTCCATTTCAGAAAGTGTACTTCTGGCACCATTGAATTGGATTATTCCCGGCTGCATTTGCACCGAGCACGCGTACCGCTTTTGCCTATCCTATTTAAGCGCCTTCCCTATATCGTCCGGTGTCCGAACTCGGATGGCTCCCTGCTCCTCTAACCGCGCAGGCCATGTGACAGCCGGGTTCAGGAAGCAGCTCTCCAAGATAAACAATTTACGACCCTGGTAGAGCGCAGCTCGTGCTTGCGTCAGCGTCCCCGAGGTCTCGCCAGCTTCAACGATAATGGTACCTTCCGTCAACGCACTCATTGTGGCATTTCGTTCTGGGAAGTAATGCCGCTTTTGTTGGAACGACTGCACCTCGTAGCGCAGAACTGGAATCTGCGAGGTCAGCAAATACTCTCTTGCGATAAGATCCTGGAGCTCCGAGTTCTCTCTCGGATAATACTCACCGATGGGCGTCCCAATGACTCCAATCGTCACTCCACCTGCATCAATCGCCGCCTTATGCACTGCAGTGTCGATACCAGATGCAAGCCCAGACACCACTGCAAAATCCCGCTGTACGAGTTCCCGTGCCAAACGCGCTGCCCGGCGGATACCGTCATCACTGGGCTTGCGACTACCAACTACAGCAAGGGCGCGCATTTCACTCAGTTCCCAAGCCCCTTGATAGTATAGCATTTCGACGGGATACTTCGCGTCGCGAAGTTTTGCGGGGTAATCGCCAGCCTTGTTTAACCTAACTCCAAAATGCGACACGCCGCCACGCTTCTGGAGCTTCTCGAAAACCTGATGCGCGGCCCACTCGGCTCTATCTGAGTCCACAAAATCCGAGGGAAGTGCATCGGGATCAGCCGCAAAACGTTCGGCGAGACCCTTGAACGTCGCACCTTCTTCGAGGAAGAGGGCTTCATATGCTCCCATTTCGCGGCGCGGAGAGATCGGTGCCACGGCTGGTCCGTAGTAATCTGAAAAGGCAAGGCTACTCATAGTATTCTGTCGCTGTCGAGTTCTTCATTTTAGCCTTCCCAATCACTCGATCGACTGGCCGTTTTTCGCATCCTGCCTTAAGACAACCTTGCAGAATTTGACTGCAACGTTGTTTACGATTAACGCGCGGTGCTCCGATCCGGTCCCGCTGCATCTGTCATATTGATATTCCACGACCCTATAGTACACATTTCATGTGATCAATTGTTCCTGCAATGTTCCAGCAATTTCTGCATAACTGCTCGTGGAGAAGACGAGCGGCCGCCTTGGAAGGGCTACCTCGTCAAATCATGCAAAACCGACATGGCAAATAGCTCGATATCATGACTCATATGTGCGCTTTCAACCGCGCGGGCCGGATACGTACTCACCGAGAACCTATCGCTGACGACAGTTCATTCGCAAACAAGGAAAGCAGACCGCCGGCGGCGCCGAGAGAAGTGAGGGTCGATCCCTGCCGCTAGAATTGTTCGAGCTTTCCCCACAAAATGGGCCAAGGTTGCCCGAATGCGTTCAACCCAAGCCATCTATGCCCTTCGTAGTCGGCCTCGGTATAGGCCGGATAGCCGCGCCCGCGTTCAAGTTCCTCAATGATCGGCGCATCGGTCATCGGTGCCGAATAGAGTACCACGTTGTCCTGTTGCGCGTAACGGTAGCCTTCCGTCGTCTTCCAGAGTTGAAGCGGCTCACGCACGACGGACAGTAGCCCCGGGGTGGGCGCTGGCCGCTCGATGCCGCCATCAATCGATGCGACAAGGCCGTTCAAATCGCTCGGCAGACCTGTCACAGCCTTCACCACACCATGCGATTTGAATATAACTGTCGGATAACCCCATCCGAAACTTGAGGTCGATCCGCCGCCGCCCGCTAGAAACGGCCGAATATGCGTTCCGATGGAAGAAACCATCGCCTCGTTGATGCCAGATGCCAGGTCCAATTGACCCTGCGTCACCCCATCGGCCTGCGACACATCATTTTCATAGGCGACGAGCTGGTTGTTGCCCTCGTGAAAATAGGTGCTGTACATGATTTTCGTCTGGTGCTCGTTGCGATCGTTTTGCCAAACAAAGCGAAAATCGCAGTCTGGGGACTGCTGGCGCACCATGTCATAGAACGCCCTTGTAACAGCACACCACGGCGCGGCAATAACATAGGCCGCCCTTTGGCCTTGCCTATTCGTCGAGGCCCATAGCGCGCGTGCCAGATTGTCATAAACGCTCTCAGGTGAGTGTTTCAGGTTCCAGGCCCAGCCAGGCGTAACGCCTGCCATCACGGCACCGGCCGCGGCACCGGATGACAGAAGGAACTCGCGTCGATTCATATCGATTCTCCTTGTCGTTAAAGCTTCGGCGCAATGGTTTCGCTGTTGAGTTTCAAACTGATCCGCTTACTGATTTCGTTGACGATACCGGATTTGCGTTCTTCCCAAATCGCAGCCGCGACCGGCTCATGAACAAAGGCGACGCTCTGGAGCTTGCGCACCGATCCGTCCTGTTGTTTCGTCAAGGTAAAGTGGATGGATGTGCCACAATCTGGAATTGGCGCAAGGACGTAGGACGGAACTTCGATCGTCTTTCGGACGCTCAAATCCATCATTTGCTCGAACCAATGGTATTTCATCCCGATCTGGCGCGTATAGGTGCGGTCAGAATAAGGCTTAGGGATGCAGGATGCTTTCGCCTGCTGACCGGACAGAATTTTACCGTCCCGCCCGTAATACCAAAACAGGTTCAGGACTGGTCCCTGCCCCGTTTCAACCGACGGTTCGCCGTAAGCACTCAGGAGCGCGTCCTTGAATGAATCGAAGCTTGGCGCTGTTTCCCTAACAGGGGTATAAACGCGGAAGATCGCTGCAATCTTGCCATCGATAGCGTAGGCGGCAATGTTGTCCTCATCCAGATTGGGAGGATAGCGGTCATGGGTCAGCGGATAGTGAACGCTTCGATATTTGGCGTCGAGGAAAGGCAGGTTAGCCACTCCCATGAACGACCCCGCATTGAGATCATACTTCAACACCGATTCCGGACTGGTGCGGGGCTTGCCTTCGACCACGTCGTCTATGTCCGCAAGAGACATTCCCAAGGCCATGTTGCGGAAAGATACCGGCGGAGTTTTTACAGTAACGGCGGCCGATCCGGAAACGCGGCGCAACAGCCCGGATTTTCCGGTTACGACAATCGTGATTTCCAACTGGTCCTCACCGATCAGGGTCAGAGCAACCTTACTTTCTCCGCAGCCGTTGCTACGATATAGAAATGTGTCAAAGGTGCCGTCGGCTGAGGTCGGAAGGATCATCGTCGAGCAGCTGGAAGCCATACCTTTTTGCTCAAGTCTTGCCCCTGCCGATGTCGCGGTAAGCAGAGCTTTCGCGCTTCCACCGATGCCACCGGTGATGATCTCGCCGGCCCATTCGCCCTCGATCTGCACAGTTTCCGTAACCGACTTCAAAAGGCCAGAAGCCTTCTGATACTCGCGCATTCTCTCGGTATCGGGCCCGAGAGTATTGGTGCCGCTTTCACCTTTTCTGGACCAGTTAAAATTCAACTGCCCATCGTCACGCTGAGAAAGTGTGAACACCCCGTTGTTGCAGTGCGTGCTTCCATCATTGATGACGTAACGATATTCACCTGCCTTGTCGCCGGGAAGAACATGGTAGTTGCATGGCTCTTGTCGGGCGATGTGGATTCTATAAGTACCGCGACCTTCTAGGAGCTCTGCTTCAATCACATATGGGCGCAAACCGCTGCCGTTCAGTTTCCAGTAGCCAAGAGCGAAGTTCGGAAATTCAAGGCCAGGGGTCTCGCTTTCAGCCTGTGCCGTTAGTGGCAATACACAGGCGAAAAGGAGGGGAATGATATTTATACGCATCTGAACATCCTTTCAGCCTTGGCCGGCGGATCGTGTACGGCGGGAGGCAAGTGCCATGGCGATTACAAGTGCGAGCGGAATAAGGGCAGTTAGAACTGCCAAGAGCGCTGGAATAGAATCGACCCGGCGGTCCACGGCCGTCATGATCCCGATCAATATTCCGGCCACGACTGATCCAGTCCCGATCACGGCCGTCACCAGTCTCTTCATTTCCGTCGCGCGATTGAGCTTCGCCGAGAGCACATATCCAAGGGCAATGACTGCCGCAGCAGCCACCAGGACAAGCAGAAAAAGGATGAACATGAAGCGGAGCCAGTTCGGCCCGACGCCACCGAAAACAAAGAACCCGACAATACCGACGATTGCAAACCCGCAGGCGGCGATACCGGCCAGCCCAATGGCAATCACGACAACTCCCCACCGGGAAGCCCAGCTTCTGGCATTTCCAGATGGTGACGATGCTGTAGTCTTGGTCCTGGCTGGACGTTCCCTGATACGCGCGATGGCTAACAGAATGGGAGCGACAACGGCGAGAACTGCTCCAAAATAAGGAAAGATGATGAATCGAAACTGATCTGCCGCTCGGCTTCCCATCATGGCGCGCATCTGCTCGCGGGCTTCCCTGATGTCGGCACCGATCGCCCCACCCATCACGGCCCAAACGAGAATGGCAGCAAGTGCCAAGAATGCAACTTGATCGGCTAGCTTCCGATAGGACGCGATCGCCGGAAGCATTCTAGTCAGCGATGCCACCCCGAAAGCGGCAACCGGAATGAATATCCACCATCCGATATAATTCAAACCAGAGACCGTTATATTGTCAAACAGTCCGAGCGTAATGAGCTGACTATCCCTTGGAATCTTGAAGATTACGACTGGGAGAAAGACCGCCAGCAGCAAGCACACTGTAGCGATCCCCGGCAAACCGGCAGGGGACGATACCCCTCTTCCAAGCAGTTTTCCTAAGGAAATTTGTTCGTTCTGATCTTGCATGATTATCACCCGGTAACTGGCGTTTTGCCGACGGCCTCTGTCAATGATGGTTTTCAGTCATTGGTGTCTGTTAGCCCGCACCCCTGTGGCCATTCTTTTGGTCGCAGTTCCACGAGGCCCCACCTTCATTATGTGGTTTGTGTGATCGTCCACCTCGCGTAGCAGACCATCATTCACCTGATTTGAAGCGTGGCTGGCTGCAAGTTCGTTCTTTCGGGGCAGCGGACGAGGCCCCGTATCTTCGACGTATGGCGGTACGACAAATGTGCCTAAACGCCACAATGTAAATTTGGAAAGGTCGATGCCCCCACCCCCTTTTCCTGTCCATCTGGATTGGAATACCTTTCCCATAGCCAGCTTTGTGGGAAGGGTCAGCGTAAAATCGCGGAAAAACCCGAAGCGTACGGAAAAAGTGGCAAGATTATCTCGTATAATCAAAGAGATGTGATGCGAGCCATATGGGCTTTGATGGGTTGGGGATTGGCGAGCCAGCAGACATAGAATGAAATGCTGGATGCCTTATGCGTCGAGCAAGGGCATACGAACAATTTGTCATTGGCAGAGCAGCCATGCGTTGCGAGCGGAAACGAGACGCGGGTCGCGTTCGATACGACATTCCGGAATCTTCGTAACTCACGCCACCGTGCACCTCCTGAAACTACGAAACTTCCCATTGCTTGCAAAGCTCCTGAAAGTCGATCGGCATGAGTGCGGTAGAACTTGCGACCATGCTGACGCTGCATCAGATCCATCACCATCGTTCCTGAAAGATATGGCTTCAGAAACAACTGAAATTCGGGAAATCGTCGTAACGGGTACAGATTCATTCATCGACCGAGGAAAGCAGACTGTCGATGGTGCGGAGGGATAGATTACCTTGCTATGCCTCATAATTGTACATATCATGAGCGATAGAAGGCAGCCCTATCGCTCATGACATGGAATTGGACCCTGGCCGACTGGCCGCATTTTACATATAACACCGCCGCGCTTGACGCGTTGGAGCGGCGTTTTCTGCTTGCTTCGGGCGAGGTGATCGGCGCCATGCGCCATATCACAGACGACGAACGGGATTTGCTCCGGATCGAGTTGTTGAGCGATGAAGCAGTAAAAACTTCCAAGATCGAGGGCGAAATGCTCGATCGGGTGAGCGTGCAATCGTCTTTACGTCGGCAACTCGGACTCCATACTGATGGCCACCCCGTCCGGCCACAGGAGCGCGGTATCGCGGAAATGATGGTGGACGTGTACAGTTCCTATGCCGTATCGCTCGACCATGAAACGCTGTTCCGATGGCATGCCATGTTGATGAGCGGCAATCCCCAGATCGCAACTATCGGCGGCTATCGTACCCACGCCGACGCCATGCAGATTGTTTCCGGCCGTCTCGACAAGCCGACCGTCTATTACGAAGCGCCGCCCTCCAACCAAGTCCCCTCGGAAATGGCCGCGCTTGTTAACTGGTTCAACCGATCCGGCCCGAACAGCAAAAGCCCCCTGCCCGCGCTCACACGTGCCGGCATCGGGCATTTGTATTTCGAGAGCATTCACCCGTTTGAGGATGGGAATGGTCGCCTCGGACGCGCGCTTGCCGAAAAATCCCTGGCACAGAATATCGGCCAGCCGAGCCTGATCGCCCTCGCATTTACGATCGAGCGTGCGCGTAATGCCTATTACGACCATCTTGGCGGCAATCAGAAGACATTAGAAATCACGGATTGGCTGGTCTATTTTGCAGAGACGATCCTTGAAGCGCAACAGACCACGCTCAAACGTGTGGCGTTCTATATCGGCAAGGCTCGATTTTACGACCGATATCGCGGTCAATTCAACGAGCGGCAGGAAAAGGCGGTTGCCAGGATCTTCCGCGAGGGACCAATCGGTTTCAAGGGTGGAATGAGCGCCGAGAATTACATCTCGATCACTCGCACGTCACCGGCGACGGCCACGCGCGATTTGCATAATCTGGTCGAGCAAGGTGTCTTGACGCGAACCGGGGAGCGCCGGCACACCCGCTACTGGCTGAACTTGCCAGAACTACAAGACGAAAAATAGTCACCTACACGGAACGCTTGCCGGATAGCTGCTTAGCCCAAGGAATTTGCATTCTTTCGAACACAGTAGCTGTGAAAGTATCACGCGCTGATCAACGACAGGTGGGCGCGGAGCGGAAACAAACGAGTGAATACAAGAAAACAATCAAGAAGGTCACTGCTGAGCCGATGCTGCCCATACCCCGATTAGACAGCGCGAGATCGTCAATCTACACCAGCCAGTTTTTCCATGTCGGCCTTCGCTCCTGGACCGCCGGCCAGAACGGGTGCTCCGTCCGTCAGCGCCTCCCCCTCGACCGGGAATGGAAGATACCAACCGCCAGCCTCCTTCACCAGGCAGTAGCCGGCAAGGCAGTCCCAGGCATGCATATAGGGTTCGTAATAGGCAACCAGGCGACCGGCCGCCACATAGGCAAGCATCAATGCGCCAGATCCATTGCGAACGAAGTTTCCGCCGGCTTGCAGAAGTCCGCTGATGATGGCGCCTCCATGTTCCGGTTTGACGTAACTATTTGTGCCGATACCCGTCAGGCCGTTCTGGACAGTGCGTGACGGATCAAGCGTCAAAAACTTGCCGTTCAGGCTCGCACCTTTTCCAGCACATGCTGCATAAAGCTCATTGTAGCAGGGTGCCTGAATGACGCCGATCACCGGTTCATTATCATGAAGGATGGCGATGGACACGCACCAGGTCGTCATGCCGTTGACGAAGACGGAGGTTCCATCGATCGGATCGACAACCCAGGTATAGCCGGTCGAGCCTTCGCTCAGCCCGAACTCCTCCCCCAGAAGCCCGTCATCAGGAAACTTTGCCACGATCAACTCGCGAATGCGTTCTTCGACATTGCGGTCGGCAATGGAGACGACGTCCTGAAGGTCCCGCTTGACCTCAATCACCAGTGTTTCGCGCCGGTTGAAGTAATCCAGCGCCATGGCACCTGCCTCTTCGGCGATTGTCTTGGCAAGGGCAAAACGCTTGTCCAGCCCTGTTTCCTGCGATGTCATATCTGCTATTCCTTGCAAAATTCTGTCAGGCCTCGACCAGTGCAATCCCATGCCCCTTGAAGCCGAGCGTGGCATCAGCGGCAACAGGGAGGATCCGGTCGATTGCATGGTCAACAATGAAGAGGGTGCCGACATCGGTATCGATCTCATATTCGATGTGATCGCCAAGATAGGCAGCGTGCAGAACCTTTCCGGCGATGCCCTCTCCCTTTCCTTCGGTCAGATCCAACGCGTTCGGACGAATGGCAAGTCGAGCGGCACCTGGCCTGGCACTGCCTGCCGGCACGAAATGATCGACGCCACCGACACGGATTGCGGCCGTATCCTCTTCGACGCGAACGACTTCACAATCAATGACGTTCGCCTCGCCCATGAAATCGGCAATGAAACTTGATGCCGGTGTTTCATATAGCTCGCGCGGCGCGCCGGCCTGCGCAATAACGCCTTCCTTCATCACAATGATGCGGTCAGATACCGCGAGTGCCTCATCGCGGTCATGCGTGACGTAGACGGCCGTAAACCCAAGCCGCTGCTGCAGTTCCCGGATGTCTGTTCGCACCTTTCTGCGTAACCGCGCATCAAGATTTGAAAGCGGTTCGTCAAGCAGGAGCACCTGCGGCTCCAAGACGAGTGCACGCGCAACGGCCACGCGCTGCTGCTGCCCTCCGGAAAGTTCGGCAGGAAGCCGTCCCCCCATGCCGGCAAGCCCAACCAGGTCCAGCCCTTCTTCCGCCTTTTCGCGCGCCTCCTTCCCGCTCAGGCCGGACGATTCCAGCCCGTAAGCGACATTTTCGAGCGACGTCATATGCGGAAAGAGCGCGTAGGACTGAAAGACCATCGACACATCGCGTTCATTGGCGGGAAGCAGGGTGACATCCTTGTCGCCGATGAGAATACGGCCGGACGTCGGATGTTCGAGGCCTGCAAGCATGCGAAGCGTCGTCGTCTTGCCGCAGCCGGACGGGCCAAGCAATGTCACCAGTGTTCCTGGCTCGATTTTGAGCGACAGGTCGTGGATTGCGGTGAAAGCACCAAACGTCTTGCGCACATTCTGGAAGACGACGGAACCTGCTTTTTGGGAAATCATGCGGTTTTCTCCTGAGAAGATGCGGATCGGGTAATTCCTGCGACGCGATTCTCGCGGCGCAGGCGTCGTTCACCCACAAGCAGCTGGAAGCCGGTGATGATGACGAGCATGACTACGATCAGCATGGAGGAATAGGCGATCGCGACCCCGTATTCGCCATTTTCGACAAGGCCGACAATGTATGCGGTCGCCATGTTGTACTGAGCGCTGACGAGGAAAATGACAGCACTGATGGAGGTGATGGCACGCACGAAGGAATAGACGAGTGCTGCCGTGATCGCAGGACGCAGAAGCGGCAGGATCACCTTGCGGATCGTTCGGAAACTGCCCGCCCTCAGCGTCATGGATGCTTCGTCCAGACTACCGTCGAGTTGGCTCATTGCTGCAATCCCGCCGCGCACACTCACCGGCATGTTGCGGAAGACAAAGCAGGCGATCAAGATTAGAGCCGTACCCGTCATCTCCAGCGGCGGCAGGTTGAAGGCCATGATGTAGCTGACGCCGATAACCGTTCCGGGAATTGCAAAGCTCATCATCAATGCGAATTCGAAGACATTCTTGCCCGCAAATTTCTGACGCACGATGATATAGGCTGTCAAAAGGCCGACGGCGGCCGTCAGCGGAGCTGAAATCAATGCAATTTCCATGGTCGTCCAGAACGAGTCCCAGGCAACCCCGGTCCACTTGATCCCGCCATCAAACGTGATGGAAAAGGCCTTGCGGTAGTGCTCGAATGTCAGTGAGTTGTCGAGGCCCCAGGTTGTCAGGAAGCCGCCCACAAGGATCATGCCGTAAACAACGAGGGTAAACGCGACCCAGGGAAGAACGACCGCGTGGACAGCGATGGATACCCCCCTTGGCAGTGCGATATGCTGACCACTGTCACCCTTGCCGGTGACGGTGGCGTAGTTCTTCCCCGAAAGCCACAGCCGCTGGGCCAGGAAGGCTGACAACGTGAAGGCAAGCAGCACCGTTGCAAGTACGGCTGCACGCGACGGATCGTTCTGCGAGCCGACGACGGCAAAGAAGATTTCAGTTGAAAGCACTCCGTGACTGCCACCAAGGACGAGCGGATTGCCAAAATCGGCCATGCTTTCGATGAAACCGATCAGGAAGGCATTCGCCAGACCCGGCTTCATCAATGGCAGCGAAACATGCCAGAAGGTTCTCCAGCGGTCGGCCCGCAATGTCTGGGATGCCTCCTCCATGGACGGGCTGACACCTTCGACGACACCGATCAGCACGAGAAACGATATCGGTGTGAATGACAGGACCTGAGCAATCCAGATGCCCGTCAGGCCATAAAGCCAACGCCCCGGTTCGATGCCAAACAGGCTGGAAACCCCTTGCGTGACAACGCCTGCCCGGCCAAACAGCAGTATAAGTGCAAGTCCGATGACAAATGGCGGCGTAATGATCGGCAGGACCGTTAGGAGCCGCAACCCCTTCTTGAATGGAAATTGTGTACGGGTGGCTACAAGTGCAAAGGCAAGGCCAAGCAGGGTAGACCCAAGACCGGTCATCACGGCAAGCCAGAACGTGCGCCACGCGACACCGCAGCGGCCGGCGCCAACAACGCAGGCCAGGCTCCAGATGCTTGAATCCTGAAGATTGGCGATGAAATTATCTGGATTGAATGAGCCGTCAAAGTCCTGCACTGCACCAATAAACATGCTGGCAAGCGGGTAGAACACGAAGATCGTTACCAGGAAGACGAGCAGCGAGATCGCGCTGACCACGAAGGCGTCCCCCTTCATGAAGCCCCGCTCGGCAAGACCCAGGGCGAAGATCAGCACAAAGACTATGGAAACGACCACGGCACCGGCACCCATCGACGGCTGTCCGTCCGGCAGTGCCCCGAAAAGCTGTTCACTGATCAGCCAGGTCCAGCCGGAGAAGCCGATGGCAAGGCCCTGGAGTGCAAGGTAGAAAATCGCAAGCGACCCGATACCGACGAACGCTGCACCGCGGCGCATCGGATCCGGCACACCCCGGCGCACCAGTCCTGCAAGAAGAAGAAGGATTAGAACCGGCACCAGCCAAAAGCGGCCATGCATCGCAATCTGCACGAGGCCAGGTGCGACCTCTGGGGAAAGTGGGAACCCGGCCAACCAACCGAGGCCGAAGAAGCCACCCTCAATCCGGTACCAGGGCAAAAGGATCAAGGCGACCGCGCCCAGGACCAGGACCATGTCCAGCCTGCGATTTCCATGTCTCATGGCCGATCTCACTGTCATTTACGTGTTAAGGAGGCGGCACCCGGTAAAAGGGTGCCGCCGGCAGGTCATCAGTTGGCAGCTGCGCCAACCTCGCGATCCCAGCGCTCAAGCAGTTCCTTGCGCTTGTCCGACGCACCATAGGTGGTGAAATCGTAGTCGATCAGCTTGATATCCTCGAAGCGCGGAGCTTCCTTCGGGATTTCGGCACTCTTGTTCGACGGCAGCTGGAAGGATTTTGCATCCTTCATGCGTGACTGAACTTCTGCGCTCAAGGCCCAGTCATACCAGATCTTGGCATTGTCGAGATTGCGAGCACCCTTGATGATCGACATCGAGCCGATCTCGTATCCGGTGCCTTCGCATGGCGTGATCGACTTGATCGGGAAGCCTTCAGACGCCTGTGCAACCGCATCATGGACGAAGACGATGCCAAGTGCCGTTTCGCCGCGCGCCGCAGCCTTCACGGGAGCCGAACCGGACTTCGTGTACTGCGACACGTTTTCATTCAGCTTCTTCAGATATTCAAACGCCTCGTCCTCACCCATGATCTGCACCAGAGATGCAAGTGCCGTATAGGCGGTTCCTGACGAGTTCGGGTTGGCAATCTGGATCTCACCCTTCAGTTCCGGGTTAAGAAGATCGGCCCAGCAGACAGGCTCCTTGTAGCCCTTCGACTTGAAGATGTCCGTGTTGATGCCCCAACCGAGCGCACCGGCATAAACACCAACCGTACGATAGCCGGAGCTTTCCGCCTGGCTCTTTGCCCAGTCGTTCAGTTCACCAAGCATTTCAGATTTGTATTCGAGCGTCAGACCTTCCGATGCAGCCTGAAGATGGGGGTCGCCGGTACCGGCCCACCAGATGTCCGTCTTCGGGTTACGGGCTTCAGCGCGTACCTTGGCATAGGTTTCGCCAGACGACAGGCGGACCATGTTCACCGTGATATCGCTGTGTGCCTTTTCAAAATCACCTTTCATCTGCTCGCAGATGACGACATCCGCCGAGCAGATGACATTGAGTTCGCCAGCGGCATAGGCTGGCATCGTGCCAAGCGCCGTTGCGGCGAATAGCATGAGAGAAAGGGTTTTCGTTTTCATGGGCGTCCTCCTGTTGCCTTGGTTTATTCAAGAACGGGCACGTGACGGTGCCTTCAGGCTGTCGCTACACACGGCCCGTTCGTGAATTCTTGTGTCTATGCGTCAGTTTTTTCGATCAGTTCGTCGCGATGATCTCCGAATCGAATCTGTCCAGCAGTCGCCTTCGTTCTTCGGGCGAACCGAATGTCGCGAAGTCGTAATCCACCATCTTGATCAGTGAAATGTCCGGTGCAGCTGTCGGCAAGGTCGCCATTGCGTTGGACGGCACCTGATTTTGTCCCGCAAGCGCTCCCGTTTCCTGTCCTTCCGGGCTGAGTGCAAAATCGACGAAACGCCTTGCTTCCTCGACGTGTTTTGCGCCCTTGATGATGCTGACAGCACCAATCTCATAGCCAGTGCCCTCACACGGGGCGACGATAACCAGTGGCGCGCCTGCAAGCTTCTGTGTCACCGCGTCATGCATGAAGGATATGCCGATCAGCGTCTCCCCCCGCGCCGCAGCCTTTACGGGTGCCGCACCCGAGCCCGTATATTTCTCGATGTTTTGATTAACGGCCATGAGATAGTGGAACGCTTCATCCTCTCCGAACAACTGAACAAGCGTTGCAAGCGTCGTAAACGCAGTGCCCGACGAATTTGGATTGCCACTTTGAATGCGTCCACGATAAGCGGCGTCGGCGAGATCCTTCCAGCAGGTCGGTGCCGGCAGCTTCAGCTTGCGCAGGAGATCGACATTATAGGCAAAACCGAGCGCGCCGGCGTAAATGCCGGCCGAATAGCCTCCCGACATCACAAAGAAATTTTGGGCCCATGGCAACATGTCGGACTGATGATCAGGCTGGTATGGTTCAAGCAGATCTTCGGAACCTGCCTGCAGATGCGTATCACCAGTACCACCCCACCAGACATCGATTGTCGGCGCTTCTTTTTCTGCCCGGATCTGGTTGAGGATATCACCTGTGCTCTTGCGGGTTATCGAGATTTCAAGGCCGGTCTTTTCTTCATAGGCCGTCTTCATGACGGCGCACCACGCCTCGTCGACACCGCACAGGACATTGAGCGCCGGCGCCGCAATCCCTACAACAGGGCTCGCCAGCCAGATGGCTACAACGATACCGAAGGCGGTAATTCCTCGCAAAGTGCTCCTCCCCTATGGAACTTTCGTCCCAATCTCCGCAATCAGGATGTCACATTTCAAACCAGCTGCAACCGAAGAGTGATTACGGTTCTTACAGGCTTGCCGCGGATTGGGCGCATAAACATTTCAAATGTTACAAATATGACAGATCTGATAATGCGAGCCTGCTTTGAACATTGTAGTGCAGCCGCATATGATGGTGCGGGAGGACGGGCATGTTGAACGAGCAAATATGGATCCTGATTGTCGAAGACGATCCGGACATGGCAGATCTGATTTCAGACCTTGTGGAAGCCGAAGGCTGGAGGCCGTTGACCGCCCCATCGGCGGAGATTGCCATGGATGTATTTGCCCGTGAGACAGTGCATCTGGTGCTCATTGACCACAATTTGCCGGGCGCTTCCGGACGCACGCTGGCGAAGCGACTGCGCGCCCAGACCAGCATCGGCATCGTCATGGTAACAGCTGCTGGAAGTGCTGCCGACCGGGTCCTCGGGCTGGAGACCGCCGCAGATGATTATGTGGTCAAGCCATTCGAACCGATCGAACTGACGGCGCGCATCAAGGCAGTATTGCGACGAACCATTCCGACAATGAAGCCTGAACGGGAGGTGGAGCGTGAATATGGATCCGCCCCCCTCAGACTTGGCGACTGGCTGATCAACCTCAAGAACCGCCGCGCCGACTGTGAGGCGGATCCCGCAAAATCGCTGACAAGTGCCGAATTTGCTCTGCTTGAGATCCTTGCGGAGACCCCAAACATTCCTGTCAGTCGCGCACAGATCCTTGAGCGCCTCGGCTCTGAAAGCGATCGCTATATCGATCGCAATGTAGACGTACTGGTGCTCCGATTGCGCCGCAAGATCGAGCGCAATCCCAATCTGCCTCGCCACATCCTGACGCGTCGTGGCAAGGGCTATGTCTTGAGCACGGACGAGAGTGAGCTGTCATCTTGATCAGCCGCCAGTTCCTCTCCTCGATTGCATTTCGTCTGCCGTTTGCAATCGTCTTCATTTGCGTTCTTATCTTCAGCCTCGCAACCATTTCAATCTTTGGCCTGCAACGGGCACGCGAAGAGATGGCTGATTACGGCCTTCAGGCCTTTTCCAGCCTTGCCAGAGCATCGCTCGTTTCACGTCAGGTGTCGGACCTCGTTTCCAGCGCCCCGTTCCTCATGAACGCCACTTCACCCTATCGGGTCTCCAGTGAAAGTCACTCAGTCGTCGCACAGGTAGACGCGCTGCTTGACGCCATGGACGCGGATAACAGCAAGACCGGATCCAAGGGTTTCGATACAACACGGATCATCGAACTTCTCCAACTTATCCGCACACAGACCGTGACCTTGGCGAACGACGCGGATTCAGCTCAGCAACACAAGGCAGAAGCGGCTGCAGCCCTCGGAGAGATCGCGGCTGGCAGCGGCGTTGTCGATCCGGACTTGCGCCAACGGCTGAATGCCATTGTGCAGTCGGCGTCCAACTCTGACAGTCTTTTCCAGCTTGGTGAACTGCGTCGGCGCTATATCCTGGAAACGAAGGGCAGTCATGACAACGGCCCCCAACAACCACGACTTACAGCGATTGAGCTTGCGCCCTATGAGCGTGTCTTTGATGCACAGACGCAGTACCTGCTCGAAATGTTTGCAATCCGCGCGGAGGTGGGAAGGTTGCACTCGGTCTCCCGTGATCTGTCGCATGCAACCGAGACTCAAAGCGAAGCGATCGCCAAAAGCCTGAATGCAGACCTTGTTTCAACCTCGCAATCTCTCAGCCGCCTTCTTCTCATTATTGCCGTGGCATCCCTGCTCGTGCTGATCATGGCAATCTTCTCGATCCGCTCCGTCATGCGGGTTTCGCGCGGTATCGTTTCCTTGTCGAACGGTATGAACGCGCTTGCCAAGGGCAGCAAGGATATCGCCACCCCGCGGTATGGCGGCTCAGAGACAGAACTTGTTCATCTGCTCGATGCTTTCGGCGCATTTCGTGACAGTGTCGAGCGCGTGTCGCGACTGCGGCGCACCGCGGAAGCCGCCGCCCGGACCATCCGTTCCACGTTTCGTAGCATGAATGAGGGTATTGCACTTTTCGACGCACAGGGGCAGCCGATCACCATGAACCGGCGCGTCATCGAACTCTTCGGTGCCCCGGGTTCGGCCCGCAAGCGCCCACTCCGCGAGTTTGTTGCCGCCATTGCGGAAATCGACCCCGCACTTCTACCAGATGAAACAGAACCGGGGACACTTGTCGAACGTTTCGTGCTGCGCCATCGCTCGGCATCTGCACGCGTGACGGAGATTTCGCTGTCGAGGCAGCCGGATGGCGGTATCGTACTCCTGGCACGCGACGTCACCGACATGGATCGGCAGGAAGCTGAGTCGGCAAAGGCCCAGCGCCTTGACGGCATCATGCGAATGACCCACCAGGTGAGCCATGAAGTCGGCAACATGATTGGGATCATCACCGGTAGTCTCGGTCTCCTGGACCGAGAAACGGGGTTTAGCGAACGACAGATGCGGCATCTTGCCCGAATTCGAAAGGCCGCGGATCGAGGCAGAGCACTCGCCAGCAGCATGCTGTCCATAGGCAGCCAACAACCCATTCATCCCCACGCTGTGGAGGTTGACACACTGCTACGCGGCATGTCCGACGTCCTCGAGATCGCCGTTGGAGAAAAATGCTGCCTTAAGTTCGATATTGCAGATGACTTACCAACCGTGCATCTGGACGCAGCGCTTTTTGAACAGTCCGTCCTCAACCTTTGCCTCAATGCAGCGGCAGCAATGCCCGCAGGTGGAACGATTACCATTACCTGCTCAGCCTCTGAACAATCCGTCATCATTTCGGTAGCGGACACCGGTACAGGCATGTCTGCAGAAGCTGTCGACAAGGCTTTCGAGCCCTACTTCACGACACGTGATCTGGATGGCGGCGCGGGCCTTGGTCTTGCTGTCGTCTATGGTTTCGTACGCCAAAGCGGAGGCGATGCCCGAATTATCTCCGCCGAGAACGTAGGGACAACGGTCGAACTATCGTTTCCTGCGCAGTGAGACCATCACGTACGGGATGGTCGACTTCGGGTCTTCGCCTGAAAAATTGGACGACAACATCAAGGTTGCTGTCTATTCAGATCAAGTCCGACACCAACCTCGTCAGCACTTGTGAGTTGAACTATATCCTATGTAAGCGCAGGAAGTTGTTCCTGAGCCAAGCCAAAGGCTGTCATGTCGCAGCATAAATTTCACGGTTAGGGTGGAATTTTTAAATCGATTAGATTAAACAGCCACCAGACTTACGATACGAAAGAACATCCATGAGCAGCCAGATTATCCCGGTCGATCCCTTTGATTGTGTCGTCTTCGGCGGTTCAGGTGACCTGGCCGAACGGAAGCTGTTGCCTGCCCTCTATCACCGTCAGATGGAAGGCCAGTTTTTGGAGCCTACCCGTATCATCGGCGCTTCACGCAGCCCGCTTTCCAACGAGGAATACAGGACGTTTGCCCGCGATTCCTTGAAAGAGCACCTAAAACCTGGCGAATACGACGAGGCCAAGGTAGAGGACTTTTGTAAACGTGTCTTTTATGTGCCCGTCGATGCCAAATCTGAACAGGGCTGGGACGAACTCAAGGCTCTCCTCAAAGAAGGAGAGGATCGTGTCCGTACCTTCTACCTTGCCGTTGCACCATCGATTTTTGGAGCCATCTCCGAAAAGATCCGCGATCATGATCTGATCACCGACCAGACCCGCATCGTCGTGGAAAAGCCGATCGGGCGAGATCTTGCATCCGCAACGAAACTCAATGACACCATTGGCAAGGTCTTTCACGAAGAGCAGATCTTCCGGATCGACCATTACCTCGGCAAGGAGACCGTGCAGAACCTGATGGCACTGCGCTTTGCCAACGCCCTTTACGAACCATTGTGGAACGCCGAGCATATCGACCACGTCCAGATCACCGTCGCAGAATCTGTCGGACTTGAAGGTCGGGCCAGCTACTATGATACGGCTGGCGCTCTGCGTGACATGGTCCAGAACCACATCATGCAGTTGCTCTGCCTTGTCGCGATGGAAGTACCATCGTCCATGAGTTCCGAAGCCGTGCGCGACGAGAAGCTCAAGGTCCTACGCGCCTTGAAGCCGATCGATGAGAACAATGTCGAACGCTATACGGTGCGCGGACAGTACCGCGCCGGTGCTTCCGCAGGCGGACCTGTCACAGGCTATCTCGAAGAACTCGAAGGCGGCGTCTCCAACACAGAGACCTTCGTTGCCATCAAAGCTGAAATCGGCAACTGGCGCTGGGCGGGCGTCCCTTTCTACATTCGGACAGGAAAGCGGCTGGCCGCAAGGGTGTCCGAGATCGTCATCACCTTCAAGCCGATCCCGCACAACATCTTCGATCAGTCTGCCGGCCGGATCCCCGCCAACCAGCTGATCATCCGCCTGCAACCCGACGAGGGTGTCAAGCAGTCCCTGATGATCAAGGACCCGGGCCCCGGTGGCATGCGACTGCGCAACGTCTCCCTCGACATGAGCTTCGCCGAAGCTTTCTCCGTTCGCAGTCCCGATGCCTATGAACGCCTGTTGATGGATACGATCCGATCGAACCAGACCCTTTTCATGCGCCGCGACGAGGTCGAGGCGGCATGGCAGTGGATCGATCCCATCCTCAAGGGCTGGGAAATAACCGGACAGGCCGTCCAGGGCTATACCGCAGGAACATGGGGGCCAAGCCAGGCGATCGCACTGATCGAACGGGATGGTCGCACCTGGCACGAGGGCTGACCAGATGGAACCGTATCTCCACGAATTTGCAAACGGACCGGCACTCGCCGAGGCGCTCGCCGAACGCGTGGCAAGCCAGCTGGCTTCTGCCGTTCATCAACGGGGCACGGCAAGTCTTGCAGTGTCAGGTGGTTCAACCCCTGCCAGATTCTTCGAGGTGCTTTCAACACACGACATTGACTGGTCCAAGGTCACCATAACGCTGGTTGACGAGCGCTTCGTGCCAGCGGACAATCCACGCTCCAATCATCTTCTGGTCAGCCAAAAACTGCTCAAGGACAAGGCTGAAGCCGCTCGATTCATTCCCCTTTTTCATGACTGTCCGTCCGCTGAAGAAGCGGCCATCATCGCGACCCGGGAGATGGCAGCAATCCGTCAACCGCTGGACGCTGTCATTCTCGGCATGGGAGGCGACGGGCATACCGCATCCTTCTTCCCTGAAGGCAACAACCTTGCAAGGGCCCTCAATCTTGAAGCGCCACGCTCAGTGATGGCGATGGAGGCCAAGGGAGCAGAAGAACCGCGCCTGACATTGTCGTTTTCGAGCCTTGCAGATGCAGGGCTGCTCATCCTCCACATCGAGGGAGAGGCGAAGAAAGCGGTACTTGAAAAGGCACAATCCGGCACAAAGGAAGAGGAAATGCCGATCCGTGCCGTCCTCAACCGGGCAATATCACCGGTGGAGATATACTGGGCGCCCTGACGCCCTCGGCAAAAGTAATGCGGAGCATCCGGCGGCACTGCCACTCCCAACCGGCATGCTCTTTAGAAGAAGGACATGGCCATGGCTCACGCAAGCATTGACGCAATCACAGCCCGTATCATCGAGCGTTCCAAGCCCCATCGCGAAGCCTATCTGGATCGCGTCCGCAGCGCGATCTCACGCGGTCCGCACCGAACCGTCCTGTCATGCGGAAATCTGGCACATGGCTTTGCCGCCTGTTCTCCCGCCGACAAGGCAGGTCTTGTCGGCGATGTCGTTCCAAATCTTGGTATCATCACCGCCTATAACGACATGTTGTCGGCCCACCAACCTTTCGAGACCTTTCCAGCACTGATCCGTGAGGCAGTTCGTGAAGCCGGAGGCGTTGCCCAGGTGGCAGGCGGGGTGCCTGCGATGTGCGACGGTGTCACGCAAGGCCAGCCGGGCATGGAACTTTCTCTCTTCTCGCGCGATGCGATAGCAATGGCTGCCGGGATCGGCCTTTCCCACAACATGTTCGACGCCGCCGTTTTCCTGGGCGTCTGTGACAAGATCGTACCGGGCCTCGTTATCGCCGCCCTTGCTTTTGGCCATTTGCCTGCAATCTTCATACCGGCCGGACCCATGACATCCGGACTTCCGAACGACGAAAAATCCCGCATCCGTCAACTCTACGCCGAAGGCAAGGTTGGGCGCGCCGAGCTTCTGGAAGCCGAATCCAAATCCTATCATGGTCCCGGAACCTGCACGTTCTACGGGACTGCCAATTCAAACCAGATGTTGATGGAAATCATGGGCTTCCACATGCCGGGAAGCTCCTTCATCAATCCCGGCACACCTCTTCGCGATGCGTTGACCAAGGAAGCTGCGAAACGGGCGCTTGCCATCACCGGGCTTGGCAACGAGTTCACGCCAGCCGGCGAAATGATCGATGAGCGCTCGATCGTCAATGGCGTGGTCGGCCTGCACGCCACCGGCGGTTCCACCAATCACACGCTTCATCTCGTCGCCATGGCACGTGCTGCCGGCATTCATCTGACATGGCAGGACATTTCCGAGCTTTCCGACATCGTGCCGCTTCTTGCACGCGTCTATCCAAACGGCCTTGCAGATGTGAACCACTTTCAGGCTGCAGGCGGCATGGGCTTTCTCATTCGGGAGCTGCTAAAGCTCGGCTTGCTTCATGATGATGTCAGGACCGTCTTTGGCCACGGACTTGAAGCCTACACGATCGAAGCGAAACTCAACGACAAGGGTGCCGTTATACGTGAGCCCGCCCCGACAACAAGCGGCAACGAAAAGGTCCTGGCGAAAGGAGAAAACCCCTTCCAGCCAAACGGCGGCCTGAAAATGCTGACAGGCAATCTCGGCAAGGCCGTCATCAAGATTTCAGCCGTCAAGCCGGAGCGGCGCATCATAGAGGCTCCGGCAATCGTCTTCCATGACCAGCAGGAATTGCAGGACGCATTTGCACAGGGCCGTCTCGACCGGGATTTCGTTGCCGTCGTCCGCTTCCAGGGACCAAAAGCCAACGGCATGCCCGAATTGCATCGTCTCACGCCGCCGCTCGGTGTCCTCCAGGATCGTGGCTACAAGGTGGCTCTCGTGACTGACGGGCGAATGTCGGGTGCCTCCGGCAAGGTGCCGGCTGCTATCCACGTGACACCGGAAGCATCGGACGGTGGTCAGATTGCCCGCATTCAGGATGGCGACATCGTCCGGCTGGATGCCGTCGCCGGAACACTTGAAGTATTGGTCGATGCTGCAGAATTCAGCGGCCGTGCGCCTGCCACAAGTGATCTTGACCGTAATGAGTTCGGGATGGGGCGTGAACTGTTTGCCATCTTCCGGCAAAATTCCGGGACTGCTGACAATGGTGCCAGCGTCTTCCATTGAAGGCGTTGGCTCCTGAACCGGATCCACGCGGAATCAACTGAGAAGCGACTTTACCAGGAACGGATATCCAGCACCCTGTCCTTGTGGGCCGGGTGCGTGCTGAACACGAAGATCCGGTCAAGTTCCTTCTGGGTCAATAGCCGCAGAAAGCGGATCTCCACCGTGTTGTTCATGAACACCTTCATCAGCAGGCAGCCGATCTTGGAAATGCGCGTATCCGCAATATCGAGATAGAACTGTTCGGGCAGCTTGTACTGGGTCAGAAGTCCGAGGATTGCGCCGCTCATGGAGATGCTCAGGACACTGCAGCTGCGTGCTCCCATATTGAGCACACCTTTCTCCGTAAATTCAATACGGGCCGCATTCATGGTGTCTTCCATCCTGAACCGCGTTTCGCGGTCATACATGAAAGATTCTTCCTTATTCAGAAAATGATCCTTGCCGCCCGTCAGGGTATTCACAACTTGTCTCCTTGTTGATCGGCTCAAGGTTACGGCTCGAAGTTTAACAGAGCGTGCCCTTACGACGGACATTTGTGAGTTTCAATGGACCTGACGATCTGGCCAGACAGTGCGAAACAAGAGTATCCAAGGCATCCGCCAGCTTGACGATGATGCTGGTAACGTCGTTAAGGTCGCCACGATATGGAACCGGCAATTCTGCGTACGAGACCCGGAAAGCATCGACGCTGCCAGAGTGGCCCTTATAAACCGGTCAGAAATAAACTAGTGTCCGTCCATAAACGGCTGCTTTTCTTGCTTTGCAAAGTTCGCGCTTCGGTAGTCTGCCAACTTCGGTCGCCGTGACTGCATGTTACGGCGGCATATTCTGGTGGAAGGTGGTTTTTGCGGA